>JAGATV010000042.1 GCA_017621075.1 Lachnospiraceae bacterium
ATCAGTCTCTGATCGCTACCAGAATGCCCACCGAGTTCATGCTTCCCATTGTGGAGAAGATGGACAAGGTTGGTTATCATTCCGTAGAGTGCTGGGGCGGCGCAACCTTCGATGCCTCCCTTCGTTTCCTGAAGGAAGATCCCTGGGACAGACTGAGAAAGCTGCGTGACGGCTTCAAGAATACCAAGCTGCAGATGCTGTTCCGCGGACAGAATATCTTGGGTTACAGACCTTATGCAGATGACGTGGTAGATGCTTTTGTACAGAAGTCCATCGCAAACGGTATTGATATCATCCGTATTTTTGACTGCCTCAATTACCTGCCCAACCTGCAGGAGGCTGTCAATGCCACCAACAAGATGAAAGCGCAGGAGGGCAGAGGCCATGCACAGGTTGCTCTTTCCTATACCCTGGGTGATGCCTATACCTTAGAGTACTGGGCAAACATGGCAAAACAGATCGAAGAGATGGGTGCAGATTCTATCTGTATCAAGGATATGGCAGGTCTTCTGGTTCCTTACAAGGCAGGAGAGCTGATCAAGGCCATGAAGGAAAATACCAAGCTGCCTATTCAGTTACACACCCACTACACTTCCGGTGTTGCGAGCATGACCTATCTGAAGGCAGTAGAGGCCGGTGTCGATGTGATCGATACTGCTATGAGTCCTTTCGCAATGGGTACTTCACAGCCTGCTACCGAGGTTATGGTAGAAACCTTTAAGGGCACAGAGTATGACACCGGATTTGACCAGAATCTGTTGGCAGAGATCGCTGATTACTTCAGACCTTACAGGGATGAGTGCCTGGCTAACGGCCTGCTCAATCCCAAGGTTATGGGTGTTGATATCAAGACACTGCTTTATCAGGTTCCCGGCGGAATGCTCTCCAATATGGTAAGCCAGTTGAAGGAGCAGAACGCAGAGGATAAGTACTATGATGTGCTGAAGGAGATCCCTCAGGTTCGTAAGGACTTAGGTGAGCCCCCTCTGGTTACCCCTTCCTCCCAGATCGTTGGTACACAGGCAGTATTCAATGTACTGATGGGCGAGCGTTACAAGATGGCTACCAAGGAGACAAAGGCAGTATTGCGCGGTGAGTATGGTCAGACTGTTAAGCCCATGAGCCAGGAAGTGATCGACAAGGTCATTCCCGGCGAAAAGAGACTGACAGGACGTTTCGCAGACAATCTGCCTGCCGAGATGGACAAACTGGAAGGTGAGATGAAAGAATGGAAGCAGCAGGATGAGGATGTACTGAGCTACGCTCTGTTCCCTCAGGTTGCTACCGACTTCTTCAAATATCGTCAGGCACAGCAGGAAAAAGTAGATATGACCCAGGCAGACACCCAAAACGGTGCATACCCTGTGTAAGCTACAAGCCAAACAAGCAGCAAAATGAAAACAGCCCGGCAAGAGCATTCATGCTCTTGCCGGGCTGTTTTCATTTTGCTGCTTAATGGGCGACAGCCCATCATCCGCATGAAGTGCCAGCTTTATGCGGATACAAAGCCGGCAATGTCCGCTTGCAGGGGAGACCCTGGTGGTGTATAGTAATCTTAATAAACTGGAATTTGGTCAGGAGACAAAATGGGAAAGACAGAAAAATCTGCGGGCAGCATCAGTGTTATCGGAGGAGCGGATGGGCCGACTTCGTTTTTTATTGGGGGAAACATAAAAAACCATAAAGCAGAGAGTGCAGACAGAAGTGTTCCGCATCCGGCAGGCACGGATCGGGAAATATCTGAAAGCAGATCCTCATAGCATGGTTGAAGTCATGGAGTATATCAAAGACAAGTATGGTTTCGCAGAGGTAGATCGTTGCTCGGAAGAATACAGGGAACAGTATGAACAAATGAGAGCTTCCTTTCTCATGCAATATGCGCCGGGACTATTGGGGGAATATGCGGACGTCCCTCAATTGACGAGCCGGGATGAGGAAGGCATTCGGAATTTCATGGAACAACTGTCAATTCGGCAAAAGCGCGCAGAAAGCGTTTCGAGAGAAGTGTTCGATATAGATTTTCATATTTTCAAGAAAGAACAGGACAGTACCCGGATGGATTTCGTGGTGGAGTCGAAGTACGGATATATCGGAGGGGGATTTTGCGGATCTGGGAAGACAAAAAGATGGAAGGACGTAGTTAGGACGCTGGCAAGAAGATGAAACATTCTATGAAAACAAAGGATATTGCTACTGTGTCTGCTATATTGGCAGCCGCATTATATGCGCTCAATATCCCTTTGGCAAAAATGCTGCTGACAAAGGTAGAAACGACGATGATGGCGGCATTTCTTTACCTGGGAGCCGGTGTGGGAATGCTGATTTACAGTTTTGGGGAGCAGGTAATAGGGAAAGCAGAGAGGAAAGAACCCCTGACGAAAAAAGAATTGCCGTATACGGTTGCGATGGTGGTATTGGATATGATAGCTCCCATACTGTTGATGGCAGGTATCGGCAGAACGAATTCCGCAAATGTATCCCTGCTCAATAATTTTGAAATAGTAGCCACATCCCTGATCGCATTGATGATTTTCGGAGAAACAATCTCTAAAAAATTGTGGCTTTCCATTGGTCTGGTGACCGCTGCAAGTGTAATCCTTAGTTTTGAAGGACGGGCTGCATTTGTATTCAATGAAGGTTCGTTGTTTGTGTTAGGTGCGTGTATTTGCTGGGGATTTGAAAATAATTGTACAAAAATGATCAGTAATAAAAGTTCTGAAGAAATCGTGACGTGAGCATCAACTTTTATATTATGGCGCAAAAAGATCTGGGTGCCGCAAAGACAAGCGCCTATTACTCCATAGCGCCATTTTTGGGTGTCGCATTTAGCATGATGCTTCTGGGAGAGAAACCCACATTGCAGTTTGATATCGCACTTGCGATCATGGCAGTGGGTACAGTGATGATGGCAAAGGACTAGAGGCCGTTTGGGCGATTGTGGATTGAGTGGTGTGGCAGAGATGTTTCTGAGAGAATAAGCGGATGTGCCTTGACAATCCCACTGATTCCAAGTAAAATAACAAGTGTTATATCATAGATCCCAGACTCACAAAGGAGAAGGAGTGATACTATGGCCCGTAAGGAGACGATCACGGTCGACAGGATTCTTGAGACGGCATTTGCCATGACCAGAGAGGAAGGCTTTGCCAATGTCACAGCCAGAAAGGTGGCGGCGAGGGCAGGCTGTTCGACGCAGCCGATTTTCAGGACTTACAAGAATATGGAAGAACTTTGGAGCGCAGTATATTTGAAGGCAATTTCCTTTTTTCAGGATTATTACGGATTATATCCCCGTACGGGGAAAGCGCCCTTTGCAAATCTGGGAATGGCATATATTGCTTTTGCCAGAGAAGAAAAGCACCTTTTTGAACTGCTTTTTTTGACAGGGGGAACCCAGGGGGGAGTGGAGCTTTCGGAAGACCAGAAAAAGAGCATGTACGAGATATTAAACGGCGCCGGCGGCAATGTGGTCTATGAGATCAATCTGGCAAGAGTGCAGGGCTGCGCCAATCCCGGAGATATTTTTATGAAGATGTGGATCTTTATTCACGGCGCAGCATGTATGACGCTGACAGGGGATTATGATCTGTCGGATCTTGAGACGATGGTTCTGTTAGAACATGCCTACAACGCTTTTGCCGGAAGGAATATAGGAGAGCATCCATACGGAGATGACCGGGATGCAGACCAGGGAGAAGAACATGGAAAGACAGTATGATATCTTAGACAGGATCAGGGAACGTTATGATAAAATGAGCAAGGGCCATAAGGCCATAGCCGGCTACATTCTGGAGCATTATGATCAGGCAGTGTTCATGACGGCAGCCAAACTGGGTGAGACTCTGGGAGTCAGTGAATCCACGGTCGTGCGATTTGCCTCAGGTATCGGTTATGAGGGATATCCCGGATTTCAGAAGGCATTGGAGGCGTGTGTACAGGGAAAACTGGGCAATATACAGAAGATGGATGCCAAGTACGGAAAGAGCAGCCAGTCGGAAATCCTGACCTCGGTGCTCACTTCCGATATCGAAAAATTGCAGGATACCATACAGAATCTGGACCCGGCGGCTTTTGAGATGGCGGTGTCCGGTATTCTGGAAGCGGATACTGTCTATATCATGGCGCTGAGGAGCAATGAGCCCCTGGCGGCGTTCCTGCATTTTTATCTCAATATGATCCGGGGAAATGTGGTACTCTTAAACACCACCAGCGTTACGGAGACCTTTGAACAGATGATCCGTATCAGTGAGAAGGACTGTTTCATCGGCATCAGTTTTCCCAGATATTCCATGCGTACCTTAAAGGCCATGGAGTTTGCCAATGACAGGAATGCCAAGGTGATCGCCATCACCGACAATATCCATTCCCCCATGAACCTGTATTCCTCCTGCAATCTGTTTGCAAGGAGTGATATGGTGTCCATCGTGGATTCCCTGGTGGCACCTTTGAGTGTCATCAACGCCCTGGTGGTGGCCCTGTGCCTGAAATGTCCCCAGGATGTGAAGAAAAATCTGGAAACCCTGGAAGAAGTGTGGAACAATTATCAGGTTTATCTGAATGATGAGATCAATTTCATTGATGATGAGCCGATGTTGAATTATTCCCTGCGAAAGGAAGAGAAAGAAACATAATGGGAAGCGTGATCGTAATCGGCGGAGGAGCGGCCGGGATGATGGCGGCTTTGGCGGCAGCCGATGCCGGACAGAAGGTCACTCTGTTAGAAAAGAACGAGAAACTGGGGAAAAAGCTTTTCATCACCGGGAAAGGCCGCTGTAATGTGACCAATGCCGGGGATATGGAGACTTTGTTTGACAATATCTGTACCAATGAAAAATTCCTCTACAGTGCCTTGTATCAGTATGACAACAGGGCGGTAATGGAATTTTTGGAAAAAGCAGGCTGTCCCTTAAAGACAGAGAGAGGGGACAGGGTGTTCCCGGTTTCGGATCATTCCTCCGACATCATCGGTGCGTTCCACCGGGAACTGAAAAAGCGGGGCGTGGAGATCTGTCTGAATACCGAGGTCAGGGAGATCCTGACAGAAGAGGGAAAAGAGGATGCTTCTCAGACAGCAGGGCCCAAGCTCTTTTGTACCGGAGTCAGACTGTCAAACGGGCGCATCCTGCATGGAGACCGGGTGATCGTCTGCACCGGAGGCGTGTCCTATCCCGGCACGGGTTCTACGGGAGACGGTTACCGTTTCGCTAAGGAAACGGGACATAAGCTGGTGGAGACAAGACCGGCACTGGTGCCGCTTGAGACGGCGGAGAGCTGGTGCAGGGACCTGATGGGGCTTTCTTTAAGAAATGTCTCTCTGCGCATGACAAGCGGAAAAAGAGAATTGTATAGCGGATTTGGAGAGATGCTGTTCACCCACTTTGGGGTCAGCGGACCTTTGGTCTTAAGCGCCAGCAGCTTTTACGGAAAGTGCAAAGGGGAGGACGTCAGGTTGTACATTGATCTGAAGCCTGCTCTTTGCGAGGAACAGTTGGACAGGCGCCTGCTCAAGGATTTTGAGGAGAGCAGGAACAAGCAGTTCAAGAATGCCCTGGGAGGACTTTTCCCTGTGCGGCTGATCCCTGTCATGATCGAACTTTCCGGCATTCATCCGGACAAGAAAGTCAATGAGGTTACCAAGCAGGAGAGAAAGAACTTTTTACAGTTGATCAAGAATCTTCCCCTGACGGTGACGGGCACCCGCTCCTTTGCGGAGGCTATCATCACCCAGGGCGGGGTCTCCGTAAAGGATATCAACCCTTCCACCATGGAGTCCAAGCTGGTGCAGGGTTTGTATTTTGCGGGAGAAGTGTTGGATCTGGATGCCATGACGGGAGGTTTCAACCTTCAGATCGCCTGGTCCACGGGCCATGTGGCCGGAGTGAGTGCCGGGGAAAATTTACAGTAAGGAGAACAGACAATGGCTTATAATGTTGCAATCGACGGACCTGCAGGCGCAGGAAAGAGTACCATAGCCAAGGCGGTGGCAAAGAAACTGGGACTGATCTATGTGGATACGGGCGCCATGTACCGCGCCATGGCATTGTTCATGTTAAGAGAGCTGGTGGACCCCCGGGACGGGGATGCGGTCAGCCAAAAGTGCAAAGAAGCGGACATTACCATAGATTATGAGAACGGCGAGCAGGTAGTGTTTTTAAACGGTGAGAATGTCAATGGGTTTCTTCGCACGGAGGAAGTCGGCAATATGGCTTCCGTGATCAGTGTACAGCCTGCCGTGAGAAAGAAACTGGTGGAACTGCAGCAGGCATTGGCGAAAAAGCGTGACTGCATCATGGACGGCAGGGATATTGGCACCTGTGTCCTGCCGGACGCCCAGGTAAAGATCTATCTGACCGCCAGCAGCCATGTCCGCGCCCAAAGGCGGTTTGACGAGCTTGCGGCCAAGGGGCAGAAGTGCGATCTGGAACAGATAAGACAGGACATCGAGGAGCGCGATTATCGTGATATGCACAGGGAACATTCTCCATTGAGACAGGCTGAGGATGCCCTTTTGGTGGATACTTCGGATATGACCGTGGAGGAAGTCATTGCCCATATCACCGAAATCTGCGAAAGGAGTTAAGGCATGGAAGTAAGGCTTGCAGAGTGCGCCGGTTTTTGCTTTGGAGTGAAGCGGGCGGTAGATACGGTGTATGAGCAGATAAAAACGGGGAAAACTATATATACCTACGGTCCCATCGTCCATAATGAGGAAGTGGTGAAAGATCTGGAAAAGCAGGGAGTGCGCGTCATTGGCAGCAGGGAGGAACTGCTTTCGATGAATCCGGAGAAGGTCTCCGATGATCAGGAGGCAAAGAAAGGCACCATCATTATCCGTGCCCATGGTGTCCCCAGGGAAATCCAGAATATCCTGGAGCAGAAGGGATTTGAGTGTGTTGACGCAACCTGTCCCTTTGTAAAAAGGATACACCGGATCGTGGAAAAGGAAAGCAATAGCGGAAAGCATATCATCATTATAGGAAATCCCGGACATCCCGAGGTGGAGGGCATCAGAGGCTGGTGCAACGGTCCGGTGACGGTGTTGGAGACATATAAAGAGGCAGAAAAATTTGAGGTAAAACCGGAGGAAGAACTCTGCATTGTCTCTCAAACGACATTTAACTACAATAAATTTCAACATATAGTTGAAATTTTTGAAAAAAAAGGTTACAATGGTACTGTTGTTAATACTATCTGTAACGCAACAGAGGAAAGACAGCGTTCGGCGAAGGCCCTTGCGGCCCAGGCTGATGTGATGATCGTAATAGGAGGCAGGCACAGTTCCAATACAAGAAAGCTGTATGAGATATGCAGCGGTGAATGTGCACAGACCTATTATATACAGACACTGGATGACTTGCATTTAGAGCTACCTAAAGCTGTTCGACTAGTGGGTATTACCGCGGGGGCTTCCACCCCAAATAAATTAATCGAGGAGGTTCAAAATTATGTCAGAGTTAACTTTTGAACAAATGTTGGAAGAATCATTAAAGACAATACATGCAGGAGAGGTAGTCGAAGGCACAGTTATC
>JAGATV010000043.1 GCA_017621075.1 Lachnospiraceae bacterium
GCCAGACATACGGAGGAATAAGCACCGCAGACGATACCTACCATCAGAGGCAGGGCAAAATCACGGATACTTGTCACACCCAGAACATACAGAGCTGCAACCATGACAAAAGTAGTCAGGGAAGTAAAGATACTTCTGGATAAGGTCTGTACAATACTCTTGTTGATGACATCCTTTAAGTCATCCTTTTTGGTCATCTCTGCCATGTTCTCGCGGATACGGTCAAAGATAACGATGGTCGCATTGATGGAGTAACCTACGATGGTCAGCATGCAGGCAATAAAGGTATTGCCTACGGAAACTCTTGCTGCTGCGTAGAAGGCAAGCACCACCAGTACGTCATGGAGCAGTGCAATGATGCTGCTGACGCCGAAACGGATATCACTGAATCTGATGCGGATATAGATCAGCATACATACGATTGCGATCACCACCGCCAGGATCGTATCGGACTTCATCTCATTGCTGATGGTGGAGCTGATAGTCTCCGTTGTGATCAGAGCACGATCCACGCTGAAGTTATCTACAAACATATTCTCTAACTGTTCTCTCTGTTCCTGGCTCAGAACGTTGGTCTTGAAGATGACCTCTGTGGAATCCTGCACGGTCTGTACCTGTACAGCACTGCCGGTTACCTCCTCCACAAAAGGAACGATGTCAGCAGTGATCTCCTCCAGAGTCCTGCTCTCATTAAAGTTTACCGTGGTAGCAGTACCGCCCTTGAACTCCAGGCTGTAATTCAAAGTGTCATTTCCATTGGCCTTATTGACACCCATTACCACAAATCCTGCAACGATCACTGCCAGGGAAAGGCCAAAGAAGATGCCTTTCTTGGAAAGGAAATTGATGGTCTTGTGCTCCTTGCCCACGCCATACCACTTTGCATCCTGGAAGCCCAGTGCAAACAGCGCATTCAGCACCCACCTGGTTACAACTAACGCCGTGAACATGGACAGCACGATACCAAGAGCCAGCGTCTGGGCGAATCCCTTGATGGTTCCGGGACCCAGTAAAAGAAGCACTACCGCTGCGATCAGGGTGGTCACGTTACCGTCAATGATGGCAGACAAGGCCTTGTCAAAACCAATCTTGATGGCACTCTTTACAGTCTTGCCGGTTGCCAGTTCTTCACGGATACGGGCAAAGATGATAACATTGGCATCCACTGCCATACCGATGGACAGGATGATACCTGCCACCCCTGACAGGGTAAGGGTCATATCAAAACCATTCAGCAAAAGCACCACCAGTGCCACATACATACAAAGACCGATCACGGAAGCAACACCGGGGATCAGATATACCACGATCATGAAAAGTGCCACAATGGCAAATCCGATGACACCTGCCTTCAAACTGGTATCAATGGCTTCCACACCAAGCTGTGCACCCACCACTTTGGAATGCAGTTCCTCCAGTTCCAGCTTCAGTCCACCGATACGGATGGTAGAAGCAAGATTTTCAGCCTCCTCATAAGTCTCCATGGGAGAAATGGTGGCATTGCCGTCTGTGATCACCACATTTACGGAAGGCACACTGACAAAGCTGCCGTCATAGTAGATACCGATGGTCTCGCCCCTCTGATATGCTCTCTCGGTAGCCTGGGCAAATTTGGAAGTCCCATCGGGGGTCATGGTCAGATTTACCGCATAAGTGGTATTCTGCATACTATCCTGGGTGCTTCCGGCTCTGGCATCCTTAACGTCAGTACCCTCCAACACGATGGACCCGTCTGCCTGCAGTTCCTCGATAGTCTTGTTCAGCACATAAGTATAACCCACATTGCCGTTTGCATCCTGGACTGCCTGTATGGAGTAGTTCTGGCTGCCGGCATCATCTGTCTCGGCAATGAAATACAGGGCACCGGGTCTTCCCAGCTCCTCCAGGATGGCATTGGCATCACTGACACCGGGGATCTCGATATTGATCCTGTCAGAGCCTTCCTGATACACAATGGCCTCTGTACTATAGTTCTCCACACGCTTCTGCAGCTTGGCAATGGTATCTTTCATATCCGTTTCATCAGGCGCCTCATCACCCACTACCTGATAGGTGATAGAAACACCGCCGGCCAGATCCAGACCAAGATTGATGTCAGATGCGCTGCCTGTTCCCTGAGCATCCACCCCGGCGATATCCACATAAGAGATCCCCACCGTAAGAAGGATGGCACAGAGCAGAATAATGATCGCTCTACTTTTTTTCATGTTTCCTTATCCTTTCTGTTCTTTTCTCTATCTTCCAAACAATCAAGCTTCCTCTTCGCACATTTGGGCTGCTTTCATCATGACAGCGCACTCGATCCGCTTGCGCTGGAGCTCACAGCCAATGTCGTAGGCATCATTGATATTGCCGTGGAAATTGTAGGAATTGGCGGCACAGCCACCACTGCAATAGAATTTTGCAAAGCATTTCTTACACTTTTCCTTGGCATAGACATTGCAGCACTTAAACTCGTCCCGGATATCCTCCCGGACGATGCCGGTATCCACATTGCCCATCAAAAACTTCTCATTTCCCACAAACTGGTGGCAGGGATAAAAATCCCCCCAGGGCGTCACTGCCAGATATTCCGTTCCGGAACCGCAGCCGGAAAGCCTCTTTGCCACACAGGGGCCGCCCTGCAGATCTATCATAAAATGGAAGAAATTGAATGCCTTTCCTTCCTTTCTTCGTTTCAGCATTTCCACAGCCAGCTTATCGTACTCTTCCTTCAGCTTCGGGATGTCCTCCTCTGTGATGGCATAAGAATCTGTTGGCTGGGCCACCACAGGCTCCACAGAGATCTGCTGAAAGCCCAGATCCGCAAGATGCAGCACATCTTTGGAAAAGTCCAGATTGTTATGGGTAAAGGTCCCCCGCACATAATAGTTCATCTGCCCCCTGCTCTCTGCCACCTTCTGGAACTTGGGAACGATCATGTCATAGCTGCCCTGTCCGCCTCTGAAGGGCCTCATGTTATCGTGGACTTCCTTTCGCCCATCGATACTTAAAACGATGTTGGCCATCTCTTTGTTGGCAAATTCCAGGATCTCGTCATTGAGAAGTACTCCGTTGGTGGTGAGGGTAAAGCGGAACTTCTTGTGGTGCGGTTCCTCCAGGCTCCTGCCGTAGGCCACCAGATCTTTGACCACCTGCCAGTTCATCAACGGCTCCCCGCCAAAGAAATCCACCTCCAGGTTCACACGGTTTCCGGAATTGGCCACCAAAAAATCCAGGGCCTTCCTACCTACCTCAAAGCTCATCAGGGCACGTCTTCCATGATATTCGCCCTCCTCCGCAAAACAATATCTGCAGGCAAGGTTACAGTCATGGGCAATGTGCAGGCACAGCGCCTTCACCACCGTCTGTCTGTTCTTGAAATCAAAAATATAATCCTCGTAGATATCTTTGGTAAAAAGCTGTCCCGCCTTCTCAAGCTCCAGCACCTCATCCACGGCCTCTTTGATCTCTTCAACCGGATAAGGGATATTGGCAAGGTTCAGGACCGCAGCCTTGATCAACTCCGGATCTTTGATCCCCTCGTTCACCAAAGGCTCGATCACGGTGATCATATCATATACAATATCGTCCACCACATGTACAGATCCGCTGTTCACATCCATGACGATATTGTATCCATTGTTCTTGTACTGGTGTATCACTGTTATTACTCCTTGTCACACAAAGAAGCAGCGACCGGAATCGCTGCTTACCTTAGTCTCGTACTTGTTTGATTATTTAATCTTTTCACAACTCTGATTTCCTACAGTGCAGGAAGTCTTGCAGGCAGACTGGCAGGAAGTCTGGCACTCGCCGCATCCGCCCTTCTTCATGGATTCCTTTAAATCTCTGGTTGTCAAAGTCTTGATATGCTTCATTTCAATTTGCCTCCTTGATGGTCTGTTCCGTTATATGACTGATAAACTCTCTGTAGTATAACATAAATCCCGTCAATGTAAAAGGCTTTTTTTGAAAAAACAGCAAAAAACAGTAAAAATAGAGATTTAGACATTTAAAAGCGTCTGCTTGATCTCATTTTCAATTTTAATCAGTTCCGTTTCTGCCGCTGCACGTTTCTCTCTTCCTTCCTTCTGGATCTTTACCGTCTCATTTATGGTTAAGATCAAATTCTCATTGGCCTTTTTCAAAGTCTCCACATCCACAATGCTTCGCTCTGATTCCTTGGTCACCTCAATAGTATTCTGTTTCAGCTTTTCAGAATTCTTTACCAAAAGTGCATTCGTTGTATCCGTAATATCTCTTTGCAGTTTTAGTGCTTCCTGCTGCTTATACAGTCCCAGCGCCATTACCATCTGGCTTTTCCAAAGAGGAATCGTTTCTGTTATCGCCGTCTGGATTTTATCTGCAAGTATTTTGTCATTATTCTGAATGAGTTTGATCTGCGGCGCCATCTGAAGTGCGATCGTTTTACTCGTCTTCAAATCATACACTTTCTTTTCAAACTGTGCTACCGTATTTTCAAAATCCCGCACAATCTGTGCATTCATCGGATCTTCACTATTCTCTGCTTCTTTTCGGAGGGCCGGGATCGTCTTCTCGTTCAATTCTTTTATCTTTTCCTCACCGGCAACAATAAACAGTTGAAGCTGTTTGAAATACTCCAGGTTCTTCTCATACAGGACGTCAAACATCCCGATATCTTTCAGCATTTCCATACGCGCTTCATCCAGTTTGCCTTCGATATTGTCAATCTGCACCTCCAGCGTTTCATATTGTGCAATAAATTTCTTTACTTTCGATTCTGCCTTTTTAAACAGTCCTTTCAGCCCTGTCTCATGTTCCAAAGAATCAAAATCCAGTCCCTGCACCTTAACGATCAGATCCGTCATCAGGTCTCCCACATACCCGGTGTCCTTAGATCGGACATTGTTTAATATATTGGCCGAAAAATCCGCAATATTCTGTTTTGCGCCGGCGCCAAACTGCATTAACATCTGTGAATCTGTCACATCGATCTGGGCTTTCAGCGCTTCTACCTTTTCTCTCTCCTGGGGTGTCAGTTCCGGCACTGCCTGCTCCATCCATCCGGTTTCTGATGCGTTTTCAGCCTTTTGTACGGGTTCCTTCTTTTCTTTCAAATCTGCCAAAGTAATTTCTGCCATCTTTCTTTCTCCTTTATTTAGTTTTTCCATATCCGATGCCACACCTGCACTTCCAGTTCGGAAGCCATGCTTTATCCATGCGAGTTTCTGAATCTCTTCATCCTGCAAAGCGTTCAAAAATTGTTTTCCGTCATCGTCAAGTGCAATCATGACATGGGAAGACCATACAGTAGGCGTCGGATACAGCACCACGATATCCTCTTTGATCTTTTCATAATCCTCCGGATTTTGTGCCGCATATTCAATCAACTGGCTTTCATATCCTACTACCAACGGTTTTGCCCCCACACCCAGTTTTAAAAACTGGTTAAACAGATCTGCAGAGGAAGTTTCCATATAACCGAGCTTATTGAAGATCCCCTGAAGCTTCGGAAGCACCTGCAAAACATCTTGTTCTGTCAAAGTTTCTCCGCCATTTAACACATTGCCCAAAAGCGCCGCAAACATATTCCCCGAATTGGATTTACTGGGGTCTGTCGTATCTACGGAAATCCTTCCATAGAGCTCGTTTACTCCTATATCTGCCCATCGGGTGTCACTCTCAATCAGCTCTACCAGCTTATTCATATCAATATAAGATACCTCACCCTCCTTCGTAACGAGTCCTTCCCTTTCAAGAGCTTCCACTATTGGTCTGTGACTATAAATTACAATGGGCGTATTGAAAATGATCTCACTCTGTGCCGGTTTTCCATGCATATCTTCGTAATACTCCAGTGCAATATTGCTGGAGGGAAACAGGTAATCTTTACCATTCAAATCCGCTGTTACCATATCAAGCGAACCTGCCTTGGAATAACTGACGTCAAGATTGTACTTTTTTGCCAAAATGTCCCGTACTTCTTCGTCCTCGAGGAGTCCTATCTTCTCCCCGCCCAGATATCCGTCTGCCACCGTTTTCTTTTGTTTTCCCTGATACAGATACACTCCTCCGATCACTGCCATAACCATTATGAGAAGTATGAGGCCTGCCACTTTTTTCTTCATGAATCACATTCCTGCTTTCCTGCACCTACTATTTCTTCGTATCCTTCCGAGTAAAGAGTCTGCTTCAGCAGATTCAGATCTGCTTCCATATCCATAAGTTCATTCTGCATCAGCTTTTCAAACTGCATACAAAAGGCTGCATTAAGCGTGTCAACAGCCTCCAGCGTATTTTTCTTTACCTGTTCTGCCTCTTTGGTATCCAGGCCGGCTTTTTGAAACATGACATAGTTCTCCAGCACATTTGCTGCCGTTTCCTGATAATAGTCAATATACCGGCGCGCCGATGAAATCTTATTGGGGTTCTCCGTCAGATAACATAAGATACTATACGCCGTATCCTGAAGCCGGATCACCTTTTTGCTAAGCCCATCATCCCTGATCTCCATTCCGGCACGCCGGATGCGTTCATAATCTTCTCCCGCCTCGCCAAGCTTTTCATGCAACAGCTCTCCGTTGTTCAAAGCAGAAAGCTTCACCCGTCCGATTCTTCTTTCCGGTTCTAACAAAAGTGTCATTGCTATGTAAAACACAATTGCAAGCAGCATACACAACAAGAGATTCCACTTCAAGCCAAACAGCAAAACAGAGAACAAAAGCAATGTGAGTGATACGGCGCATACTGTCATTAAAACGCCTTTGCTGTTTCTATGCTTCATCCTAGTTATATCCTTTCACGCTGCGAAATGCTTCTGACAGATTTTCGGTGCCGTCAAACACACGCGCCCCTGTCAGCACGGTGATCTCCTCAAGCTGCTCCCTGTCCGCATCCCCAAAGGTAATGGAAAATACCGGAATATCCAGATTATAATTTTTATATGACTCTGCAAACTCATCCATATAATTTCTGGATTGGCCATCCGTCATCAAAATGACCGCCGGTGTATACTGACTCAACTCATAATCCGAAGCCAGCTTTAATGCTTCCTCTACTGCCGCATAGATATTAGTCCCACCACCTGTTTCCTGCTTTTCCACCTGCCGGTAGAGCTCTTCTAAGGCTTCTGCCGAGCTGTCGGCGGCATACAGGACATCCTTCACTTCGCTGTCAAATATGATGACGATATTCACCTCCCCTTCGTTTGCCTGCAAAAGATTCTTCTCGGCATTTTCCTGTATCAATATCTGTTCCATCGCTTGTTTCAATTGGACCTGTCCATCTCCACTCATGCTTCCCGAAAAATCCAGGCAGTAGATATTCAATGATGGCTTTTTGAAATTCGTCTGATAAATGTTTAATGCCTTCATCAAAACTTCTGCTTCCGGCATCTGGATCGGGGAGAGGATTCTCTTTGTATCCACACCCCAGTCGCTTCTGAAGATATCAGCATTTTTCTCACTCACACTGTTTATACTGATCCGTCTGCCGGTCGCCTCTATGGCAGACTGGGCTTTCTCCGAAAGAAGATATTGCTTTACAGCAAGAAACGCTTCTTCTTTTGCCTTGTCCTGATGATCCACATAACCAAGCGGCGAATCCGCAATAGAAAGTCCGTCATAAGGATACACAATATACAACGGCTCTTTATTCTCTTTTTCCAACTGCTCATTCGCATCAATGATAAGGCATTCATAGTTTACCATTGCATCATAATCCCGCGTCAGAAACAATTCCTTCAGCCAGTCCGAGCTTCCCGAACTGCGCTCCACACCGCTTAAAAGTTCCTGTATCTGTATCTGCAGATCCTTATTTTCCAAATCTCCCAGTGTCATACCATCCTGTTTGCCAAGCAGGGCATACAAAAAGCCAATATAACTGCTGGCGCCGGAATTGGACTGGGTTGCGCTGGTCATGCAAAAGCTCATTTCTCCTTCCCGAATAGCGGCAAGAATATCTTGTACAGATACATCCCTGCCTATAAATCCAAGCTCTTGCGCAAGGCTCTTACGGATCCCAAAAACCACCGGGGTCAGTGAAACGGAGGCATTATGCTTTACCAGATGCTTCTCATCTCCCAGCGAAATCCAGATACTGCTTGCCGGCCATACTGCATCATAATCCGGCGCTCCATCTTTCAATTCTCTCATAATGTCAATGGAACCCTTGTAATCTATCTCAATCTTAATATTCTCTTTATTGGCACAGTCCGCTATAATATCTTCCAGTTCCCGGTTCTCAGAACCGGATAAAATCCGAAGAACCGTTTTCCCTTTCCCAGCCGTAAAGTCTGCTGCCCCATTATCTGTATCCACACTTGTATTTTTGCTTCCACAGCCAAACAATAGGATGGAAAGTCCCAAACACAGGATTCCTGTTAACCGCTTTCTGATTTTCATACGTTTCCTCTCTATGATAATTCTGTTTTTATCATTTTACTTTATTTGCCAAAATCCCCCTATCACTCCGGTGAAAAATCTAAGTAAAATTCTCGTAAAAAAAATATCAGCACGTCCATAAATCTATAATAGAAAAGCCCGCAGCCACCTGTACCGACTCCGAGCCTTTACTCTGTATTTTACTGCCAAAGATACCTCTAAACGCCTCAATATCTTCCTAACTTACCATGCCTCCCAGCATCCCGCCCCCTGCGCAGAGTACCAGTGTGGTAAAGAAAGATCTGCCCACCTCCCCCAGTGAGTGGTTGATGATCAGGGATACTGACACAAGCACCCCAAAATAGAGACTGCCCATCAAAAGTCCCCAGAGATATTTTTTGTTCTGCACCTTCTTTCCTGTCACATATCCCGAAAAGAACGTGGATGCCACATAGATCAAAATGATCGCCAGCGCCACGATCCGTTCCCCCAGCCCCAGCTTATAAAGTGCCAGTGCCAAAAGCAAAAGCAGCACAGCCGTCAATATGTAGGAAAACAAAAGACACTTTAAAAAGAAAAGTGCCGGCACTTTCGTCTCTTCCCTTCTTTCCAAAACTTTCCCTCCGTTCCTATCTCCCGTTCAAACAGGTTCTATGTAATTATGTATATTCCGTTCCTTTGGAAAACTTGACAACTTATCACCTCCTATTGTATAGTAGTTGCAATTAATATTTTCAATAAAGGAGTGGTTTTTTTACAATGGATACCCCTGGTGTCATACAATCTGTTACTTTGATCATTTTGGTCATCTTATCCGGTTTCTTTTCTTCTGCAGAGACAGCACTTACCACCTGCAACCGCGTCAGAATGCGTGCGCTGGAGGAAGAAGGCAACAGGCGTGCTGCTACTGTCAACAAGATATTAGACAATTACAGCAAAATGCTGAGCACCATACTGATCGGCAATAATATCGTCAACATTTCCGCATCTGCCCTGGCAACCACACTTGCCCTTCGGATCAATCTGGCTGTGGGTATTGCTACCGGCATCCTTACCATAGTAGTCCTTCTGTTTGGCGAGATCGTCCCCAAGACCTGGGCCATGTTATCATCCGAGAAATTATCCCTGTTATACAGCGGCATCATCTACGGCCTCATGCACCTTTTGACCCCCGTGATCTATCTGGTGGACAAGCTTTCCAGCGGAATCCTGTTCCTGTTACATATCGATCCCAACAAAAAAAGCTCCGCCATGACGGAGACAGAGTTAAAGACTTATGTGGATGTCAGCCATGAAGACGGCGTCATCGAATCCGAAGAACGGGAAATGATCTACAATGTGTTTGATTTCTCAGATGCCCTGGCAAAGGATATCATGATCCCCCGTATCAACATGGTGACCGTAAGCCTGGAGGATACCTACGAACAGATCCTGGAGGTATTCCGGGAATCCATGTATACCCGTCTTCCGGTTTACCAGGATGACAAGGACAATATCATCGGCCTCGTGAATATCAAGGATTTCATCCTGACCAAGGATCAGACTTCTTTCCATGTAAAAGACATCCTGCGGGATGCCCATTATACCTACGAATTTAAAAAGATTGCCGATCTGATGTATGAGATGCGGGAAAAAACCACCAACGTAGCCTTCGTTCTGAACGAATACGGCGCTACCGTAGGTATGATCACTCTGGAGGATCTTCTGGAAGAGATCGTGGGAGAGATCCGGGATGAGTATGATGAGGACGAAGAGGAATACATTCAGGAAATGGAAGACGGCGCCTATCTGGTAGAGGGCAGCATGAAGCTGGATGATATCAATGACGCACTGGGCACCAGCCTTGACAGTGAAGATTATGACTCCATAGGCGGTATCATCATCGAACACCTGGACCGTCTCCCGGAGGATAACGAAGAAGTGATTTTGGAAAACGGTATCCGCCTGAAAGTCCAGGGTATTGACCAGAACTGTATCGTGAAAGTGCTAATGACCCTGCCCGATCCCGAAAACGAAGAACCATCAGACTCCGACAAAGAATCTGATGGCGATAAAGAAATCTCTATGACGGCTTCCTCCGATGATGCCAAGGAGTAATCCCCTGTCATCCGTCTATGCTATCCGGAAAGATCACCTTTATGGTGGTTCCCTTTCCGGATTCGCTTTCCAGTTCCATGACGGCTTTATGCTTTGCCACGATATGCTTTACGATCGCAAGCCCCAGTCCGGTTCCGCCGGTTGACTTGGATCTGCTCTTATCCACCCGGTAAAAGCGTTCAAAGATCCGTTCCTGGTGCTCTTTGGGGATACCGATGCCGGTATCCTTTACAACCAGGAGTACCTCTCTGTGTCTGGGATATACCTGTACCTCAACGCTTCCACCTGCATTGTTGTAGCGGATGGCATTGTCGCACAGATTGTAGATCAGTTCTTCCATCATCTGTCTGTTTGCGGAAATATAGCACTCCGGCGTACCCGTGAGGGAAATGGATACCTGATGCTTTTCTGCACTCAGGGTAAGCATCTCCACTGTGGATCTTGCCAACTGATAGAGATCCACCCGTTCAAAGACAACCTCCTGTTCCGTACTGTCAAGTTCGGACAGCTTGATGATATCGTTGATCAAAGTCAAAAGGCGATTGGCATTCTTGTGGATCCCATGGGCGAACCTCACCATGTCTTCCCCGGAAGCCATCCCTGTCTCAATCAGTTCTGCATAGCCCGTTATGGCAGTCAGCGGCGTCTTGAGTTCGTGGGATACATTGGCCGTAAATTCCTGACGCATCCTGGCATTTTTCATAATATCCCGATGCTGCTCCTTTATCATGTTAAAAAAGGGCGTCAATTCCTCATAGCCGGACAGATCTTCATATTCATTTCCATCCAGATTTTCCGCCAGTTTTTCTAAAGGCGCCACCAGCTTCTTGGTAAAGAGGTGTGCCAATACCATACAAAGCACAAAAAGTACCACAAGCAGCACCAGCATTCCGGGTACTGCATTCCAAAGTATACCGTAGATGCTTCCTGCATCCTTTGCTATGCGCAGCACCCTTCCCCCATCCATGCGGACGGCATAATAAAAGGTACTCTTTGCCAAAGTCTGGGACCGCCTCATAGACTGGCCCTTCCCATCCGCAAGAGCCTCCACGATCTCCGGACGGCTGCCATGATTTTCCATTTCACCGGCATCTGCCTCGTTGTCAAAAAGGACCCTGCCATCTTCTGCTACCAGTGTGACGCGCACGCCATTGTCACCCAGTTCACTGCAGATCTGTTCCAGTTCCTCCGGCTCATCCCACTGACTCAGCACAAGGGCAGAATCTCTCAGGTCCTCTATGACCTGCCTGCGGAACAGATTGTAAAATAACATTGTGATCAGGGACACCGTCATGCCAATTGCCAGCACCGCAATCAACATCAGCATCCTGTTGATTTTCTTCTTCATATCGCCTCTTGGTCCCTCGTGCCCTAATTCATGATATATCCTACGTTCCTTACCGTCTTGATCAGACTGCCCTCTTCTTTCAGCTTCCGGCGCAGGGTCTTGATATGCATATCCAGCGTCCTGGACTCTCCTTCAAAATCAATCCCCCAGATACGGTCCAAAATCACCTCTCTGGTAGTCACGATCCCTGCATTGGTCATTAAAAGCTTTAAAAGCTCATATTCCTTATAAGTCAGTTCACATAGAGAACCGTTTACGGAAACCTCATGCTTTTCCGTATTTAACACCACGCCCCCCAGTTTGAGGATCTTTTCCTTTTCTTCACTGCGGACACTTCTTCTGAGCATGGCTTTCACTCTGGAGATCAATTCCATGACTCCAAAGGGTTTGGTCAGATAATCATCCGCTCCCAGGTCCAGTCCCTTTACCTTATCGATCTCCGTAGTCTTGGCCGTCACCATGATGATGGGCACCGTGACCGTATCCTCCCGTGTTCGCAGCTTCTTTAGGATGCTTAAGCCATCCTCATCCGGCAGCATGATATCCAAAAGGATCAGATCCGGCACCTCTGTTTTCAGTGCCTCGTAAAAATCCTCTGCCATGGCAAAGCCTTCCACCCGGTAGCCTACATTCTTTAGGGCAAAAGTCTCTATTTCCTGTATATTCTTGTCATCCTCCACCACATAGATCAGTGCCATATCATCATCCTCTTCCTACTTTACTTTATCTTAGCCTTCTTCTATTTGCAATCCCAAAATCAAGGCAGCCTGTATTTTTGTTGATAGACCATCATCTTTCCGGCAAAATCCAGATTGTCCTCTCCCTTTACCTTTTCCAGATAAGCATGGGGATCGAACACGCTCTTTCCCTCCTCCAGCATTCCTATCGCAATATTGGAGCAATGATCGGATATCCTCTCAAAATTGTTGCTGATATCCGACAGGATAAAGCCCAGCTCAATGGTACACTTTCCCTTCCTGAGCCTTTTGATATGCCGCTGCTTGATATCCAGATTCAGGCTGTCTATCACTTCCTCCAGAGGCTCTACCTGGGCCGCAAGCTCCGCATCATCCTCCCGGAAACTTTTAACGGTCAGATCCAGGATGTCTGTCACCGCCTGCTCAAATACCCTAAGCTCCTCTTTGGCCTTATCGGAGAAGCTTAAATCCTTACGGTACATTTCCTCCGCCGCCTCCTTTAAATTGCGGGCATGGTCGGATATCCGCTCAAAATCACCGATACAGTGTAACAGGGTGTTCAGGGTATTGCTGTCCTTTTCCGGCAGATTTTTGGCGGACAGTTTCACCAGATAGCTGCCAAGGGCATCTTCAAACCGATCCACCTCATCCTCCAACGCCACTACTCTTGCAGCCTTTTCTTCATTATAATGGTTCAAAAGATCTATGGCAAGGATTATGGATTCCCTGGCCATGTCCGCCATATAACATGCTACATTCCGGCTCTGGTCCACCCCGTAGGAAGGCGTATCCAGAAACCGAACATCCAACAGGCCCAGGATCTTCTCTTCCTCCGTGACAGCTTCCGGCTTGTCCTCCTCCCTGATGGTCAGGGTCGCAAGCTTCACCAGTAGCTTGGAAAAGGGAAGCAGACACAGAGTTGCCGCCACATTAAAGAGGCTATGTATCACTGCAATGCCCACGGGTGTGGCCGACTCCTTCAGAAAGGCAAAGGGATTCACTGCATTGATGGCATAGAATATCACCATGAAGATCACAGTGCCGATAATATTGAAATACAGGTGGATCAAAGCTGCCCGCTTGGCATTTCTGGAAGCACCGATGCCGGAGATCATGGCAGTTACACAGGTACCGATATTCTGTCCCATGATAATGGGAATCGCCGCCCCGTATCCCACAGCCCCGGTCTGACAGAGTGCCTGCAGGATACCCACCGATGCGGACGAGGACTGGATCACCGCCGTCAGGATCAAACCTGCCAACATCCCCAGGATAGGGTTGGAAAACCTGGTGAGGATGCTCGTAAACGCAGGTACATCACGAAGAGGCTTCACAGCCTCACTCATGGTATCCATACCGAACATGAGCACCGCAAAACCCACTAAAATAGCTCCCACACTCTTAGTTTTATCCCGGTGTGAGAACATGATCATCACCACGCCCACGATAGCAAGGATCGGAGAGAAGGACGTGGGTTTCAATAATTGTACAAAAAAGGAAGAACTGTCGATACCGGTCAGACTTAAGATCCAGGAAGTGACAGTGGTGCCGATATTGGCGCCCATGATGATGCCTACCGCCTGCTCCAGTTTCATGATACCGGAATTCACAAAACCCACCACCATGACTGTAGTGGCGGAAGAAGACTGGATGACCGCCGTTACACCGGCCCCCATCAGAACTGCCTTTATGGGATTGTTTGTCAGTTTTTCCAGGATGCTTTCCAGCCGTCCTCCCGACAGTTGGGAGAGCCCCTCCCCAAGCAGATGCATTCCGTAAAGGAACAGCGCAAGTCCACCTATCATTGTAAGCAGATCAAAAAAACTCATACAAATACCTTACCTTTCCGCAATCAAAATCCTACATTTCTTTTTACTCCTCTTACATCATAGTTGACTTATGTAAAATGTATCATCATCCAATGTAAAATTTATGTAAAATCTTTTGACCACAGAAAAATAAGGCATTTCTCCGTTTTTAATACAACTGTACTCCCTGCATATCACCGGTAACCTGAAAGACGGCCCACTCTGCGATGTTGACTGCATGGTCCCCGATCTTTTCCAGATATTTTGCTATCATCAGGATATCCACTACCTTGTCCGCATCCAGTGTCCGGTTGCGGATAGCCTCCATCATGGCATCCTTGATGCCGTTGAACATATCATCCACGATATCGTCCCGGCCCACCACATCCTGCGCCTGTTCTTCATTTCCGTTCACAAAAGCATCCACTGCATCTGACAGCATGCCCTTTGCTTCCTCCATCATGGCGGATATATGCTCTCCATAAGGGCTCTGTTCCGTCTCCGCTCCCATACGCAGATACAGTTCTGCAATATCCGACACATGGTCTCCGATGCGCTCAATATCCGTAACCACCTTCAAGGCAGAGGTCACCAGACGCAGATCCTTCGCCACCGGCTGCTGCTTCGTCAGAAGAGTAAGGCACATTGCCTCGATGTTCCTCTGCATGTTCGTCATCTGCCTGTCATTGTCCAAAAGCAGCTCCAGCTTTTCCATATCACAGGCATTGATGGCCAAAAGCAGCTTGTCATAGCTGATCTCTGCCCGCTCTCCCATTTCTGTGACCTGATCCCTAAGCATCTTAAGTTCCTGTTCAAATATAACTCTGGGTGACATATTCCTCTCTCCTTCTCATCAACCGAAACGTCCTGTAATATAGTCCTCCGTCCTCTTGTCCTTAGGCCGGGCAAAAATATCCTTGGTAAGACCGGACTCCACCACTTCACCCACCAGGAAAAATGCCGTGTAATCGGACACTCTGGCCGCCTGCTGCATATTGTGGGTGACGATCGCCACAGTGTATTTCTTTTTTAAGGACTCCATCAGTTCCTCGATCTTCAATGTGGAGATAGGGTCCAGTGCGGAGGTCGGCTCGTCCATTAAAAGTACCTCAGGTTCCACCGCCAATGCCCTGGCAATGCAAAGTCTCTGCTGCTGCCCTCCGGAAAGTCCCAGTGCAGATTTCTTCAGACGATCTTTGACCTCATCAAAAATAGCAGCTCCTTTCAGGGCATTTTCCACGATCTCATCCAACTGGGCCTTGTTTCTGATGCCGTGTATCCTGGGACCGTAGGCAATATTATCATAAATACTCATGGGAAAGGGATTAGGCTGCTGAAACACCATGCCTACCTTTTTCCGAAGAAGCGTGGTATCTACCCTGCTGCCGTAAATGTCCTCCCCATCCAGAAGAACGGTTCCTGATATCCGCACATTTTCCACCAGATCATTCATGCGGTTCAGGCACTTTAAGAAGGTCGATTTGCCACATCCGCTGGGGCCGATAAACGCCGTGATGGCATGATCCCTGATATTCATATTGATATCCTTCAGGGCATGGTTGGTGCCATAATAAAGATGCAGATTCTCTACCGATATTTTACTGTTTTCCATATATGCTCTTTTCCTCTTTTATTTGCCGCACAGATTTTTCTGTTACGCACATTCTTTCTCATTTTACAGGCTTCAACCGATTGGCTGCCACTTTGGTCAGCAGGTTGATGCAAAGCACGATGACGATGAGCACGCAGCCCACACCAAATGCCACATCATACTCCCCTTTCTGCATCCTGAGGTATAATTCGATGGTCAGGGTTCCTCCTGGCTCCATGATCTTTCCGAAACATTTGCCGATGTTTCCCGCTACATCTTCCGTGAACCGGGGCAGTCTGTAAGCACTTCCCGCCGTGAAGAGCAGTGCCGCCGACTCTCCCACGATGCGCCCGATGGCCAGGATCACACCCGTGACGATACCGGACATGGAAGAAGGGAGCAGGATGGTGCGGATCATATACCATTTGGTGGCACCCATGCCCAAAGCCCCGTTCCGGTAGCTGTCAGGCACGGTCCTAAGCGCCTCCTGGGTATTCCTGGTGATCAGAGGAAGCACCATAAGCGTCAGCGTCAGAGAGCCGGTAAGGATGGAATATCCCAGGCCCAGGGTTTCCCAAAAAAACACCATGCCGAACAGTCCGAAAATGATGGAAGGGATCCCGGAAAGGGTCTCCGTGGTAAATTCGATCATGCTCACCAGTCTTCCCGGCTTGGCATATTCGTTTAAGTAGATCGCCGCACCCACGCCCAGGGGTGTGGCGATCAACAGGGTGATCACGATCATGTACAGAGTGTTCACAATATTTCCAAGGATACCTACCGTCTGATTCAGGGCACTGGTCACGGTGGTCAGAAAGCTTAACGAAACCGTGCCGATTCCTTTTACAAACACATAGCCGATAATGCCAAGGAGCAAAAATACGGAAAGAAATGCCGACAAATAGATAGCTCCCATAAGGAAAGTATCTATAGGGTGCTTTCTTTTCACGGTAATAGAAGGATTCCTCATCTATGGACCTCTCCTTTCTTCAATATCCTGCTCAGGACCACATTGATCAGCATGATAAACACAAACAGCACCAGTCCGATGGTAAAGAGCATATTTCTGTGTGTGCTTCCCACCTCTGCATACCCCATCTCACTGACGATGGCCGTTGTGAGGAAGCGCACGGAATTGAAAGGCAGGGGCGGATTGACGCTGCTGCCGGACACCAACGTGATCGCCATGGCCTCTCCGATAGCTCTTCCCACTCCCAGCACTACCGCCGTCATAATGCCGGATCTGGCTGCCGGAAGGATGCTGCGAAAGATCGTCTGTATATGGGAGGCTCCCAGTGCCAGGGAAGCGGCCTTGATGCCGGGCTGCACTGCCCTGATGGAAGTCTCGCTGATATTGATGACTGTAGGCAGGATCATGATCGCCAGCACGATCACCGCCGACATAAGATTGGCGCCCCCTGTAAACTGGTGGGTGGTCGAATCTGCAAAGACAAACTTCTCCAGTCGATACATCACCGGGCCAAGCAGATAGATTCCCAGAAGTCCGTAGACCACAGAAGGGATTCCCGCCAAAAGCTCCACCGCCGGCTTGACTGCCATGGCAAGCTTTTTCGGTGCCACCTCAGCCAGGAATACTGCTGTCAGGATTCCGATGGGCACTCCTAAGAGGATGGCCAAAAAGGTACCTACAATAGAAGTGAGAATAACATACAGTATCCCGAATCTGGGCTCTGCTGCTGTGGGAGCCCAGACCGTTCCGAATAGGATCTCCATGGGGCCCACCTGAAAGATGGCAGGCGTCCCGCTCAAGATCATGTACAGGGTGATGGAAATTACCGCCAGGATAGCGAACAAGGCACAAATAGTGAAGATTATTTGTGCCACAGTTTCCACCACCGCCTTATTTTTTCTGTTACCCATTATGGAAGCGTTGGTTTCACTTTTCATCGCATGATCCTTTTCCTTTTACTCTACAGTGATAAGACCCACATTTGCTGCGATCTCCTGTCCTTCAGGACCCATTACAAAGTCGAACCATGCCTGCAGCAGCTCGCTCTGTTCGGAAATCTCACCTTTGGTTGCCATTACAAAAGGTCTGCAGAGGAAATAAGTACCTGCCTTGATATTTTCTGCAGTTGCCTCCACGCCCTCCATCTTTGCAGCGACCACGCTGTCATCGATGGTGTCCAGGGATGCATAGCCGATGGCGCCGGGAGTAGATGCCACCTTTGCGATCACTGCGCCGGTGCTGTCCAATTCGTTGGCATACTTGCAGGCGTCCTTCACCTCAAGCAGTTCCTCAAAAGCGCCTCTGGTGCCGGAACCTGCCTCACGTCCCACTACTACGATAGGTTCGTCTGCGCCGCCCAGCTCTTTCCAGTTGGTGATCTTGCCGGTATAGATGTCGATCAGCTGCTGCTTGGTCAGATCGGCTACTGTGTTGGCAGGATCTAAGCATACCGCAATGCCGTCGATTGCCACGATATTCTCAACAGCGCCCTTGGTCTTCTCTTCCTCCTTCAAGTTTCTGGAAGAGTTGCCGATATCAACAGTTCCTGCAAGGACTGCCTCGATGCCTGCGCCGGAGCCGGTAAACTCAGCGGTTGCGGTTACATCGGGATATTTTTCCATAAATGCCTCACAGAGAGCATTTGCAAGCTTCTCCATAGAAGTGCTGCCGGACATCTGAATGGTTCCGGAGAGAGTGGTCTGTGCATCCTTGCTTTCTGCTGCGCTGCTCTCTACTTTACTTTCTGCTGCGCTGCTCTCCACCTTGCTTTCAGCAGGGGTTCCCTGTACGCTGCTTCCTGTGTTGGTGTCACCGCATGCGGTGAGGCTGCCCATCATCAGGGCCAAGGCTCCTACAAGAGCCAGTACTTTACTACATCTGTTTTTCATAATCATTTTCCTCCATACTTGCTGTTTTTCATTTCTCTTTACTACGTTGTCATACTAACATGGAGGGAAATCACATAATATCATGTTTGGGTAATTTGTTTGTAAAGTTTGGGTAAAGTGCCTAACTCCACACCGTCTGCAGGATACTATCCGCAATGGCTCTGGCGGTCTCGTCTAACCGTGCATCCAAAAGAGCATTGTCCGCATCCGTGTTGATAAAACCTACCTCCACCAGGACAGCAGGCATCTCGGTACTGTTCAACACCACAAGATTAGGCCGTTCATTGACACCCTGGTTCACAAAGCCCACTTCCTCCAGCCTGTCATTGATGTTGTAAGCCATCCTTGCCGCCTGCCCATAGCGGCTGTACACCAGGCTCTCCACTCCGGTGTACTGGTTGGGGTAGGGGCTGGAATTCCTGTGGATAGAGACAAAATAGTCCGCTCCTGCCTCGTTTGCCTCCATGGCTTTCTGGTAAGGCGACTCATAGACATCTGTAGTTCTGGTGTACACCACATCCACACCATTTGCCTCCAGGATAGGTCCAATGGCTAACACCAGTGCCAGCGCATCATCCTTTTCCTGTCTCCCCTGATATACGGCTCCCGGATTGGCACCTCCGTGATAGTAAATGAGACATTTTTTAATTGTAAAAAACAGCCTGGATGCTGTCATATCCGGCAACGCCATCCACGGCCAGACCCAGTTTCTCCTGCGCCAATATGGTCTCGCATCTTGCTGTCTTACCGTACAGCCCGTCCACTTCCTGGCTGTGGCCAAGGATCTCATTGCAACGTCGCTGCCACCACTCTACCACAGCGCCGGTGGAGCAGACTTTATAGCCAAGCACTGTCCGCTTCGCCTTCAGGAAGATCTGCCGGCGCACATACTGGGTCTTTTGTCCGTCAATGCCGTCCTCTTTGAGAGGATTACCATCTGCATCCCGGTATCCGTCCGCATTGGCCGCTTTCTGGAAGTCCAGGATATTGATGTTGCAGGTCTCCTCCCGGTCAGCTTTTACTGGTTCCTGACCGAAATCAGTATAAAAACGGTTCATATCTACATTACCGCTCACACCGGGAAGTGCTCCCTTGGAGGTATATTGCCAGATATCCGGGATGTTTTCCTCGCTTGAAGGAAGCACAGAAGTGTAGCGGGCATACCATACATATATGGTCCCAAGTTCCCTGGCGATCCTGTCCATATCGAACCAGTTGCGAAGGTAATCCCGGTTTGTGTAAATAACAGGGATATGCCCTGCTGCTTCGATCTCCTTCAGAAATGCAATGGCCATATCTGTTACGATGGTCCTGTCCAGCGCAACACCTTTCTTCCTGGCATAGTTGACCGAATCATACTCAAAGTCAAAGGCGATAGGGCAGCCCTGTGCCCAGAACTTCACCGCCTGCGCAACGGCATATCCGGCTTCTGCCACAGCCATAGTCACGGTGTAGGCGTATGAAAACCAGTACAGCAGCACAGGCACATTCAGATTGTAACAGGCCTGCGCATTGACTATGTACTTCTGATCCACGTTGTTTCTGCCATATCCGGCACGGATGCCGACCCTCTTACAGCCGGCATCCCGGATCTGCTTGATATTGACGGTCCCGTTATGATAGGAGATGTCTGGGCCTTCATATAATGATGCTTTACTCATAGTCCTTATCCTCCGCTTCCTCATTTACGGTCACGTCTGCCTTTTCTTCTACCTGCTTCTTGATATACCTCACAACAGGAAGTAAGAAGGGCGGCATTGCCACGCCGATATCCAGCATATTTTCCAAAATAGAGATAATCTCATTGACCACCAGCCACACAGCTACCACAGTTGCCACGATAAATGGGATAGTAAGGCTTACACCGGCGCATTCCACTGCATAGTTAATCAGTATGTCGATCCATGCGCCAATCAGCACTAAAAGCCACATGCACACCTTTTTGATGATCCCCCGGATGCCCTTGTAGCTGCTGATGCTTCCATCATCCCGGTACGGTGCCGCCATAAGACCTGTGATGTAATCAATAATATTGCAGCCAACCAGTAGGAATACCGGCACGGCCAGAATACCCAGCCAGCTCATAAGCGCTGACACTACCGCAATTACAGTTGCTTTTACTTTGTCCATAATATAGACCTCTCTTTCTTTTTTACTTATAGCAAGAGCCGGGCACCTTTCGGCATCCGGCTCTATGGCTCTGATTGATATTCCATTTTATTTCTATCTCTTCATGTTCCGTCCTCCATCCTATCCGACAAGCTCGGCCAGTTGCGCTTCCAGCTCGTTGATCTGGTCCCTTAAATCCTGCCTGGAATGATGAAGTGCCTCAATGTCATAATCGGAATCCAGGCCAACAAGGGAATATTCGTATGACTTGATGACCTGGTAATCCGTGGCTGTGATCTGCGCCTTGAGGCTGGATATCTGGCTTCGGATATCTGCAATCTGCTTCTGCTCTTCTGTCAACTCTGCCGGTTGCACCGGTGCAACTTCCTGATACACGGTGCCGTCATTGGACAGCTCGTACCAGCCATCTCCCTGTCGGTACAGCGTGGTGTAAGACTCATATTCGCCATTATCCAGTGGATATTTACCGTCTGGATCCAAAAACAGTCTGAACCCTGTAAGCACAGGCTCCGTGTCAGTGGTAATACGCACCACGTTGGGATGCATCGGAAGCACCGATGCTTTTATCATTTCTGAATCTTTGAATTTTATGTATGCCATTCCGGCTCCTTTCCCGGCAGATTAAAGGCTCCGCCGATGCCTTATCACCTGTAGTAGCACTTTGTGTAGGTAGATGACAAGAAGTCCGTACCTCCTTTTTGGCAGACATAAAGTGCAATAAGGTTTGTTCTGGCGCCAATCTCCAGCCTTGTATCAAGATTTCCAACTTCAAAAAACCTTGTAACGCTGTCAGATAAATCGTCTCGCAAAATATTTACAGTAATCGATATCTCTGAATCGACATTTGTGAAAATAGAAGTAACCTTAAGCTCTGTATAATCAGATGGTAATGTAAGTGCTGTTCCACCTGACACAGCGCCGTGGTATTTCCACTTTATCAGATTGAATCCATCCTTCACCGCCAGCGCATCCGGCAGGTACCCGGAAGCCGTGTTGGCCATCAGATCGGTGTAGGAACTTATCATCTGTGCAAATGCAGGTGCGGTAAGGTCCGCAAGCCACTTCCTGATCTTTCCTAAGAGCGTCTTTGCAGACTCCCCAGATTCGATATTCTCCCTGGCCTCATCCTGCGTGAAAGCTACTGTTGAATCGCTGATATCTCTTAATTCTACTGTGATCGTTACCTTTTCCCATTTTTCTGCGTTCCACTCTTCAGGATTTGTGATATCAGTAACACATTTATATAGTATATTTTTATAAATGCAATACTCGCCCCTGCTATATGTACTTTCAGAGTTATACACATCTCCAATCTGACTTTCTATATCAGTAATCGACTGTCTCGCATTCAAGTCAACAGAACCTGCTTTTCCATCTGCATAACATTGTTGTATGGCATCATGGATAGATTGCCGGACTTCCTTTCCGTATCTTGAAGATAAAATTTGCTTCAAATAGTCTGAGATATTAGCCATTTTCTTCACTCTCCTTCTTTTTGGGTATCTCAATATTTATAGGTGCCATTCTTATGTCTGAATATCCCTTTTGCTTGCAACACAGTTTCCAGTCAAAAGTTGCCCCCGGATCTCCATGAACTACAAAAAATCCGTCTTGCTTATCAACCCACTCTATATTTGCCTGTGAAGTCCTAGTAAGAAATACCTGATATTCACTTTCCATATCAATGGTTTCTGCAAATATTGGATCAAATTCAATCCTTGCTTCACCATTATCTGCAATAGTTGCGCTTCCAATATCGGCAAAGTAAGGCTCGCAAGTCTCAAAAGCACTCATGCCGACCTTTCCATAATGTTCTGTGTCAACAACTCTGTATTTCGTTCCAGAACATCCAAGGGAACCATAGGCATATAATCCGCCTTGAATAACGAGCGCATTATTTGAGTCATATTCCTGCGCCTGTAACCTTATGCCGCCTACATATACGCTATCTTCGCACACCAGATCGCATGCATTTACATCACCTTTTGAGTATATATTGCCATCAGCACTGATGCTTACATCTGTGCTGAGACTACCTGCACATACATTTCCTGTGATATTTGCGCCATCCGCATTTAATACGCCAGAACACCCAATAGCACCATACACATATAGATTATTGCTAATAAGTGCAGAAATTGCATCAAGCCATGTTCCAGGATATATTTCAACCCCATTTGACAGCTTCAATTTTGGAGCTATTATGTAATCAGTCGATCTAATGCTTCCTTTGAAATGGTGGTTTTCAGTGTATTTATTATCAGAAAGCAATTTGTTTTTCGGATTTATGATATAATACGGGTCTGTGTTCTGCGAAAAAACAATCATATCTCCTAAACTTCTGAATGACATGGTATTATAAGTATTTCCTGCAGAAGTCAGCAAATTTGCACCTACTGCACCATTAGTTTTGCCATATTTCTTAAAGTAGATATAACCACTGTTGATATCGCACAAATCACTTTTATCTGGTGACTGTATCCTTATTCCTGTATTGTCCCAAAATCCAATGATATCCCCGTTTTCGTCATATACCTGCATCAATCCGTTTCCATTATTTGCCCCTCCGAGCTTCAATGTTCCACCCTTGATCCTGTCTGCGTACATTGTACCTGATGCAATGAAGTCTGCAACAATCTTTCCGTCCATAGTCATTGCAAGCTCATAAGGACCTTTATATCCATTGGAAGAATAGCCAAGACCATTGATATTCCATCGCCAAACATTTGTTGCAGTATTTATATCATCAGTATCCATGATCAAAAGTTCACTGTTGTTCTTCACAACATAACCACCCATTGCAGATGCAATCAGTTCAGTCGCATTTTTTAGCGCTTTATTCAGAATAGTACTTGTTGGCACAATCTTTTCTAATGTTTTCTTAATTTCTTCACTTGCCTGACTTGTTCTTGCAGACAATGGCACTCTTTCATCCTTGCCAAGTGTTATGGTATCCTTTTCCGGATTGTTCAGATTTAATGTCTGTTTTGTCAAACGAAAATACCTATTCAAACCATGCGGTGCTGATACAACCATGATTTGGTCTGATATTTTGAAGCTTTCAATATCCTTATCTGTCAGATGCAGGTCAACCGCTTTTGCTTCAATGACCATGTTCTCAAACTGCGTTTCCGCAAGAAATTTTTCTCCCTTGGATTTTAGGTTTTGGGGAAGTGTCACATCATCCCAGATCACAGTTTTATAGATCCATCCATATAATTCCACCGCATCAGCACTGTACACATAATCCTGACCATCATTCACTGATTCTATGGTCAGCCTTGTTTCAAGTCCCTCAACTGCACTTGTTTCCATCTTCGCCCCTAACGGAATAACTGCTGTTGCGATCTCGCTTACGTCGATATTGGACGTGAAATCCATCAGATTCTCTCCAAACCGTATCACCTGACTGTTTGTGTTTTGGCTTTTCTCCAGATAGTCAAGGTATCTGACACCACCATCATGCCTAATGCGGAAAAAGCCGCCTAAATCATCCACCAGATCTTTTTTTAGGCATGTCATGGTGTTCTCCATATTTGTATAACAATACAAGGAATCGTTTGCGTCTTCCACCGTCACCATTCCAACTTGAAATTGCTTCGTTTCCTCAACCTGCGCATTGTGGTTAGCTATATATGCTTCCAACAGTCCTCGGACGGTTATATCC
>JAGATV010000044.1 GCA_017621075.1 Lachnospiraceae bacterium
TGTAGGCGGCAGATGGAAGATGGATATCCCCATGCCGGAGTCTGTAAAGAATATTGTGGTCATGGATGTGACCGAGGTGGAGAAGGTTGCAGCAAATGTGGATTTCGTGTTCAGCGCTGTGGATATGACCAAGGAGGAGATCAAGGCCATCGAGGAGGCTTATGCAAAGACAGAGACTCCCGTTGTTTCCAACAACAGTGCCCACAGATGGACCCCTGATGTGCCTATGGTGGTGCCGGAGATCAATCCCGAGCACATGAAGGTCATCGACTTTCAGAAAAAGCGCCTGGGAACCACCAGAGGATTTGTGGCTGTAAAGCCCAACTGTTCCATTCAGAGTTATGCTCCCGTGCTGACCGCATGGAAGGAATTTGAGCCTTACGAGGTGGTGGCTACCACTTATCAGGCAATTTCCGGTGCAGGCAAGACCTTCAAGGACTGGCCTGAGATGGTGGGCAACATCATTCCTTACATCGGCGGAGAGGAAGAGAAGAGCGAGAAGGAGCCGTTGCGTATCTGGGGCAAGATAGAGGATGGTGTGATCGTTCCCGCAACTTCTCCGGTGATCACTTGTCAGTGTATCCGTGTACCTGTACTCAACGGTCATACAGCCGCAGTATTTGTAAAATTCAAGAAGAAACCCACCAAGGAGCAGTTGATCGAAAAGCTTCGCAGCTTCAGCGGTGAGCCTCAGAGACTGGGTCTGCCCAGTGCTCCCAAGCAGTTTATCCAGTATCTGGAGGAGGATAACAGACCTCAGGTCAATCTGGATGTAGACTTTGAGAACGGTATGGGCATCAGTGTAGGACGTCTCAGAGAAGATACCGTATATGATTTCAAGTTTGTGGGACTTTCCCACAATACTGTCCGCGGTGCCGCCGGTGGAGCGGTGCTCTGTGCAGAGCTGTTAAAAGCGCAGGGGTATATCACTGCAAAATAAGAAAAGGGTTTTTCGGGGAAATGTGAGCATAATATAGGGTGCGGGAGACGACACTTATGAGCGAGTTGCACTATCAGGTAGATCTGTTGAAAGCTATGAATCAAAAATTGAGCGGAAGGGAGCGCATGTACAGGCTGGTATGTGATAATACCGCCAATGCTTTCCTTTACTGTTCTTTTGAGCGAAATGAGATAGCTACATTAGGAAAATGGAAGGATTTCTTTTCCTTTGAAGTAAGTGACATCAGGGATATGGCACACTTGTTTGAAGAAGTGGACGATCCTTATGTAGTTCCCCTGCGGGAGGCACTTTTTGCGGAAAAGAGCGGGAAAGAGTCTGCCGTGGTGGAATGTATGCGGCGTGACAGGAAACAGTGGCTCAAATTTCAGGTGCGTATCGTTTATGATGAATCGGGGCAGCCCACAGATAAGATCATATCCATCGAGGACATCACAAAGTTTAAGAGCCAGAACGATGAACTGGCCTACATGGCATATTATGATGAACTGACGGGATTGTACAACCGTAACTATTTTGTGCGGGAACTGGCGGGGCTCATCAGAAAAGCCGCAGAGACCAATGCAGCAGTCAGTGTCATGATCATTGACATTGACGATTTTAAGAAGGTCAATGACGGACTGGGCATTGTGGTCGGGGATGAACTGATCCAGCAGTTTGGAAGCTTTTTAAAGGAACTGACCGATCATGATGTCATTGCAAGTCATTTTACCAGCGACCTCTATTGCATCGCCATCTATGATCCCGTGGGAACAAAGAGTGTGGAACATATCCACAGACAGATCAGGACCCGCACCAGGGAAGCTTTCCGCCTAAGCAGCGGTCATGCCCTGCAGATTACCGTCAGCATCGGTGTGGCCGAGTATCCGGAGGCGGCTTCCTCGGCCCTGGAGCTCATCAACTGTGCGGAGATCGTCATGTTCAAAGGCAAGAACATGGGCAAGAATACCATACAGTATTTTGATACCCCCATATTAAATGAGTTCATCCATAATATCGAGATTGAAAACAAACTGAAGGAAGCAGTATTCTATAACAATTTCCTTCTCTACTACCAGCCCCAGTTTTATGCGGGCAACAAGAAGCTGAGGGGTGTGGAAGCACTGATCAGGTGGAAGGACGGCAATAACGGCATGATCAGCCCGTCGGTCTTCATTCCCATTGCGGAAAAGAACGGTGCCATCATTCCCATTGGCAGTTGGGTGGTGGAACGCAGTATTGAACAATATGCCAGATGGAGTCGACAGTACGGCAAGCATTTTATCCTGTCCATCAATATCTCTGCCCTGCAGTGCGGCAAGGAAGATTTTGTGGACAGTATCCTTGGCATGATAAAGAAATATGATGTGCAGCCTTCTGAAATCGAGTTAGAGATCACCGAGAGCATCCTGATCGATGATTTTGAGGCGGTATCTTCCAAACTGAAACTTTTGAGGAAACACGGTATCCGGATTTCTCTGGATGATTTCGGAACCGGTTTTTCTTCCCTGTCCTATTTGAAGAAGCTGCCCATCGACACATTGAAGATCGATAAGTCCTTTATTGACACGGTATTGACGGATTCCCCTACCAGGATCATTACGGAATCTATTATCAATATGGTCAAGACCCTTGGATTTGAATCCGTGGCAGAAGGGGTGGAAGCGGAGCAACAGTACAGATACCTGCATGCGGTAGGCTGTGATGTGATACAGGGATACCTTTTGGGAAAACCCCAGACGGCAGAGGATATCGAAAGATTGCTGCAGGAAGCTTAAAGAGGTGTTTATGTTCGTAGGACGAGATGAGGAGCTTCAATTCCTGAATCGCCATTTTGCCAGGGAAGGCAGCCAGGTGCTGGTGGTCTACGGTGCAAGGGGCGTAGGAAAAACAAGACTTTTGAGAGAATTTACGAAAGACAGGGAGTCGGTATCTTATGCAGCCAGAGCCTGTTCGGACCGGGAACAGCGGTTCCTTTGGGGAAGAGAGCTTAAGGAGGAAGGGTATGATATCCCTGATTATCCGGAGTATGAGGAGATATTTGCAGCGATCCTGCCGGATACACAGGAAAAGAAAGTGTTGGTGCTGGATGAGTTCCAACACCTGATAAAAGGAGAGGGGCACTTTTTTGAGGCACTGATCAGCTTCCTGGAAAACAGGAGGATGAGCAGACCCATTATGGTGGTCCTCTTAAGTTCTGCTTCCGGCTGGGTAGAAAACAGTCTGGTGGGCAGACTTGGCGGGGCTGCTGCTTATATCAGCGGCTTTTTGAAACTCCGGGAACTCACTTTCCCGGAGATCACAGAATTGTTTTATGGGTATGACACGGCAGACGCTATGTGTCATTACGCCATACTGGGCGGCATTCCCGGACTTTGGTGCAGTTTTTCAAAAGAGCTTAACGCAAGAGAAAATATCATACAGAACCTTCTTAAGAAGGAGAGCCGTCTGTACGAGGAAATGTCCGTTTATCTGGCGGAGGAACTCAGGGAGCCCGCTGTTTACAATACCATTCTGGCTGCTGTGGCGGCAGGGAACTGTAAATTGAACGATATCTATCTACATACCGGCTTCCCCAGGGCCAAGATCAGTGTCTATTTAAAAAATCTCATGGAACTGGATCTGGTGGAGAAGATCTATGCAGGAGTGTATCGCATTCAGAATCCATATGTGAGATTTTATTTCCGATTTCTGTTCCCCAACTTAAGCCTGTTGGAAAAGTCGGCCCCGGAGGACTTTTACCGTCTGAAAGTGGAAAAGGATCTGCCTGCCTTTATGGAGGAAAGCTATCGGCAGATCTGCAGGCAGTTGTTTGAAAAGGAACTGCCAACGGGCCTCACCGTAAGCCCATGGATGGGAAAGGACTATTGTATCGATATGGTGGGTGTGGACGGCGATAACCGACGTGTGGTAGGAGCCTGTTCCTACAGCCGTATGATGACTGTGGAGGATTGTGCCGGCCTGCTTTCTCATGCAAGAAAGGCAAAAATTTTGGCGGACCGGGTACTTTTGTATTCGGAAAAGGGGTTTACGGAGGAATTGAAGCTGGCGCAGGACCAGGGAAAGCTGGAACTTCGCAGTATCATCGGAACGGAGTAGGATGAAGAGTTTATTTATTGCAGAAAAGCCCAGCGTTGCAAGGGAATTTGCCAATGCCTTAAAATTGAATATGAAATCTAAGGATGGATATCTGGAGGGCGATACTGCAATCGTGACCTGGTGTGTGGGTCATCTGGTGACTATGAGCTACCCGGAGGTCTATGATGAGAAGTACAGACGATGGAGCTTTGACACCATCCCTTTTATCCCTGAGAAATTCAAATACGAGGTGATCGAAAGCTCAAAAAAGCAGTTCTCCATTGTCAGCAGTCTTTTGAACAGAGAAGATGTGGATACGATCTATGTGTGTACCGACTCCGGGCGTGAGGGAGAATACATCTATCGTCTGGTGGAACAGATGGCCGGTGTCAGGGAAAAATCCCCGGACAAAGCAAGAAAACGTGTCTGGATCGACTCCCAGACCGAGGAAGAGATCCTAAGAGGCATACGGGAAGCCAAAGATCTGTCGGAGTATGACAATCTTTCCGATGCTGCCTATCTGCGTGCCAAGGAAGATTATCTCATGGGCATCAATTTTTCCAGGGTGCTCACTTTGAAGTACGGTAAGATCGTGAAGGAGTACCTGAAGCGGGACAGAGCTGTGATCTCCGTGGGCAGGGTCATGACCTGTGTCCAGGGTATGATCGTGGACAGGGAGCGGGAGATCAGAGCCTTCGTGAAGACGCCCTTTTACCGGGTGATCGGAGAATTCGCCCTGCGTGATAAGACTTTTTTGGGGGAATGGCGTGCGGTGGAAGGCTCAAAGTATTACGCCTCGCCCCTTTTGTACAAAGAAAACGGCTTCAAGGAAGAGGAGAGCGCCGGAAAGCTGATCGGATATCTGCGGGAAGAACGGGAAGGGCAGGCACAGACCGTTGAATCGGCACAGCCATCGGGTGGCGAGGCTGTTGCAACGGTGGAGAGCATTGAGAGGAAGAAGGAGAACAAGAATCCCCCCCTTCTGTACAATCTGGCGGAGCTTCAGAATGATTGTTCCAAGCTGTTCAAGATCAGTCCGGACCAGACCCTTTCCATCATCCAGGAATTATATGAAAAAAAGATGGTGACTTATCCCCGTACTGACGCAAGAGTGCTGTCAACAGCGGTGGCAAAGGAGATCCACAAAAATATCGGGGGACTTAAGCGCTATGCGCTTATAGGCGATCTGGCGACACAAGTGTTGGAGAAAGGGACTTACAAAAATCTGGCAAAGACCCGTTACGTCAATGACAAGCAGATCACGGACCACTATGCCATCATCCCCACCGGGCAGGGACTGAATAATCTGTCAGGACTTTCTCCCACCTCGTCAAAAGTCTATGAGGTGATCGTCCGCAGGTTTTTGAGCATTTTCTATCCGCCTGCGGTGTATCAGAAATTTGCACTGTGCGTAAAGGTAAAGGACGAGAAATTCTTTGCCAACTTCAAGGTGTTGGCGGAGGAGGGCTATCTGAAGGCCATGGCCTATTCTTTCAAAAAGGATGCAGCTTCCAAAGAGGATTTTGCAGGGAAGAATGACGGAAACGAGCAGGACGAAGGGGAAGAAAAGTGCGATAGCGAATTTGTAAAGCTTCTTATGGCACTGAAAAAAGGTGACCCGGTAACCGTAAATTCGTACCAGATCAAGGAGGGAGAAACCTCACCTCCCAAGCGGTACACCTCCGGAAGCATCATCCTGACCATGGAAAATGCGGGACAGTTCATTGAGGACGAAGAACTCCGTGCCCAGATCAAGGGAAGCGGCATCGGTACCAGTGCCACCCGCGCAGAAATCCTGAAAAAGCTGGTGAACATCGAATATCTGGCCTTAAATAAGAAGACCCAGGTACTGACCCCCACCCTGATGGGCGAGATGATCTATGATGTGGTGAACAATTCCATACGCCCCCTCTTAGACCCGGCGCTGACCGCAAGCTGGGAAAAAGGACTTACCATGGTGGCTGACGGCAAGATCACATCGGAGGAGTATATGAGGAAGCTGGATGATTTTGTGTCCAGACGCACCAATATGGTGAAGCAGTTGAACAATCAGGGCATGCTGTGGGGAATGTTTGGGACTGCGGAAGCCAATTACAAAAAATAGAAAGGAATACATGAGTCATGATTACGGTAAAAGAACTGTATGATTTAAACGAAACCATCGCAGCCGCCATCTTTGAAGGGGTTGTCTATCCCTGGGAAGTGCTGCCGAAGATCCATGATTTTATCATAGCACTGGGAGAGCAGCTTCCGAAAGATCTCTATGAGGAACGGGGGGAACATGTCTGGGTGGCAAAAAGTGCAAAAGTAGCGCCTACTGCCTGCTTAAACGGTCCCCTGATCATTGATGAGGAGGCCCAGGTGCGCCACTGCGCATTTATCCGCGGCAATGCCATTGTTGGGAAAGGTGCTGTGGTAGGCAATTCCACAGAGCTTAAGAATGTGATCCTTTTCAACAAAGTGCAGGTGCCCCATTACAATTATGTAGGTGACAGTATTCTGGGGTACAAGGCCCACATGGGCGCAGGCTCCATCACCTCCAATGTGAAAAGTGACAAGACCCTGGTAGTGGTCAAAGATGGAGAGGAAACCATAGAAACAGGGCTGAAAAAGATGGGAGCCATGCTGGGAGACCGGGTGGAAGTGGGCTGTAACAGCGTGCTGAATCCGGGAACCGTGATCGGCCCGGACAGCAATGTCTATCCTACCTCCTGCGTCAGAGGTGTGATCCCTGCCGGACATATCTTCAAGGATGCACAGCATATTGTGGCCAAGAACAGATAGAAAATATTGACGAAACAGCAAAAATGATGTATATTAAACACTATGGTGTAACACTTTAAAACATTAAAGTCTTAAATTTCACCAAGGGAGGAAACACAATGAAAAAGAAATTATTATCTGTACTTCTTGTTGCTGTGATGGCAGCCTCTGTTCTGACAGGATGCGGCGGCAAGGATGACACCTACAAAGTGGGTATCTGTCAGTTGGTAGAGCATCCCGCTTTGGATGCTGCTACAGAGGGCTTCCAGGATGCGCTGAAGGAAAAGCTGGGTGACAAGGTTACTTTCACCGTTCAGAACGCTCAGGGTGAGCAGACAACATGCGCAACGATCTGTAACGGTTTCGTATCTGACGGCGTGGATCTGATCCTCGCAAATGCAACCCCCGCTTTACAGAGTGCAGCATCAGCCACCACCACAACCCCTATTTTGGGAACTTCCGTAACTGACTATGGAACCGCATTGGAGATCGCTGATTGGAACGGTTCCACCGGCAGGAACATTTCCGGTACATCCGACCTGGCTCCCATCGATGAGCAGGAAAAGATTTTGTTAGAGCTGTTCCCTGATGTAAAGCAGGTTGGTATCCTGTATTGTTCTGCAGAAGCCAATTCCCTGTACCAGGTAAAGCTTTTCGGTGAGGCGCTTACCGCAGACGGAGTTGCTTACAAAGAGTATGCCGTTGCTGATACCAACGAGGTGCAGGCAGTGGTTACCGCAGCTATCGCTGAGTGCGATGTCCTTTACATACCTACCGACAATACTCTTGCAAACTGTGCAGAGACTGTCTACAATGTGGTAAGTCCTGCCAAGGTTCCTGTCATTGCTGGCGAAGAGGGTATCTGTGGCGGATGCGGTGTCGCAACCTTATCCATCAGCTATTATGATCTTGGATATGCCACCGGTGAGATGGCTTATGAGATCCTGGCAGAAGGCAAGGACATCAAGACCATGGATGTGCGCTATGCTCCCAATGTCACAAAGAAGTACAATGCAAAGATCTGCGAAGAGTTGGGGATCACTGTACCCGATGACTATGTGGCAATCGAGTAATCCCGCAGGGAATGATGAAATAGTACGGTTTCAATAGAAGAATATTGAACAATATCGATAGGGATGGCGTAGCTTTACGGTATCCCTATCTAAAGTTTCAAAGAAAATGATGTTATCTCTAGGAGGAAAAGAAATGGAGTACTTTATGTCTTTAAGCCTCGGTTCTCTGGTCCGGGCGCTGCCCGGTTCCATTGCCCAGGGCATGATCTGGGGCATTATGGCACTTGGTGTCTATATCACCTTCCGCCTGCTTGATTTTGCGGATCTTACGGTGGACGGTTCCATTGCCACAGGTGCGGCGGTATCGGTGATGCTGATCCGCGCAGGAGTATCCCCTTTGGTATCCCTTCCCGTGGCATTCCTGGCAGGTATGCTTGCCGGACTGGTAACAGGGCTTTTAAATACCCTTTTGGGAATCCCGGGAATCCTGGCAAGCATTCTGACACAGATTTCCTTATATTCCATCAATCTGAATATCATGGGCAAGTCCAATCAGCCCGTCAGCGTAGACAACTATCCCTTGGTGGTTTCGCTTAGATATGTAACAGATAATGCGGCAAGCCGCGCTTTGTTCTTTGTGGGAATGATTTTCTTTTTGCTGGTCCTGGTGGCAGTCATGTACTGGTATTTTGGCACCGAGCAGGGACACGCCATCCGTGCGACCGGCTGTAACGGCAACATGGCCCGGGCACAGGGGATCAACACCAATTTTATCAAGGTGCTTGCACTGATGATCTCCAACGGCCTTGTGGGACTCTGCGGCGGCATGTATGCACAGTTCCAGGGTGCTGCTGATGTAAATATGGGACGGGGAGCTATCGTGATCGGACTTGCGGCTGTCATCATCGGTGAAGTATTGTTCGGAAAATTTGCTGCCAAGCGAAAGCTGGCATTTGCCTATACGCTGTGTTCCGTGATCCTTGGTGCAGTCATCTACTATATGGTCTACCAGTTCGTATTGTGGCTGAAGATGCCTTCCGAGAACATGAAGCTGTTCTCGGCCATCGTGGTTGCAATCTTTTTGGCAGTTCCTTATGTGAAAGAAAAGAGAAGCCTTAAGAAAGGGGTGGCAAAATAATGGGATATGCATTGGAGATCAAGGATGTCCACAAGGTATTCAACCGGGGGATCATCAATGAAAAAATAGCGTTAAACGGTGTGAACCTGAACTTAAATCCCGGTGATTTTGTGACCATCATCGGCGGCAACGGCGCCGGGAAATCCACCACCTTAAATGCCATTGCCGGCGTGTGGCCCATTGATGGGGGACAGATCATCATTGACGGCACGGATATCACAGGGCTTCCGGAACACAAGAGAGCGGCTTATCTGGGCCGGGTATTCCAGGACCCTATGACAGGAACTGCGGCAACCATGGGGATCGATGAGAACATGGCCATTGCCTACAGGCGGGGAGAACACCGGACGCTTCGCTGGGGCATCTCCAGGGAGGAGAAGGAACTTTTCCATGAGAAACTGGCAACTCTGGGACTGGGACTTGAGGACCGCATGACCAGCAAGGTAGGGCTTTTGTCCGGCGGACAGCGCCAGGCCATCACACTGCTCATGGCATCCTTAAAGCAGCCCAAACTCCTGCTTCTGGATGAACATACTGCGGCACTGGATCCCAAGACCGCTGCAAAGGTGTTGGAGATCAGTGACAAGATCATCTCTGAGAACCATCTCACTGCCATGATGGTGACTCACAATATGAAGGATGCCATCAACCACGGCAACCGTCTGATCATGATGCATGAGGGCCATGTGATTTATGATGTGGCAGGAGAGGAGAAGCAGAAACTTAAGGTAAAGGATCTGCTTGCCAAATTTGAGGAGGCCAGCGGCGGAGAGTTTGCCAACGATAGGATGATGTTGGCGTAGCGACCAAATACAAAAATAATGCAAAAATTGAGAAAACCTACTAGATTTTTTGTGTTAAATATGAGAGAATGTACAAGGTGATTATGATATTATTTTGTCAAATAATGTCGTAAGTATAGGTTTGAAAGGAGATTCCACATGATTTATTCAAA
>JAGATV010000045.1 GCA_017621075.1 Lachnospiraceae bacterium
AGCGTGTTCCCACCCCTACCGGTTCTAACACTATCCTGGTAGCAGTAGTTAAGGGTGCAGTTACCAAGGAGCAGATCAACGATGCAATGAAGGCTGCTTCCATCGAGTCCTTCGCATACAACACCGACGAGATCGTATCTTCCGATATCATCGGAAGTACTGCAGGTTCCATCTTCGATGCAACCCAGACCATGGTTGCTCCCATGGAGGACGGCAACACCCAGGTACAGGTTGTTTCCTGGTATGATAACGAGAACAGCTACACTTCTCAGATGGTTCGTACCATCAAGTACTTCAGCGAGTTAGCTTAAGTATTTCTGTAAGAAGAAGCAGGTAAGACCTGATAAGGGTCCGGTCTTTGGACCGGACCCTTTTTTCGTAAATGGGCAGAGCTATAATAGAGAAAAAGGAGATTAAGAAAATGGGTTTGAATAAGAAATCGGTTGACGATATCAACGCAAAGGGCAAGAGAGTGCTGGTAAGATGTGACTTCAACGTACCTTTAAAGGACGGCGTGATCACAGATGAGACCCGTATCGTGGCAGCACTTCCCACCATCCAGAAGCTGATCAACGATGGCGGCAAGGTAATCCTCTGCTCCCACCTTGGAAAGGTAAAGAACGGACCCAATGAAGGCGAGTCCCTTGCACCTGTTGCAAAGAGACTGTCCGAGAAGCTTGGCAAGGAAGTGGTATTTGTATCCGACTACAATGTGACCGGAGAAGCAGCTACCAAGGCTGTAGAAGCGATGAAGGAGGGCGACGTGGTCCTGCTCCAGAATACCCGTTTCCGCGGTGCGGAGGAGACCAAGAATGGCGAGCAGTTCAGCAAGGAGCTGGCTGATCTGGCAGACCTGTATGTATGTGATGCATTCGGTTCTTCCCACAGAGCACACGCTTCCGTAGAAGGGGTTACCAAGTTCATCTCCGCAAAGGGCGGTGAGAATGTAGTGGGTTATCTGATGCAGAAGGAAATCAATTTCCTGGGCAATGCAGTGGAGAATCCCGTAAGACCTTTCGTTGCCATCCTGGGAGGCGCAAAGGTTGCAGACAAGCTGAATGTCATCTCCAACCTGTTGGAGAAGTGTGATACCCTCATCATCGGCGGTGGTATGGCATATACTTTCTTAAAGGCACAGGGCAATGAGATCGGCAAATCCCTGGTGGATGATTCCAAGCTTGATTATTGTAAGGAAATGATGGAGAAGGCAGATAAGCTTGGCAAGAAGCTCCTTCTTCCCGTTGACTCCGTTACTATCGCAGAGTTCCCCAATCCTATTGATGCACCTGTAGAGGTAGAGGTATACGATGTGAACAATATGCCTGCAGACAGAGAGGGCTGCGATATCGGACCTAAGACTGCAGCTATGTTCGCAGACGCTGTTAAGAGTGCAAAGACCGTAGTGTGGAACGGACCTATGGGCGTATTTGAGAATCCTACCCTGGCAGCAGGAACGATTGCAGTTGCAAAGGCTTTGGCTGAGACAGAGGCTACTACCATCATCGGCGGTGGTGACTCCGCAGCAGCAGTAAACCAGCTTGGCTTTGGCGACAAGATGAGCCATATCTCCACCGGCGGCGGTGCTTCCCTTGAATTCCTTGAGGGCAAGGAGCTTCCCGGAGTTGCTGCGGCAGACGACAAATAAAATCATCTGATAAGGAAAGAAAAGAATGGACAGTGGTAAGAAGGTTGGCGGGATCGTCCTGATGTTTTTTGGTGGGCTATTCCTCTTTCTGGGCCTTCTGTTTGCCATCGCTTTTGTGACGGTGGGAAATGTGATGGGGACCCAGAGAGAAAACATGAATCAGGAGTGGGAAAGCTTTGCGGAATATGCGGAGCAGACTACCGGTGAGATCGTCGATACCAATAACGGTACTACAGTAAAATACTATGCGGACGGGGCTGAGTATTGGGAACATTTTTCCGTGTCCAACAGTGCGTTCGGCCTGGGGGATGATGTGGCGGTATACTATGACGCTGCGGACCCTGACCAGTGCATGGTACCGGAGCTTTTTGACAGCACCTACGGCATCCTGAACATGGTATTTTCCGGTTTGGGAATTGGTCTGGGGGCATTCTTTGGGATCATGGGACTTGCGTTGTTGATCGGAGGCATGGTCCTTGGCAGAAAGGCAAAGGCTGCGGCATAAAATAATAAGGAGGCAGTAAAGATGGCAAGAAAAAAGATAATTGCCGGCAACTGGAAGATGAATATGACTCCCAGTCAGGCAGTGGAATTGATCGATACGTTAAAGCCTCTGGTGGGCAATGAGGATGTGGACGTGCTTCTGTGCGTTCCTGCCATTGATATCATTCCTGCCATGGAAGCGGCAAAAGGCTCGAATATCATGATCGGAGCCGAGAATATGTACTTTGAGGAGAAAGGGGCCTTTACCGGCGAGATCTCCCCTCTGATGCTTGTGGACGCAGGCGTCAAGTACGTTATCATCGGCCATTCCGAGAGGAGAGAGTATTTTGCGGAGACGGATGAGACCGTAAATAAAAAAGTGTTAAAGGCTTTTGAGCACGGTATCACTCCCATTATCTGCTGCGGTGAGACCCTGACCCAGAGAGAGCAGGGCGTTACTATTGACTTCATTCGGCAGCAGATCAAGATCGCATTCTTAAATGTGACTGCTGCACAGGCTGCTTCGGCAGTGATCGCTTATGAGCCGATCTGGGCCATCGGAACCGGAAAGGTGGCAACCACAGAGCAGGCACAGGAGGTCTGCAAGGCCATCCGTGAGTGCATTGGAGAAATCTACGATGAAGCTACGGCAGATGCCATCCGTATCCAGTACGGCGGCTCCGTATCCGCTTCCAGCGCTCCTGAGCTGTTTGCACAGCCCGATATTGACGGCGGACTGGTAGGCGGTGCCTCCCTGAAGGCTGATTTTGGCCGGATCGTTTGTTATAATAAATAAAATCATCAGTGATGCTCTTTTGATGCAAAAAAGCCTCTGCAATGATGCAGGGGCTTTTTATAATGAATCGAAAAGAAATTTTTTTGAGGAAAGGCAGGAGAGTATACAGATGAAAAAAGCCGGTATGAGAAACAGGGTGGCAGTGGAAGATATGGCGAAGAAAGCTACGGCATCCATTGCGGAAACCATATCTACGGATACTGCCGAGTCAGAAGAACGGAAAGAGGGCAGCCACTCAGGGAAAACTCCTTATTTTGTGGACCGTCTTACCATGGAGGCCAAGGGCTGGGGACTTTCCTTCGGGGAATCGGGCACACAGCCTTATGGGAATGCCTCAAAGGAGGAACTGGCCCAGTATGACGCCTATTTTTTAGGGGGAGCAAAGGAGAAGATCCTTTATCTGACTTTTGACTGTGGCTACGAGAATGGAAATACGGAAGCAATCCTGGATGCCCTGCAGGCACAGGATGTGAAAGCGGCTTTTTTTGTGGTGGGACATTATCTGGAGTCCGCTCCCGAACTGGTACAGCGCATGGTGGCGGAGGGGCATACAGTGGGGAGCCATACTTATCACCATCCGGATGTAAATACCCTTGGGGAGGAAGAATTTTTGGCGGAAATGGAGGCCTTACAGGAAAAATTCACCCAGGTGACGGGGGAGGAACTGGCCATGTATTATCGTCCGCCGGAGGGAAACTGCGGGATCGAAAATCTGACCATGGCTCAGGATGCAGGCTATACCACTGTCTTTTGGAGTCTTGCTTATGTGGACTGGGACCCGAAGAAGCAGCCTTCCCACAAGGAGGCTTTGGAAAAGCTCACAGAGAGAGTGCATCCCGGTGCTGTTGTGCTGTTGCACAATACCTCACAGACCAATGGGGAGATCCTGGAGGAACTGCTGATAAGGTGGAAAGATATGGGGTATGAGATCAGACCCCTCTCAGATCTGGCAGAAACAGAATCTCAAGGGGGGAGTTGCGAAAAAACAGACATTTTGCTATACTGAATATAAAATATCCGAAAAGGCGGTATGCAAATGATTTTCAAATGTAAGAATTGCGGGGGAAATGTGGTCTACAGCCCGGAAAAACACAAGATGTTCTGTCCTTATTGTGACAGCGAGGACAGTGAGGAACGCAGTGATGCAGTGTCGTCCGGTATTCAGATCTGTCCCAACTGCGGCGGTGAGGTGCCGGTGGGAGAGCATACTTCTGCCACCCAGTGTCCGTATTGTGACAATTATCTGATCTTTAATGAGAGGGTGGAGGGAGAGTATGCGCCCGCCCACATCATTCCTTTCCAGATCGGCAAGGAAAGCTGTAAGAGCATGATAAGGGAAAAATTTAAGAAGTGCAGGTTTGCACCTATTGATTTCCTTTCGGAGGTGCGGCTCAACAGCATGGAAGGCGATTATGTGCCTTTCTGGTTCTATGATTTTGATACCAACTGTGATTTTCAGGCGGAAGGCACAAAGGTGCGATGCTGGACTTCCGGCAACACTGAGTATACAGAGACCTCCTACTATCATGTGGTCCGCAATATGGACGTGGCATTTAAAAAGATCCCGGTGGATGCTTCCGTGAAGATGCCGGATGATATCATGGATCTGATGGAGCCTTATGAGTATCAGGGGCTGGTGGAGTTCAAGCCGGAGTACATGTCCGGTTTCTATGGGGAAAAATATAATATGCCCGCCACACTGGTCATGGACCGGGCCAAAATGAAAATGATGGAAGACACCAAGGAGATGCTGAAGGCCAGCTATAGCGGATACTCCAGGCTCAAGGTGGAACGTCAGCAGATCAATGTAAACAATGTTTCCGAAAACTATGGCCTTCTTCCGGTATGGAAATACATATATCATTACAAAGACAAGGAATATCCCTTCTATGTGAATGGGCAGACAGGAAAGATCGTGGGAACAGCCCCTCTTTCCAAGGCAAAAGTATGGGCTTATACCGGTACCCTCTGGGGCTGCCTGACCCTGATACTGGCGCTCGTTTGTGAGATTGCAGGCTACCTGTAAACAGTGAGAAACATAGAAGAAAGGAAGGAAGTGCGCCGGGGCACAAGTGTACCGGTGGACACAGTAAAGATATGGAAAACGATTTCAAGAAAGAAGCCAGAAAGCAGTATCTGCACTATTTCAGGGTATGGTTCATCATACTGGCAGTGTTGCTTGTGGTATTGATCGGCGTAAAGATAGCAGACAGCATAAAAAGGACTGCGGCAAGCCGAAATGAAAAGCAGCCGGCGGAGAGAGTATATGACTATGCGGATGTGCTGACGGATCAAGAGGAAGATCGTCTGCGTCAGTATATTGCCGAAAAAGAGCAGGAGTATAAGATCGATATCGTCTTGGTTACCATCAATGAGGAGATCGAGAGCCATGGGGACTGGGAGCTGGTCATGATGAACAAGGCGGATGATTTCTATGATCACAACAATTATGGTTATGACAAGGTACACGGCGACGGCGTGCTGCTTTTGGATAACTGGTATGAGGATGAAAACGGCAGCCAGAAGGGAAGCTGGCTTTCTACCTGCGGCAGGGTGTATGAGTATTTTGCCATGAGCGAGATCAACGAGGTGCTGGATGAGGTCTACTATCTGGTGGACAATGATCCTTACGGGGCTTATAAGGCTTATGTGGACACTGTCTGCAGACTGGTGGGGGACGGGGAGTCTCACAGTGTATTCTTCTGGGCATGTCTGCCGGGAATCCTGCTGATCACCATTGTGGTGGCTGCTGTCTATGCAGCTATCAATCTGCATCAGTCTAAAGCGAAGGATACCACTACGGCATCCACTTATGTATCCGGTGGAAAGCCTGTGATGAAAGTACAGAGAGATGATTTTATCAGAAAGAGTGTTACGAAAAGAACGATACAGAGCAGCAGCTCTGGGGGCGGTCACAGCAGTTCGGGCGGCCATGGAGGCAGCCACAGGAGCAGCAGCGGCGTGAGCCACGGCGGAGGCGGGCGCAGACGTTAGCAGGCAAAACAGAAGAACACAAAAAGGAACCCACCTACATGACGGTATAGGTGGGTTTCTTATGTTCGGATTCTATCAGTTCAATTAAGCCATCTTGTTTACAGCTTTGCTGATACGGGAAACTTTTCTGGCTGCGTTGTTCTTGTGATAAACACCTTTTGTAGCAGCCATCTCGATCACTTTGGTTGCAGAAGCAAGCTCTGCCTTTGCAGCTTCCTTATCACCAGCCTCGATAGCAGCGAAAACTTTCTTGATTGCAGTCTTGACACCGGATCTGACAGCCTTATTTCTATCAGCCTTGGTGCGGTTCACTAAAATTCTCTTTTTCGCAGATTTAATGTTAGCCAAGTCGTACACCTCCATTTGTATACAATAAATTATTCTGTTCTTGAAAATGTTTCACCTTAGCCAGACACGGGGACTAATGTAAACATACTATTGTAGTTTAGACAATTATTGTGATTTTGTCAATACATATTTTCCTGATTTTTGCAGAAAGTAATCAAAACACTGAAAAGAGAGTGAGGTCATGAAATGGGAAATTTTCAGATAAGGACGGACCTGGCGCTGGAAGCACGAGAAAGTATCGAAGAGACGGACAGCCGGATGCGTGGAATCCGGGTGGATGAATATTATAAGGACGAAGAAGATATCCGTGTTACCAAGGTGACGATCGATACCAAAAATGCAGCCAGGGCGATGGGGAAACCCATAGGAGTCTATGTGACGATGGAGGCCCCTGCGCTGGTGGAGCCGGATGAGGACTATCACCGTGAGATATCAGAATGCCTGGCGGAAGAACTGCTGCAGATGATTCCGGATAAAGAGAAGGAATTGTCCATCCTGGTGGTGGGGCTGGGCAACAGGGAAGTGACGGCAGATGCCCTGGGCCCCCAGGTGGTGGATAATCTGTTCATTACCAGGCATGTGGTAAAGACCTACGGAAAGGCGGCCTATAATTGCAGTAAGATGAATCTGGTGAGCAGTATCGAGCCCGGTGTCATGGCAAAGACCGGTATGGAGACGGCGGAGATCATCAGGGGTGTGATCACAGAGACAAAACCGGATGTGCTTCTGGTAGTGGATGCGCTGGCAGCCAGGAGTACCAGGAGGCTGAACCGCACCATTCAGATCAGCAATACGGGGATACAGCCGGGATCGGGGGTGGGAAACCACAGGAATGCCCTGACACAGGAGAGTCTGGGTATCCCTGTCATCGCTATCGGAGTGCCCACTGTGGTGGATGCGGCTACCATCGTGGGAGATGCCATGGAAAAGATGATGGGGGAGGATGCGGACGTAGATCCTGCAAAGTATCACAATATGCTTGCTTTTGCGGAACTGAACAATATGTATATGACGGGTAAAGATATTGATGCCGTGATCAAGCGGGTGAGTTTCACGGTGTCAGAGGGAATCAACATGGCTATGGAAAAAGGCATGGAGCCATCGGATGAGGCATATAAATAGTAAGCAGTTTGGAAGCATCAGGGAAGGGAGTGCTTAAGGTAGACATTCGGGAAAAGACAGGGAAGCATTCCCTGTGGATGATAGGTCTGGCGGCAATGGCGCTGATATGGGTGATGGCAGGGAGAAAGGAGCCTAAGACCGGAAACAGCGTCCTTGGCAGTATGCTGGGACAAATATTTGCGGAAACGGTAAGAGATTCTCTGTATGATGAATTTTTGAACATGGCCTCTTTTGAAATGGAAGAAAGCTCCGGTCCATATCTGCTTAGAAAGCAAGTGACGGATATCCTGCCACTTTACGGCTATGCCCGGGGCGGCAGGGAGATCCTTCTGGCAGAGGGCAAAGAGGAAGAGAACGTGGCGGAGGAAAACTATATTTCACTGTATGAGATGCTTGACACAGAAAATGACGAGGCGTTGACGGTAATGCCGGGGCCGGAAGGCGGGGCTGTTGCGGAGGCTGCTCCTTTTATGCCGCACACGCTGCAGCATCAGGTGGATCTGACAGCCCTTGAGGATTATGAGACATTGGTTTCAGGGTTTTATACCATTGATCCCAATACCATGGCAGGGAGCGACCAACTGAATGCACAGCGGCTTGCCGGGAAAGATCTGACTATAGACAAGGAGCAGGAGGGCCCCCAGATCCTGATCTATCATACCCATTCCCAGGAAGGATTTGCCGATTCCGTTTTGGGGGACGAAAGCACTACCATTATGGGAGTGGGAGAAAATCTGGCAGCCATTCTCAGGGAAAAGTACGGTTATCAGGTGCTGCATCACACCGGACAGTATGATGTGGAATCCCGGGATGATGCCTATTCGGAGGCTTTGCCGGCGATCGTCAAAGTTTTGGAGGAGAACCCTTCCATACAGGTGGTCATAGATTTACATAGAGACGAGATGCCGGAGGATACAAAGCTGGTGATGGACCTGGACGGGCGTCCCACTGCCCGGTTCATGTTCTTTAATGGCTTGAGCCGTACCAAGAAAACAGGTAATATTTCCTATCTTTACAACGAGTACCAGGAGGATAACCTGGCCTTTTCCTTTCAGATGCAATTGGCGGCAGAAAGTTATTATCCGGGACTTGCCAGGAAGATCTATTTAAAAGGATACCGCTATAATATGCATCTTCGTCCAAGGAGCCTGCTGATAGAGCTGGGAGCCCAGAATAATACGGTAGAGGAAGCCATGAATGCCTGTGACCCCATTGCACATCTTCTGGACCTGGTGCTGTCGGGGGAGGGGATGTAGAGGCCGGATTGCAATCTAGACAAGGCCGGGAAATTCTGTTACAATCTAAGCTGATATCTTTTGAGAATATTCAGGAAAAGCAGAGGGAGTATTATGGCATCAGTGGACCAAAGCAGGATTCGTAACTTTTGTATCGTTGCACATATAGATCACGGAAAATCTACTCTGGCAGACCGCATTATCGAGCAGACCGGTCTTTTGACCAGCAGGGAGATGCAGGACCAGATCCTTGACAATATGGATCTGGAGAGAGAAAGGGGCATTACCATCAAGGCCCAGGCGGTACGCACGGTTTATCGCACCAAGGACGGGCAGGAATATATCTTTAATCTGATCGATACACCGGGACATGTGGACTTTAATTATGAGGTGAGCCGTTCTCTGGCCGCCTGTGACGGAGCCATCCTGGTGGTAGATGCAGCTCAGGGCATCGAAGCGCAGACCCTTGCCAATGTATATCTGGCGCTGGATCACGACCTGGATGTATTCCCTGTGATCAACAAGATCGATCTGCCCAGTGCGGAGCCCCAAAGGGTCATTGAGGAAATCGAGGATGTGATAGGTATCGAAGCCCAGGATGCGCCTTTGATCTCCGCCAAGAACGGTATCGGCATCGACGAGGTGTTAGAGCAGATCGTGAAGAAGATTCCGGCACCCAAAGGAGATCCTGACGGTCCTTTACAGGCATTGATCTTTGACTCTCTGTATGATTCCTACAAAGGGGTCATCATTTTCTGCCGCGTTATGGAAGGCACGGTAAAGAAGGGCACCAGGATCAGATTCATGGCCACCGGTGCCAGTCAGGAGGTCGTGGAGGTAGGCTATTTCGGAGCGGGACAGTTCATTCCCTGCGAAGAACTTTCTGCGGGTATGGTGGGCTATATCATGGCTTCCATCAAAAATGTGAAGGAAACGGCGGTGGGCGATACTGTCACCGATGCGGACAACCCCTGTGCAGAGCCTTTGCCCGGTTACAAGAAGGTGCAGTCCATGGTGTACTGCGGCATGTATCCTGCGGACGGAGCCAAGTATCCGGATCTCAGGGATGCCTTGGAGAAGCTGCAGTTGAATGACGCTTCTTTAAACTATGAGCCGGAGACTTCCGTGGCGTTGGGATTCGGCTTCCGATGCGGATTCCTGGGACTGCTTCACCTGGAGATCATCCAGGAGAGACTGGAGCGAGAATATAATCTGGACCTGGTAACCACAGCTCCGGGTGTTATCTATAAGGTGTACAAGACCAACGGTGAGGTCATGGAACTGACCAATCCTTCCAATCTGCCGGACCCCTCGGAGATCGAGTATATGGAAGAGCCGGTGGTGAATGCAGAGATCATGGTGACCTCTGAGTTCATCGGTTCCATCATGGAACTGTGCCAGGAGAGAAGAGGCAGGTATCTGGGCATGGAATATATCGAGGGGACCAGAGCGCTTCTTAAGTATGAGCTGCCTTTGAATGAGATCATCTATGATTTCTTTGATGCATTAAAATCCCGTTCCAGAGGGTATGCTTCCTTCGATTATGATATCAAGGGCTATGAGCGCTCCAACCTGGTGAAGCTGGACATCCTGATCAACCGGGAGGAGGTGGATGCGCTTTCCTTTATCGTGCATGCAGATTCCGCTTATGAGCGGGGCAGGAAGATGTGCGAGAAATTGAAGGATGAAATCCCCAGACACTTATTTGAGATTCCCATTCAGGCTGCAGTGGGGGGCAAGATCATTGCCAGGGAGACGGTAAAGGCTATGCGTAAGGATGTGCTGGCCAAGTGTTACGGCGGCGACATCACCCGTAAAAAGAAGCTTCTGGAAAAACAGAAGGAGGGTAAGAAGCGCATGCGTCAGATCGGCAATGTAGAGATTCCCCAGAAAGCGTTTATGAGCGTTCTGAAGCTGGATGACAAGAAATAGGCCGTAACCGGGCGGCAGGATCATCGGACGGATTTTGAAAAATGGCTGATAAAAAAGAGTTAGAATTGTATTTTCATATTCCCTTTTGCGTGCGCAAGTGTGCTTATTGTGACTTTTTGTCGGCACCAGCCGGAAAACCGGTGCAGGAAGCCTACATGAAAGCAATGCTTGCGGAGCTTTCGGGCAGAGCGGACGAGTGCCGGGATCACCGGGTCTCGTCCGTATTTATTGGGGGAGGCACCCCTTCCGTGGTGGAGGAAACGTGGATATGCCAACTGATGCAGAGGGTGAAGGAAAGCTTTGCATTGGCTTCCGATGCGGAGATCACCATAGAAGTCAACCCCGGAACGGTTACGGAAAAGAAACTGAAGGTCTACAGGCAGGCAGGAATCAACCGACTGAGCATCGGACTGCAGTCTGCCCGGGATGAGGAGCTTAAGAAGCTGGGGCGTGTGCATACTTATGAACAGTTTTTGGAAACATACTGTGCAGCCAGGGCAGCAGGCTTTGCCAATATCAATGTGGATGTGATGAGTGCCCTGCCGGGACAGAGTCTTTTAAATTATGAAGAGACCCTTAAGAAGGTGTTGGCGTTAAGTCCCATACCGGAGCATATTTCCGCTTACAGCCTGATCATCGAGGAGGGAACTCCCTTTTTTGAAAGCTATGGGCGGGGGGAACTGCAGCTTCCGGATGAGGACTGCGAGAGGAGGATGTATGAGCGGACGGCGGAGCTTTTGGGGGAAGCAGGTTTTGTGCGCTACGAGATCTCCAATTATGCCAGACCGGGATTTTTTTGCAGGCATAATTGCGGTTACTGGAAAAGGACGGAGTATCTGGGATTTGGCATCGGAGCGGCATCCTTGTTTCAGAACAGCAGATTTTCAAACAGCAGGGAGCTTTCCGCATATCTGAAAGAACCTTTGGGCAGCAGAGAGGATAGGACTGTATTGAGCCCACAGGACCGGATGGAGGAATTTATGTTTCTGGGGCTGCGCATGACTGCAGGCGTAAATTACCGGGAATTTGCAGAGACTTTCGGGCAGACCATGGAAGAAGTATACGGGGGTATCATTCAGAAAAATCGGGAAACAGGACTCCTTTATGACCGTAAGGATCCTGAGACGGGGGAAAGGTTCTTGGCGCTTACCGGCCGGGGAGTTAATGTGAGCAACTATGTGATGGCACAGTTTCTCTTTGACTGACAGGCACTTGCGGGATGGGATTCTCATAGACTATTGATGAGAGTAATCCACGGAGGCTGTTTTGAAGACATTCCAAAAACCCCTGACCCGGGAGGAGGAAGCCGAGTATATCCGCAGACTTGGGATGAGCGATCCTGAGGTATCTAAGCAGGCAAGGGAAATCCTGATAGAGCGGAACCTGCGGCTGGTTGCGCATATTGCCAAGAAATACCAGAACGTGGACGAAGACATGGAAGATCTGATTTCCATAGGGTGCATAGGGCTGATCAAGGCCATCGACAGCTTTGACGCCGGAAAAGGGAGGCTGGCTACCTATGCATGTCGTTGTATAGATAACGAACTTCTCATGCTGCTTCGCAGTAAGAAGAAAACTGCCAGGGAAGTATCCCTGTTCGAACCTATCGGGCAGGATAAGGAGGGAAATGAGATCCAACTGGTGGATGTGATAGAGAACGGACAGACGGATGTGATAGAGGATATGGAGCTGGCCAGAAATAAGAAGCTCCTTGGCACTCTCATGCAGAACAGACTGACCGGTAAGGAGCGGGAGATCCTTATCATGCGCTACGGTCTTAACGGAAAAGGGGAAGCTACCCAGAGTGAGATCGGCGCCAAGCTGGGGATTTCCCGCAGCTATGTATCCAGGATCGAGAAGAAAGCCCTTCAGAAATTGCGGGAAGGATTTTGAATTATATCTTGTGATTTCCTAAATGAAATAGTATAATCCTGTGTAAGAGGAAATTTGCCATTTCGGACCAAAGAGAGGACAGAATGCAGTTTATAAAGACAGAAGGGTTAAGAACAGGCATGCGTTTGGCACGGCCTATATACAGTAAAAAGGGAGTTTTGTTGTTTGAACGCAATTCCCTGTTGACGGATCAGGCGATCGACAGCGTGAAGAATTTCGGACTGTTGGGCATTTATATCTTAGAGCCGGCGGAGCCTTTGCCTCCCATATCCGAGGAGGATGTGGAGTTTGAGCGTTTTCAGGTGATGATGGTTTCATCCATCAAGGAGGAGCTTGACAGGATATGCGCCACGAAGCGTCAGAGCAGGATGCAGAATCTTACAGGGCTCATCATCAAGAATTACGGACACCTGGAGACCAAGATAAATTTTTACCAGAATCTGAGGAGCAAGGAAGATTTTGTATGCAGGCCGAACATGTCCGGACGGAAAGCGACAAGGACGGCGGCATGGCAAGGAAGATGGTCCTGGGTGCCAGGATACTTTTGGTGGCAGACCGATATGATGAGATGACTGCCATGAGTCTTTTGGGGGAATCGGAGTCTGAGGTAAAGGCCATACGGGAATTTTTGGAGCATCCGCAGCTGTATGATCCGGAAGTGGTAAAGGCGCTGATACAGAGCATCAATATCCTGTTCCCGGGTGTGAGCGTGGAGCTGAATACCGGGGAAAAGGCACTGGTGCTTACGGAGAATCAGTCGGATATCTTAAAGCCGGTAGTGCTGAGTTTTCGCGACAACAGCATTCTGGATCTGTCCCTGAGGGAGAATCAGGGTATCTTTATCGAAGATGTCATGAAGACCATGGACAACAGATATATTATGGACACGAACACTCTTAAGAATGTAGGGGTGTAAAAGACGGACATCGGGCCGGAGAAACCGGCCCGGATTCCGATCGGGAATGCAAGATTCCAACAGATTTCTTATCACATTTCATTTTCATCCCCTTTCGGGGAACAGATTTCAAACCATACAATTTCATAATCGGAAAGGAGAGATTACATGTACAGCAGGATATTGTCCGGAGCTGTCTGCGGAGTGCGCGCCTATATGGTGGGCGTTGAGGTGGACATTGCCTCAGGTCTGCCATCTTTTAACATGGTGGGCTCCCTGAGCGGAGAAGTGAGAGAATCGAGGGAGAGAGTCTGTGTGGCGCTGAAAAATGCAGGGCTTTCGCTTCCGCCGGCTCACATTACGGTAAATCTTTCCCCTGCAGACAGGCGGAAAGAAGGAACCGGATTTGATCTTCCCATAGCGGTGGGGATTTTGCAATCTATGGAGCGTTTTTCAGGTACGGTTGCAAGGGATACCCTGTTTTTGGGAGAACTGGGGCTGAACGGAGAATTGAAAAAGGTAAAGGGAGTGCTTCCCATTGTGCAAGAGGCAGCAAAGCAGGGCATCCGGGAATGTATTGTCCCTGTGGGAAATGCCATGGAGGGAGCGGTGATACCCGGAATCATTGTGCGGGGAGCAGGACATATCGGAGAGGTGCTTGCTTATCTGCGGGGGAAGGGAGAAAAAGAGAAAGACGCAAGGGCAGGACTGGGTGGGAGGCAGCAGGAGGAGATGCCGGGACTTTTGCCGCCTGTAAAATGGGAGCCTGAGGGGATGCTTGAGGGCAGAGGAGATTTTTTGGGGGAGGACTTTGCCCTGGTCAAAGGGCAGGAAAGCGCAAAAAGAGCGGCGGAGATCGCAGCGGCAGGATTCCACAATCTGCTGATGACAGGGCCGCCCGGTGTGGGAAAGTCCATGATCGCCAAATGCATTCCGGGAATCCTGCCGCCGCTTTCTCTGGAGGAAAGCCTGGAGGTTACGTCGGTCCTGAGCGTGGCCGGCCTTCTTGAGGAAGGCAGGGGGCTGGCCGCAGAAAGACCTTTTTGCGCACCGCATCATACCCTTTCCCAGATCGCCCTGATGGGAGGGGGGAACATCCCCAGGCCGGGACTTGTGTCCCTGGCACACAGGGGTGTATTGTTTTTGGACGAGCTGCCGGAGTTTCAGAGAAGCACTCTGGATAGCCTGCGTCAGCCCTTGGAGGAGCGGGAGGTGAGGATTGCCAGAGCCGGCGGTAATATCACTTATCCGGCAGACTTTATGCTGGTGTGCGCCATGAACCCCTGTCCTTGCGGCTATTATCCTGATGCCGGCAGATGTCGGTGCACCGGGCCACAGGTAAAGAGGTATCTGGGGAAGATATCCGGTCCGATCCTGGACAGAATCGATCTGTGCGTAGAACTGCAGGCGTTGGACATCCGCAGCCTGCGTGGGACAGAGCGGGGCGAGAGCAGCAGACAGATCAGGGAGCGGGTCATAAGGGCCAGGAAGCGGCAGGCGCAGCGCTTTGCGGGAACAGATTATCGCTTTAACGGAGATATCCGGGCAGGGGATGTGGAGCGGTTCTGCCCGCTATCCCGGGAAGGAAGACAGTGCATGGAGGATCTTTTTCAAAAACTGAAGCTCAGTGCCAGGGCCTATCACCGCATCCTGAAGGTGGCCCGCACCATTGGCGACCTGGCTGGGGAAGAACACATAAAGAAGGAGCATCTGTTGGAGGCTGCCTGTTACAGACCGGCTTCGGAATATTGGGTGTGAGGTCCGGACGGAAAGGAGAAGCATGAAAAAAGAAAAATGGTATGATTACTGGCTTTGCAGCGCAGAAGGGGTGGGGAACCGTACGATCAGCAGGCTGATAGAGAAATTCGGAAGCGCCCGGGAGATTTATCAGGCTTCTGAAGCAGAGCTTTTGCAGGTGGTGAGCAAAACACAGTTTCAGAGTCTGTCAGAGAAAAAAAGACGGGGGAGTGCAGAGGAGGAATATCAGAGACTGGCAGAACAGGGAATCGCCTTTTATACTGTGGAGGAGCCGGATTATCCCGGGCGGCTCAAAGAGATTCCCGATCCGCCCTACGGTCTGTTTGTGAGGGGCAGGATGCCCCGGGAGGAGAGGGCGGCAGTGGCAGTTGTCGGGGCCAGGGATTGCTCGGAATACGGCCGTTATGTGGCCGGGGAGTTGGGAAGACATCTGGGAAGGAGCGGCATCCAGGTCATCAGCGGAATGGCAAGGGGGATCGACGGCATCAGTCAGGAGGCGGCACTGGACGCAGGCGGCACCTCCTTTGGCGTGCTGGGCTGCGGAGTGGATGTCTGCTATCCCGCACAGAATAAAAAATTATATGAACGACTGCTGGAACAAGGGGGGATCCTGTCGTCGTATCTGCCGGGCACCCTGCCGAAATCGGGACATTTTCCACCAAGGAACCGGATCGTCAGCGGTCTTGCGGATGTGCTTGTGGTCGTTGAGGCAAGAAGGAAGAGCGGAACCCTGATCACTGTGGACATGGCACTGGAACAGGGAAAGGATGTCTATGTGGTGCCGGGCCGGGTCACAGACAGACTCAGCGATGGCTGTAACAATCTGTTAAAACAGGGAGCCGGGGTGTTTTTGTCCCCGGAGGAATTTGTGAGTGAGATACAAAAGAACGGTATGGAAGTCCAAAATCCTGACTTGGGGCTGTCTGGCAAAGACCAGCTTCCCAAGCCGCTGCTCCGGATCTGTGAGGCACTGGATTTTTACCCATTGCCGGTGGGGGAGATTGCCATGCGCATGGGAGGGGACTGTACCGTAAAGGAGATCCACATGGGGCTGATGCAGCTATGCCTGGAGGAAATGGCAGTACAGGTGAGCCCGGGATATTTTTGCAGGAGAGGGTAAGTGGTGATGCCTGTGGTACAATAGTCCTGTTAATTGGAATTTTGTTGAAATTAAGTAAGGAATGTGATATTATACCAATGATATTATATGGGGGAACAAAAGCAAAATGAAAAAACATAGTTTTGTAATATGTGCATATAATGAGTCACCTTATTTGGAAAAGTGCGTCTTATCCTTGATGGATCAGGAAGATAAAACGGATTCTGATATTTTGATGTGTACCTCCACCCCCAACGAGTATGTGAGGAGAGTGGCTGATAAGTACGGCATTCCGCTGATTGTAAATCCGGAAAAAGGAGATATCCAGAGCGATTGGAATTTCGCTTACAATTCCTGTGATTCCCAGTATATAACATTGGTACATCAGGACGATGTATACAGTAGAGAATATTCGAAACATTTATTTGAGGCTGTCAGGAAATTTGATGATATCCTGATCTTTTACAGCAGTTACAGGGCTTTGGTGACAACAGAACATTCGGAAGAGGTACAGAATGATGTGAATTGCCGCTTGAGAAATCTGCTTAGCTTCCCCATGAGATTTTCTGCCTTGCAAAAGAAAAAGAGCTGGAAACGGGCGGTCCTGAGATGGGGGAATTCGATTTGCTGTTCCAGTGTGACATATAACAAAGCGATGTTGGGGAATATGGATGTGTTTCAATCCCAGCTCAGATATTCCCTGGACTGGGATACTTATTTGAGCCTTGCTGGATTGGCAGGCCGGTTTTATTATGACAGGACGGTGTTAACATATTTTAGGATACATAAACGGTCAACAAGTATGCTCTGTATCGAGAATGAAATGAGGGAAAAGGAAGACTATATCATGTTCTGTAAGATGTGGCCGAAAGCTTTTGCCGGTTTCATTATGCATTTTTACAAATTAGCGTATCGCAATTACCAAAATTTGAAAGTAGAGGACAAACATGAGTGATCTGATATGCCGGATATGTCATAATGCTGAGGGGAACAAAGAGGTTCGGTTGCAGGGAACCATGTATGGTACACATGGAGAGTATCCCTATTTTTTGTGCGGAAAGTGTGGATGTCTGCAGATCAGGGAAGCGGTAGATGATATCGCAAAATATTATAATACCGACCATTATTATTCCTTTAACATGAATAAGCGAAAATTAAAGAATGAACTGTTGTTCCTACAGATGAAGGATCAGGTGGAAAAGAAGGATTTGTTGGGAAAATTAGTAGGCTACCTGTATCCTGTGAATTATGCTTTCTTTCGGCTGATCAATAAAGAGGACTACATTTTGGATGTAGGCTGCGGAGATGGGGAATTGCTTCGCTGGCTGAAACGCCTTGGCTATCAGAATGTGATGGGGATCGACCCTTATGTGGGGCAGGATATTATAGTGGAAGATCAGATTCTTGTGGCCAAGGGAGATGTGAGAGAGTATGACTTCAAAGATACCTACAAGATGATTACACTTATCCATTCGTTGGAACATGTGTATCAGCAACAGGAGCAGATCGCCGCTTTGGATGCTCATTTGGAGAGGGGCGGATTTCTGGTGTTTCAATTACCGGTGCTCTCACAGTATTACTGGAAACAATACGGGACCAGGCTGTATACACTGGACCCTCCGCGGCATTTTTACTTGCATACCAAAAAGAGTCTGCAGGAATTGATGAAGCCGTTTCCATACAAGATGATTGATTACGCAACAGAAATCGATGTGGCAATACCGGAAATGGCTCGTAACATAGAGCGGGGCAATACAGAAAAAAACGGAGGGACAGGGTTTATCACCGGAACGATTTCGGCCTTGAGATCCAGAAAGCTGAAAAAGCAGTTAAAGAAAGAAGAGGACGGAGCTATTGCAACGGTGGTATTTCAAAAAATGCAATGATAAAAGATAAGAATATAGACAAAAAATTTTGGATTTCTATAGTAGGAGCTCCTGTCATAGTGGGGGTTGTCATGCTGCTGGTATATTGCATCAAGGGGATTTATCCTTTTGGAAGCCGCAATATATCCTATTTTGACATGGCACAGTCCATGGTCCCTATCTATTATCATACCTATGATGTATTGCACGGGACAAAGGCTTTGTTTTGGGACTGGTATTCCGGGGCCGGGGAGTCCATGATAGACACCACCGGAAACTTTGTCCTGAGTCCCTTTAATCTTTTCTTTTTATTTGTGAAGAGAGATATGATTCTGGAGTCCATGTCTTTCTTTTTGCTGCTAAAGGTGTGCGTATGTGCAGGAACCATGTCATTCTATGCAAAGAAGACATTTCCTGAGCTTGCGTATTGGTGGCACATTTTGATGGGGGTACTATATGCATCCTGCGGTTTCCTGATACAATATTATACCAATATTCATTTCCTTGATATTGTTGCAGTTTTTCCGCTGATCATATATTTTGCAGACCGACTGCTTCAAGAGAAGAAGATTGTGGGATATTGCATCCTTATGGCGATGGGATTTATCATGAACATTTATCTGATGGTCATGGTATGTATCTATTTGATCCTATATTGTACCGGGGAAATCAGAAGGATGGAGAAGGATGTACAGAAGGAAAGGATCGTGCTGTTAGGCTGTGGTACTTTGACGGCGGCCTGTATCTCTGCGGTGATTTCTGTCCCTACAGTGATTGCTTTACTGCAGTCCTCCCGAACAGAGATCAGCAAGAAGATCTTGTCCTCCTACCTTTTCCCAATCATATTTAATAATGGTTATGAAAATAAAATGTTTATGCTTTATGGGTGTGAATTGCCCATAGCAGCGCTGATTGCATTTCTTTTATTCAGAAGGAAGGAAATCAAAAAGATTTCCCAGACGATCCGGCTTTTGGCGTTGATGGTGCTGCCTATCTTCTTTGAACTGGTCAACCAGTTCTGGCATATAGGCGGCTATGTGGAATTCCCCATGCGTTTTGGGTACATGTTGTCCTTTACGGGGCTTGTACTGATGGGAAAAGTCCTCCGGGAAGAAAAGGGGGAGAATGATATAGGGGCAGTAAAAGGGGTGATAAAGTATCTGCGCATTCCGGCGATTGCAGCCGTCCCTTTTGTGGCATTGACCCTGTATTATTTCATGCGGACATTTTTGCAGTATGGGATCAGGGATGTCTCCTACTATCCGGCATACTGGTCCATGTTTTGGATACTGGTAATTGTTTATGCACTGGTTATGATATCCGGGGAGAAACGGGTCATTGCCGTTGTGTGCGGTGCCCTGGTATTACTGCAGTTGGGGATGGGCTGGTATGGTTTTTTGGCACCGGAAGATATGTATTCTCCGGAGTGTACGGACAGTATCATTAAAAAAAGTGAAAGTATCAGAACGGTGTTGGAAGATACGGAAGAAAACCGTATCGACAGGGTGAAGGATGAGAGCGTATCTTTGAATGCCAACTATCCGCTCATTTTGAAAAAAGCATCCTTGTCCAACTGGACTTTGGGAGCAAAACCTACGGTACGCCTTGCAATGGCAAACCTGGGGTACAGCAGCGATTATACCCGGATCCTGGACAATGGCGGCACTTTGTTTTCTGATGCCCTGATGCATGTTAAGAGCGTTATTTCCGTTGTGGAGCCGGATCAGCATTTGTATCGGGTGGAATCGGAGGTCGATGGGTATTATATTAGTGAGATGAAGTATGCTTATCCGTTTGGGCTTTTGGTCTCTGATAAGCTGTCTGAGTGGTCGATGCCGGAAAACACTTCTGCATATGAATATCAGAATGCACTGTTTTGTGCAGTCAACGATAATGAGCAGGAATTGATTGCTATATATGAGACGGAAGATATTTTGTTCGCTCAAGAATATACGGAAGAGGAAGGGATATATCGATATCACTTCCGGATACCTGTAAAGGGAGCAGGAATATTGTACTTGCAGGTGGGGGAATCACTCAACCAGTATAGGTTTTATATGAATGGACAAATATTGCAGATTCCGGCCTTGGAAGAGAAGGAAAACGTTATTTATCCGGCAACTTTTGTAAATGGTCTTTTCAATTGTGGAACTTATCAGGATGAGATGGTGGAATGTACCGTAGAATGTTTGAATCCTATAGAGGGGGAGCTTGTCTTTGGATGCCTGGATCTGACTGTTCTGCAAGATAGCATGGATGCACAGCGGGAAACGGACAGGGTTGTAAGGATCGGAAAACAAAGCTTGTATATGGAAGTACAGAATGAGGCCTCACAATATCTGTTTTTGCCAATCGGGTTCGATGATAGTTGTAAGGTCAAGGTGAATGGCAAAAAGGTTGTTCCGCTTTCAGCAGTGGAAGATGCGTTCTATCTCATTCCTTTGGAGGATGGAAAGAATGTGATTGAAATGAGCTTTCGCCCGGCAGGACTTTCTTTGGGAATGGTTGTTTCCCTGTTGGGAATATTGGGATTTATAGCATTTTGGATCTGGAAAGAAAAGCTTGTGAATAATGCACCCGTAAGGGCAGTAATGTACATTCTCTTAAATCTATGTGAAAGATGCATTATATTGTTCTTATATACCCTGCCAATACTGATCTCTTTGGCGGTGAAGATCATGCTGAAGCTTTATATGTCTAATATGTAATAAAAAGAATATTGAGGCAGGCGGGATTTTCCGCCTGCTCTTTTGTATAAACTAAGGGTAGAATTTGTGGCTCAGAACCGTTATAATAGATAAGGTATCTATTTTGAATATTTTGCAAAAAGGAGTATTCCTATGAGTATATTGACAAATCAGGCAGAGACGGAGACTTATCGGGCACACACCAGGGTGGTGTCTATCGGTGACAGGGTCATTGGTGGAGGCAACCCCATTCTGATCCAGTCCATGACCAATACAAAAACCGAAGATGTGAAAGCTACCGTGGAGCAGATCCTGGCACTGGAAAAGGCAGGATGTGAGATCGTGCGTTGTACGGTCCCTACCCCGGAGGCGGCTAAGGCCATCGGTGAGATCAAGAAGCAGATACATATTCCCCTGGTGGCAGATATTCATTTTGATTATAAAATGGCTATTGGGGCTATGGAAAACGGTGCGGACAAGATTCGCATCAACCCCGGCAATATCGGAAGCACAGACCGGGTCAAGGCAGTGGTGGATGTGGCAAAAGAGAGAAATATCCCCATCCGTGTGGGTGTGAACAGCGGTTCATTGGAAAAGCCCCTTGTGGAAAAGTATGGCGGTGTCACTGCCCGGGGCATCGTGGAGAGCGCCCTTGACAAGGTGCATCTCATTGAGGATTTGGGATATGACAATCTGGTCATCAGTATCAAGTCCTCCGATGTGCTTATGTGCGTAAAGGCTCACGAGCTTCTGGCAGGAAGGACCCCGTATCCTTTACATGTGGGGATCACAGAGTCGGGAACGGTTCAGAGTGGCAATATCAAATCGGCTGTGGGACTGGGGCTGATCCTGGGGCAGGGTATCGGCGACACCATCCGTGTCTCCCTGACGGGGAATCCTGTGGAGGAGATCAAATCCGCAAAGCTGATCCTGCGTACCCTGGGCCTTAGAAAGGGAGGTATTGAAGTAGTATCCTGTCCCACCTGCGGGCGCACGCAGATCGATCTGATCGGGCTGGCATCCCGGGTGGAGAAGTTGGTGGAGGACTATCCGTTCAATATCAAAGTGGCTGTCATGGGGTGCGCGGTAAATGGCCCGGGTGAAGCCAAGGAAGCAGACATCGGCATCGCAGGGGGTGTCGGAGAAGGATTGTTGATCAAGAAAGGTGAGATCATCCGCAAGGTGCCGGAAGAAGAACTTTTGGCAGTGCTGAAGGATGAATTGGATCATTGGGAAGCATGAAACCATTTTTTGAAGTATTTCCATCCCTACAACTGAAAAAAGGATTGCAGGATCTGATGGAGCAGACCAATGTGGAAAAAGTGTCCGCAACCAAGCGAAAGGATTTCTTACGGGTCTATCTGTTCAGCAACAGGCTCATCGCCAAGGAGGATATCCTGATGGTGGAGCAGGAGATCAAGAGTCAATTCTTTCCCCAGGCAAATCTGACGGTAAAGATTTATGAACGGTTTGAATTGTCCTCCCAGTATGATCCGGGGAAATTGATGGATCTGTACCGTGACAGTATCCTTTTGGAATTGAAAGGATACAGTCATATTGAGTACAACGCCTTTTGCACGGCAGAGATTTCGTATCCCGGAGAGGATTCTGTGGTGGTGACCATAGAAGATACGGTGTTGAACCGTAGTAAGGAGGGGGAACTGCTCAGAGTCCTGGAAAAGATCCTGGTGGAGAGATGTGGTTTTGCGGTGTCCGTGAAGATTGCATATAAAGAGCCCCGCATCGGAAAGTATGAAGAGGACGATGAACTGAGGATACAGATGCGTGTGGATGAGATCTACAGCCGGGCCAAAGGGGATGCAGCCGCAGCAGGCGGAAACGATGCTTCTGCAAAGACGGGGGCGGAAACCGAAAAAAGCGAGGGGGCAGGACAACAGGCGCCGAGGAGACCGCAGGCAGGCAAACAGACTGCGGAAGGTTCCTCTGTAGGAAAGCTTACCGGCCGCAGTGACTATAACCGTCCGTTAAAACGTTCCGATAACCCGGATGTGATCTACGGCAGGGATTTTGAAGAAGAGGCCATGAAGATAGAGGATGTCATCGGTGAGATGGGGGAAGTGGTCATCCGGGGCAGAATCCTGAAATACGATACCAGGGATATCAAAAACGAAAAGACTATTGTGTTTTTTGATATCACGGATTTTACAGATACCATGACGGTAAAGATGTTTGTAAAGACCGAGCAGGTAAGTGAGATCGCTCCCGCCTTAAAGCCCGGTTCCTTTATCAAGGTCAAGGGTATCAGCATGATGGATAAGTTCGACCATGAGCTTACCATCGGTTCCATTGCGGGCATCAAGAAGATACCGGATTTTACGGTGAGCAGGAAGGATACTGCGCTCCATAAAAGGGTGGAACTCCATTGCCATACCAAGATGAGCGATATGGATGGGGTATCCGAAGCAAAAGATATTGTAAAAAGAGCATATAAGTGGGGGCATCGCGCCATTGCCATAACAGACCACGGCGTGGTGCAGAGCTTTACCGATGCCAACCATGTATGGGATGACCTGTGGAAGGAAGAAGAGAACAGGCGAAAGGAAGCCGGGGACGAGAACCCGGATAAACAGGACTTCTTTAAGATCATTTATGGCGTGGAAGCGTATCTGGTGGATGATCTGAAGGAGATCGTCACGGGGGACAGAGGGCAGGAGCTTTCGGATGATTTTGTAGTGTTTGATATTGAGACGACAGGTTTCTCCCCGGTGAACAACCGCATTATCGAGATCGGTGCAGTAAAGGTATCAAAAGGAGAGATCGTCGACAGATTCTCTGCCTTTGTAAATCCCCAGGTGCCCATTCCTTTTGAGATTGAAAAGCTTACCGGCATCAATGATGACATGGTCCTGGAGGCAGGGACCATTGAGGAGATCCTGCCGGGATTTTTGGGATTTTGTGATGATTGTGTGATGGTGGCTCACAATGCGGGTTTTGACATGAGCTTTATCATGGAGAACTGCAAAAGGCTGGGATATCCCAAAGAGTTTACTTATGTGGACACGCTGGGCATGGCAAGGGTGCTTTTGCCCGGTCAGGCAAAACATACTCTGGATGCAGTGGCAAAGACTCTGGGCATATCCCTGGAAAATCATCACCGCGCAGTGGATGATGCTGAGTGTACGGCACAGATCTTTGTGCGATTCATAAAGATGATGGAGGAGCAGGGAGTCCATACCCTCGCCCAGGTGAATACCCTGGGAGAGTCCAGTGCGGAAGCCATTGCCAAGCTGCCTTCCTATCATGCCATCATCCTGGCCAAGAATGATCTGGGGCGTATCAATCTGTACAGACTGATCAGTGCGTCCCATCTGACGTATTATAACAAAAGACCCAAGATTCCCAAGAGCCTGGTACAGAAGTACAGGGAAGGACTGATCCTGGGCAGCGCCTGCGAGGCGGGAGAACTGTACCGTGCCCTGCTGGACGGACAGAGCGACAGCCAGATCGCAAGGCTGGTGCGTTTCTATGATTATCTGGAGATTCAGCCAAGAGGGAATAATAAATTTATGATCGCATCGCCCAAGATACGTTCCGTCAATTCGGAGGAAGATATCCTGGATATCAACAGGAAGATCGTAGCTTTGGGCGAAGAATTTCATAAACCCGTGGTGGCTACCTGTGATGTCCATTTCCTGGACCCGGAGGACGAGATCTACCGCCGTATCATCATGGCGGGAAAAGGTTTTGAGGATGCGGATGACCAGGCCCCTCTCTATCTGCACACCACAGAGGAGATGTTGGAAGAGTTTTCTTATCTGGGCAGCGAGAAAGCCAAAGAGATCGTTGTCACCAATACCAATATGATCGCAGATATGGTGGAGACCATTGCTCCGGTGCGCCCGGACAAATGTCCTCCCGTCATCCCGGACAGTGATAAGACGCTGACGGAGATCTGTTACAATAGGGCACACGAGATCTATGGTCCGAATCTTCCGAGGATCGTGGAAGAACGTTTGGAAAAGGAACTGCACTCTATTATCAGTAACGGCTTTGCCGTGATGTATATCATCGCCCAAAAACTGGTGTGGAAATCGGTGGAGGACGGTTATCTGGTAGGTTCCCGGGGATCTGTGGGAAGCTCCTTTGTGGCTACCATGGCGGGGATTACCGAGGTCAACCCCTTAAGTCCCCACTATTATTGCAGCAAATGCCATTATGTGGATTTTGATGAGGAGGATGTAAAGGCTTATGCGGGCTGCGCCGGAATTGACATGCCGGATAAAGTCTGCCCCGTCTGTGGGGAAATGCTCCACAAGGAAGGATTTGATATCCCTTTTGAGACCTTCTTGGGATTCAAGGGGGACAAGGAGCCGGATATCGACCTGAATTTCTCCGGCGAGTATCAGTCCAAGGCCCACAAATATACGGAGGTGATCTTTGGCGCAGGCCAGACCTTCCGGGCAGGGACTATCGGTACTTTGGCGGACAAGACGGCTTACGGGTATGTGAAGAACTATTTTGAAGAGAGGGGCATCCACAAGCGTGGGAGCGAGATCGACCGCATCGCCACAGGCTGCACGGGGGTGCGCAGGAGTACGGGACAGCATCCGGGCGGGATCGTAGTGCTGCCTCTTGGACAGGATATCAATTCCTTTACTCCGGTACAGCATCCGGCCAATGATATGACCACGGATACGGTCACTACCCATTTTGATTACCATTCCATCGACCATAACTTATTAAAACTGGATATCCTGGGACACGATGATCCCACAATGATCCGTATGCTTCAGGATATGACGGGAAAGGACCCCACGACCATTCCGCTGGATGATAAGAAGGTCATGAGCCTTTTTCAGAACACGGAAGCATTGGGGATTACACCGGACCAGATCGGAGGCACAAAACTGGGCGCCCTCGGCATACCGGAATTTGGCACTGACTTTGCCATGCAGATGGTCATTGAGGCGAAGCCCAAGTCCTTTTCAGATCTGGTGCGTATCGCAGGACTGTCCCACGGGACGGATGTGTGGCTTGGCAATGCACAGGATCTGATCCAGAGCGGTACTGCTACCATTGCCACGGCGATCTGTACCCGTGATGACATTATGATCTACCTGATCCATAAGGGAGTGGAATCCAGTCTGTCCTTTACCATCATGGAAGCCGTGCGAAAAGGAAAGGGATTAAAACCTGAGTGGGAGGCCGCCATGAGGGAAAAGGATGTGCCGGATTGGTACATTGGTTCCTGCAAGAAGATCAAGTACATGTTCCCTAAGGCCCATGCGGCTGCCTATGTCATGATGGCATGGCGCATCGCTTATTGTAAGATTTATTATCCCCTGGCCTATTACGGAGCCTTTTTCAGTATCCGCGCGAAGGCGTTTTCTTATGAGATCATGTGTCAGGGGCAGAGACACTTAGAGAGTGTCATGGCCGAGTATAAGAGCAGGATGGACAGCCTTTCCAACAAAGAAAAGGATGCTTATGCAGATATGAGGATCGTGCAGGAAATGTATGCCCGGGGATATGAATTTGAACCCATTGACATCTTTAGGGCCAAGTCAAGGGATTTTCAGATCATAGACGGAAAGCTGATGCCGTCCTTAAGCAGTATTGAAGGACTGGGGGAAAAGGCGGCAGATGCCATTGTGGAAGCGGCCAAGAATGGCCCCTTCCTGTCCAAGGAAGATTTCATACAGCGTTCCAAGGTGTCCAAGACCATTGCGGATCTTATGGGAACGTTGGGACTCCTGGGAGATCTGCCGGAATCCAATCAGATCAGTCTGTTCGATCTGACGGATATGTCATAAATGCAAATCCGAGAGAGGGATAAAATATAGGAGAAAAAGGAGCGCGATGAAGGAGAGAGAAAAGTTTGGCACAAGACTGGGGTTCATCCTGGTATCGGCAGGATGTGCCATCGGATTGGGAAACGTATGGAAATTTCCCTATATCTGCGGCCAGTATGGCGGGGCAGCCAGAAAGGGATGGGGAGGGCCTTTGAGATCCTGGAGCAGAAGGGGACTTTGTGGCATGATACCAAGTGGATCAGTATTTTGGGAAACTATCTGCTGATGATGTTCTATACCATGGTGGCCGGATTTATGGCGGTAACGGTTCTTTTGTCCTTTGCAGTCTGTGCGATGGGGCTTCAAAGAGGCGTGGAAAAGATCACCAAGATCATGATGACGGCGCTGCTTCTGATTATGATCGCTCTGGCCGTCCGTTCCCTGGCGCTGCCGGGGGCTATGGAAGGTGTCAGATTTTATCTGGTGCCGGATTTTGGGCTGGTAAGGGAATACGGCATCGGAACGGTAGTGTATGCGGCTATGTCCCAGGCGTTTTTTACCTTAAGCGTGGGCATCGGATGCATGGAGATTTTTGGCAGTTACCTGAAACGGGACAGGAGAGTGGCCGGAGAAGCCGTAAATATCATATTGTTGGATACCTTCGTGGCATTGTCTGCAGGTTTTATCATCATTCCGGCATGCTTTGCCTACGGTGTGGACCCTGATGCAGGACCTTCCCTGCTGTTCATTACCCTGCCCAATGTATTCAACCATATGAGAGGCAGGCGGTTCTTTGGATGCTGCTTCTTTTTGTTCCTGTCATTTGCTACGCTGTCCACCGTCATTGCGGTGTTTGAAAATATCATTTCTTTCTGGATGGACATGAAAGGTATGGAGCGCGGGCGTGCGGTGGCCCTGAACATTGTTCTGGTCATCCTGCTGTCTCTTCCGGCGGTGCTTGGATTTAATGTGCTGTCCGGCATACAGCCGCTGGGGCCGGGTTCCACGCTCATGGACCTGGAGGACTTTCTGGTGTCCTGCAACCTGCTTCCTCTGGGAAGTGTGGTCTTTGTACTGTTTTGCACAAAGAAAAACGGCTGGGGATTTCAGGCTTTCCTGTCTGAGGCCAATGCCGGAGAAGGAATAAAACTCTCGGGATCTTTGGCCATGCGCCTGTATATGGCCTATATCCTGCCCGTCATCATTATTGGAGTTTATCTGAAGGGCTATTATGATACTTTCGCAAAGCTGGGGACAAGGGCGCTTGTGGGCCGGATGACTTTTGCGGTGTTCCTGTTGGCGGCAGTCATGGCGATTACATGCAAGAAACCTGCTGAATAAAAGTTGTTTCAATTTTTTCAAAAAATACAGCCTTTTTAGATACAATAACGGATAAAAAGACTTGAAATCTTCGGGAGTTCTTGATATTATAGATTATAGACTCAATTATTAATTAATATATAAATGCATTTTAATAGATGAAAGGAGGTCTTTTCTGATGGAAGGGGCTCAGGTTTTTTCATGCAGTACCGGCGGTGTACGTAGCATTTTTAACAAAAATAGCGGCGATGCACTGTTCCTTAAGGTGGAAAATGACAGGATATCCGGAAAAGGTTATGTGTGCAATGAGGATGGCAGAAACGGATACATAGATGATTTTTCATTTTCCATTACAGAAATAAAGAATATTTTTATCGGTGAGTATATGGGATTGCAGGCGCTTGGCTTCAATGCCCGTGTCGCAAACCTGTATGGTGCCAAGAAAGTACAGGTTATGCTTCCCCAGTTGAAAAATATGGATCTGGTCATCGGATTGTTGAATCGTCTGAAGGCCAGTGCGGAAGATGATGCAGAGGATGCGAAGAGCGCAGCTCCCAAGCGTCAGGTTCCTCCGCAACCGGTTCCTGCAGCACCTGCACCTCAGCCTGCAGAACCGCAGCCTGTAGCTTCGGAGAGACAGGCAGCACCTTTGCCGAAAGCGCCGGAACCGGCAGCACAGGACGATGAGGAACAGTCTGCAGAAGAATTCCAGAAGAAGATGGATAAGCTCACTGTGCTGAAGGATTGCGGCCTGCTGGGCGAGAAGGAATTCAACGCCAAGAAGATCGAACTGGTGGGCGAGTACTTTGACCTCACTGACTTTAATGAAAAGATCCAGAAGCTGATTGTGCTGAAAGACTGCGGTCTGCTTTCCGATAAAGAATTTGAGGCTAACAGGGTAGACATTATCAAGGAATGCTGTGACACCGAGACCAGTGACATGAAGGAATACAGGCGCAGCGTCCAGAAGCTGAGTTTTTTGGAGCTGGGCGGCGTCATTACCCAGGAAGAGTACGAGAGAAGCAAGCAGATCCTTGTGGATGATGTGGAATTCAAGATCTCTGACAGCAAGGATGAGTTTGTAAAGAAACTGAAGAAGCTTCCGGTTCTGAGAGACACGCAGGTGATCACTGCGAAGGATTACAAGCAGAAGATCGAAAATCTGTTACAAATGATAGAGGTTGATGCCAATGACGAGCTGGATCATCTGGCAGATAAGCTCAGCAAGTGGCCCATTCTGGCCCAGGAGAACATTATTTCCGCCAGCGATCTGAAGGAGAAGCAAAGAACACTGGTAGCCAAGTATCTGGGCGGTGACTGGAACACTCCGGAAGAACTGGAAGATATGATCCGTAAGATGGTGGCACTGAAGCAGGGTGACTGGCTGTCTGAAAGAGACTATATCATCAGACGGGAAGAAATCTTAAAGAGGGTTGCTTCCGCTACGGATTCCGTGGAGAGGATCCAGACCTATATGATGCTTGCAAAGACAGGGCTTGTCAGCGAGGAAGAATGCTCGAGCCAGAGACAGAAGTGCATTGATGATATCTTTAAACCTTGTGCTTCCATGGATGAATTCAAGAACAGGGTAAATACCCTGCTTGAGTTCCAGAAGGCAGGAATCATTACCGAGGAAGAGTTTGTGGCATTTAAGACTAAGCTGATGAGCGATTTATAGAAAGCGAGACGATATGGCTACGATAGAAACTATTTTGGATTGTGCAACACAGGCTGGAGCCAGTGATATTCATCTTACGGTAGGCGTTCCGCCCAAGATGAGGGTAAACGGTTCTTTGGTGGAAATGCCGTTTCCTGTCTTAAAGGGCGAGGATACTCTGGCAATGTCGGTGCATGTCATGAACCAGGTGCAAAGAGATGTGTTTGAAGAGCGGGGCGAATTTGATATGTCCCTTACACTTCCCGGTGTGGGACGTTACCGTGTGAACGTATTCAAACAGAGGGGTTCCATTGCCATGGCACTCCGTACGGTTGCCACGGACATTCCTTCCCATGAATCCCTGGGCATTCCGGAATCGGTTGTCAATCTGTATCAGAGAAAGAGAGGACTGATCCTGGTAACAGGTCCTACCGGTAGCGGTAAGTCTACTACGCTGGCTTCCCTGATTGACAAGATCAATCAGAACAGGGATGCCCATATTATCACACTGGAAGATCCTATCGAGTATCTGCATTCTCATAAGCTGAGCATTGTGAACCAGCGTGAGATCGGAATGGACACCCAGAATTATGCAAATGCACTTCGTGCGGCTCTTCGTGAGGACCCGGATGTCATCCTGGTAGGAGAGATGCGAGATCTGGAGACCATCAGTATCGCTATCAGAGCGGCAGAAACCGGACATCTGGTTCTCTCCACACTGCATACCATTGGTGCTGCAAGTACCGTGGACCGTATCATCGACGTATTCCCGCCCCATCAGCAGCAGCAGATCAGAATCCAGTTGGCAAACGTATTGGAAGCTGTCATTTCCCAGCAGTTGATCCCTACTGCAGACGGCAAGGGCCGTGTGGCTGCTTTTGAGGTATTGCATGCAACTTATCCTGCGCGCAACCTGATCCGTGAGAATAAATCCTATCAGTTGCCCAACGTCATGCAGACCGGGCGCAGCCTGGGTATGATCACCATGGATGATGCCATCCTGCAGCTCTACATTGACGGTATCATCGACAGGGATAATGCAATCCAGTTTGCTCAGAATCCTGAGGGTATGCAGCAGAAGATTTATTAAAATAGCAAATAGTCTCGAAAGTGAGAAAAAAGAAAAAATTTGAATAAATCAATAAAAAAGTACTTGCATTATTTGAAAAATGATGATATAGTAAACAAGTGCTGTGGTGCTCAACAACAGCACTTGAATATGGCTCGTTGGTCAAGCGGTTAAGACGCCGCCCTCTCACGGCGGAAACAGGGGTTCGATTCCCCTACGAGCTGTTTAAACAAAATAGATGCGTAAAAGAATAGTGACTAATCGTGAAGAGTGGAATGTTGTAGACAGAGGATCCTGTTTGCGGCATTTTTTGTTTATAAGATATTGGATATAAGGGAATTGGGAGTAAGACAGTGAAGAACAGCGCAGGTATGGCAGAAGAGATAAAAAGAAAAGATATATGGAAAGAAATCTTCTTTTTTTTACTTTCCTTTTTGTTGCCTGTGGCTCTGATGATGTTAATCTTGGGAAATTTGGGAATCACCTATGGTGGTCAGGTTACATTGCTTACTTATGATATGCAGCAGCAGTTTGTGGCCTTTTTTGCTTCCTTGAGGTATATTCTGGATGGTACATATTCCCCCTTTTTTAATTGGGGAGTTTCCCTTGGCGGAAACTATATGGGACTGATCGCTTATTATATGGCAAGCCCTTTGTCCTGGATCACCTTATTATGGAATCTGGAATCTATGCCGGACGCCATTTATGTCCTGACCCTTTTGAAAATTGGACTGTGCGGACTGACTTTTGCCATATTTACCAGATTTGGACTGGCTGAGAAAAAATGCAATTTTATCAATGTGGTTTTTTCCTGCTGTTATGCGCTGATGTCCTACAATATTATGTACAGCATGAGCTTGATGTGGTTGGATGGGGTGATCTTGCTCCCTATCATCTTGCTGGGTGTGGAACAGTTGCTAAAAGGGAAAAAGGGATTTGTATATTTTGCCTCCATGGCAGCTCTTTTCCTATGCAATTATTACATATCCTATATGGTAGGGATCTTTGCTGCAGCTTATGTGGTATGCAGGGCTTTTTCCATGGCATCCGGAGAAAATTGGAAGGCAACCATGAGGGTTTTGATCCGATTTGGGATCAATACTCTTCTGGCGTTGGGGATTGCTATGCCGCTACTCCTTCCGGCTGTGAAAAGTATTGAGACAGGGTATGGCACGGGAGCTGCATCAGTGGAAAGCGCAACTGTTGAAGCTTATGATTTTACTGTGTTGGAATTGGTTAAAAAGCTTTTGCCCATGCAGTATGACAGTGTAGAGAATGCCGGTCTGCCGTCGATTTACTGTGGCAGTGTTATGCTGGGGCTGGCCTTTTTTTTCTTTTTGCAGAAGAGATATGGCATCAGGGAAAAATTGTGTTATGCGGTGTTACTGCTTCTTCCGGTTACGGGATTTCTGAATCAAAAAATAGATTATGTATGGCATGCATTCCGATATCCGAATTCTTTTACCTACAGATATGCTTTTCTCTTTTCGACAGTGGTGCTGATACTGGCATGGCGTTCTTTTGAGGGGATTCCCAGAGAGACACAGTTTGCACGGCTTTTGACTTCAATAGGTGTATGTTATATTTGTGCGGAGCTGTTCTTTAACGGGTCGGCACTGGTTAGCGGTATCCATAAAGAAGTCGGATACAGTGTCAGAAACGGATATGATACTTTTTTGGAATTGTATTATCCTTTGTCAGAGAAAATAAGAGAAGACGAAGAGTTTGCAAGAACGGAAGTGGTTTGCGGTTATATGCCATATAACGCAACTATGCTGTTTGGATTAAACGGAGTGAGCGGTTTTACTTCTACCTACAATGGAAATGTATATAATTTTCTGGGTATCATTGGTGGAGAAAACCAGGGAAATTCGGTTTTGGGAAAACAGTTGACCCCTTTGGGAGACAGTCTTCTCGGAGTCAAGTATCGAATCACACCCCAAAAGGAACAGGAAGGTTATATCCTGAAAAGTACCACAGAGATCGTCACAGATATTGGAACAGCACGGGTGTATCTGCAGGAAAATCCGCTTCCTTTGTCATTGGGATATGCAGTTTTGGGAGAAAAGCTGTTTCAGCCATTGACATTGTCCACGGATCCCTATAGCAACCAGAATGTTATTTTGGAACAACTGGGAGCAGAGGCAAGTGAAGTGTTCTACGCAATCCCTTATGAAAGTACTCATGAAGGAAACGGTTGGAATTTTGAATTTACGGTTCCTTCTGATGATCCGGTATATTTCTATGTCAATGCGGTAAAAGATGGGCAGGATGCTGAGGAACGGGATGATAGAGAGATAAATGTGCATGTGTCTTGGGATGGGGAAACGCAGAACTATTGGGTAAATGTCAGAAATGGTCTATACCTGGGCAGATTTCCCAAAGGGTCAAGGGTTATCTTAAGCTTTGAGGAGGAAAACCTGATTTATTATGATTCCTACCTGTATCGGATGGATATGGAACAGTATGAGAAAGCTGTTGCCTCATTGCAGAAAAAGCAATTGCAAGTATCTTCCTATAAGGGGGGGCATATCCAAGGAACCGTGACTGCGGAAGAAGGAGAGACACTGTTTACCACAATACCTGTGGGTGAAGGATACCAAGTGAAAGTAGACGGAAAGGAAAGCCCATATGGTATGGCTTTGGGAACGTTCCTTACGATTGATTTGCAGCCGGGCGAACACCAGATTGAGATATCTTACATATCGCCGGGATTCCTTACGGGAGTCAGAATATGCATCATCGCATTGCTTGCAACATTGATATATTTCCTTGACAAAAGTATTTTTAATATAGCATATTGCACAAAACGTAAAAACAGTGTAAAATAATAATGAAAATATTATGAAACTGACAGGTGGATGGAATGGCAGGATATAGTGGCAAAAAAATCCGGTTAGGCGAAGCATTGGTGCTGAGCAACACCATTACGGAAGAACAATTACAGCAGGCGTTGGAACAGCAAAGGGGTACCGGCAAGAGACTGGGTGAGATTCTGATCGACCAGGGCCTGATCACAGAAGAGCTGATTGCCCAGGTCTTGAGCGCACAGTTGGGCTATCCCATCGTGGAATTGTCAAACATAGACATTCCGCCGGAAGTAAAAGGACTGGTTCCCACTTCCGTATTAAAGAAAAAGAAAATTCTGCCGATAGAATATGCAGAAAATAATATGAACATTCTCCGCGTGGTCATGGCAGACCCGTTGGACATGGATGCCATGGATGATGTATCCATCATCACGGGCTGCCAGGTGGAACCGTTGATAGCAACTCCCAGAAACATCATGATGGCTATCGACAGATTGTATGGTTCCACGGAGGTGGCTTCCGCCCTGGAGAAATATGCGGAGGAAAGATTCGGCACACAGGAAGAAGACGAAAGTGTCAATGAAGATATCAACAATTCTCCTATCGTTGTCCTGGTAAAGGAAATGATCGAAAAGGCAGCGAGACAGAGAGCTTCCGATATACATATCGAACCCCTGGAAAAGTCGGTTCGTATCCGTTACCGTATTGACGGCGCCCTTTATGAAAAAGCACAGTATGACATCAAGATCCTGCCGGCATTGTCCGCCCGTATCAAGATCATCGGCGGCATGGATATCTCTGAAAAGAGAAAACCCCAGGACGGACGTATCACCCAGATGGTAGACCGGACGGAGTATGATATCCGTGTATCTGTCCTGCCCACTATATATGGTGAGAAAACCGTTATGCGTCTTGCTTCCAAAACGGCGCTGAACAGAGAAAAGAGCCAGTTGGGCTTAAAACCCAATGAAATGGCGCAGTTTGACCATATTTTGAAAAATCCCCATGGCATCCTGTTGGTTACGGGACCTACCGGTAGTGGTAAATCCACCACATTGTATACGGCACTCAGTGAGCTGAATACAGAAGACGTGAATATCATCACGGTAGAGGACCCTGTAGAGGCGAATATTGACGGTATCAACCAGGTACACGTCAATCCCAAGGCGGACCTGACCTTTGCCAGTGCCCTTCGTTCTATCCTGCGTCAGGACCCTGATATCATCATGATCGGTGAGATCCGTGACCAGGAGACGGCAAGTATTGCAGTGCAGGCATCTATTACCGGTCACTTGGTGGTAAGTACTCTGCATACCAACTCGTCCTCCAGTACCATTACCCGTCTGGAAGACATGGGAATCGAACCCTACCTGATCGCGGATTCCATTGTAGGCGTCATTGCACAGCGACTGGTAAGGCGTCTGTGCCCTGCATGTAAGCAACCCAGATTGGCCACTGAGGAAGAAAAAGAACTGATGGGCTGCAAACTGGATGAGGATGTGACAATTTATGAGCCCGCCGGGTGTATTCAATGTGACAACATGGGATACAAGGGTCGAATCGGTGTCTATGAGATATTGGAGATGACCCCTACCTTGAAGCGCATCATCAGTAAAGGTGGAAATGCAGACGAGATCAAGGACCAGGCTATGAAGGATGGTATGCATACCTTAAAGATGAGCGCTACGGAGTATGTGCTGAATGGCATTACCGCATTCAGCGAAATGATGAAGGTTTCGTTCGACATTTAAGAAGTATGGCATAAAATATATTAGCGGAAGACACGCAGAAATTGCGTGCGAGGAGGATACATGGCATCTTATGGCTATGAGGCACTGAACAGTGCAGGGAAGAATGTGAAAGGAAGCATTGAAGCGGAGAGCATAGAGAAGGCACGACAGGAACTGAAGAAACAGGGACTGGTAGTGCTGAATCTTACAACACAGTCTGCTTTGACCAAGGATATCAACTTTAAGGTGGGCGGTTGGCCCAAACCCAGAGATATGAGTGTATTCTGCCGTCAGTTCGTCAGTATGTCAAGAGCAGGCGTGACCCTGGTGGATTCCCTGAAGATGCTGGCAGAACAGACGGAAAATGACAGATTGCGAGAGGCTACCGAGGGAGTGCGTGTCAGTGTGGAAAAGGGTGAGACGCTGGCCCGTTCCATGCAGGATTATCCCAAGGTGTTCCCGGACCTTCTGATCAACATGGTAGCTGCCGGTGAGGCATCCGGAAGCCTGGATGTGGCACTGGAAAGAATGTCCGTCCATTTTGAAAAGGCTTCCAAGACACAGGCATTGGTCAAGAAGGCTATGATCTATCCTATCGTAGTGTGCTGTGTGGCAATCGGCGTTGTCATTGTCATGCTGACAGTAGTTATCCCTAACTATACCAGTATGTTTGAGGAACTGGGAACAGAGCTGCCTGCCATCACCAAGGCGGTGGCAGCATGTTCCGACGCACTGATACATGGGTGGTTCATCATTCTGCCCATAATCATTGCCATTGTGGTGGGACTGAAGATGTTTGCGGCAACGGACAAAGGGAAGCATATATTCCATAAGCTGCAGCTGAGCATCCCCATTTTCCGAAATCTTTTGATCAAGCAGGCATCCTCCCAGGTGGCCCGTACCATGAGTACTCTGATGGCGGCAGGTGTTCCTTTGATCGAAGCTGTGGAAATTGTGTCAGAGACCATGGATAATGTGTATTATAAAGAAGCATTACAGATGTGTAAGAATGAGATCGTCATCGGTCAGCCGTTGTCCAGACCCTTGGAGGAGTGTGGATTATTTCCTCCCATGGTGTACCACATGACAAGGATCGGTGAAGAAACCGGTAATACGGAGGAAATGCTTTCCAAGCTGGCCGATTACTATGATGATGAGGTGGAAGTGGCTGTACAGTCCTTCATGGCAGCTCTGGAGCCTATGATCATCGTGTTGCTTGCCGGTATCGTCATCATTCTGGTGGGCGCTTGTATGGCACCTATGCTTACCATGTACCAGGCACTGGATCAGCTGTAAGGTTTGTAAGGCGCAAGGGGAAGTTGATATATGAAAGAAAAGATGGATCAAAAGGGTTTTTCTCTGGTGGAGATCATAATCGTGATCGCTATCATGGCAGTACTGATCGGAGTCCTGGCCCCGCAATATTTGAAATTTGTAAATAATGCAAGGGTGACCACGGATGTGACCAATGCCACTGAGATTGCCAAACTGGTAAACGGTGCCATCTCGGAAAGCTATGGGAGCAGCGTGCCAAATACCATCACGGGATCCGGAGGGACGCTGGTAAGCGGAGTCCCCGGACTGGAGGTCCTGCCACCTTGCAAGGTGAATCCCTCTTATATCTGGGTGATCTCCTCCGAGCAGGGGAAGGGAGTGACCGAGATCACTTTAAACGGTCTGGAAATTTTTCCGGATGCGGAAGGACCCGGTGGATATTACACCACTTATTACACGAATTAAGCACAGGAGTAGGGAACTGTGTTTAAGATATATATAGCAAATAAAAAGGAGAGAGAAAACTATGAAAAAGGAAATGAACAACAAAGGTTTTTCACTTGTCGAGTTAATCATCGTAATCGCAATCATGGCAGTGCTGATCGGTATCCTGGCTCCTCAGTATCTGAAGTATGTAAACAACTCCAAGGTATCTACTGATATCACCAATGCACAGGAACTGGCTACCGCATTTAACGTAGCACTGGCAGACGGCGTAGCTCTTTCATCTACCTACACCGGTAACGGAAATGCTTCAGTGAATGTTTCCGGAGTGAATGTTCAGATGTGGCCTGTTCCCAAGCTGCATGCAAGTGATTCATGGACTGTTACCATCACTAAAAATGGTGTAAGCGAGATCACACTGGGTGGTACTCATATTTATCCTAATCCTGAGAAATCTGGCGGATATTATCAGGCTAACCATCAGTAATCCGTTATTTTGAAAGGAACTTCCTATGAATAATTTCCCTACACTGCTGAGTTTTACGTTATATATCATTGTATTTCTGTACGGAATCGTCATTGGCAGCTTTTTAAATGTTGTGATATGCAGGGTTCCCAGAAAAGAAAGCCTTGTGAAGGTCCGCTCTCATTGTGAGGCCTGTGGCTATCAGTTACAGTGGTATGATTTGATACCGTTATTCAGTTACCTATTCCTGGGAGGTAAATGTCGTAAGTGTAGAGCAGTTATTTCCATTCAGCACCCTCTGATAGAGGGGCTGAATGGGTTGCTGTATCTGGTGATCTTCTGGAAGATGGGATTTTGCCCGGAAACCGTGTTGTTTTGCCTCCTTGCCAGCGCACTTCTGGCATTGAGCGTGATTGATTTCAGAACTTATGAGATCCCGGTGGGATTTCAGTATTTTATCGGGGCGCTGGGAGTGATCCGGGTGGCCTGTGACTATCGGAACTGGCTCAATTATCTGATCGGGGCAGTCTGTGTAAGTTTGTTTTTGGCTGTGATTTATTATGTCAGCGGTGGAAGAGCCGTTGGCGGCGGTGATGTAAAATTGATGGCGGTGTGCGGTCTGATGCTGGGTTGGCAGAAGATCCTCCTTGCTTTTGTCGCGGGATGCGCTTTGGGCTCCGTCATCCATCTGCTTCGTATGAAGCTGTCCGGTAAGGATCATGTCCTTGCCCTGGGCCCATATCTTTCGGCCGGTGTTATGCTGGCTGCATTGTGGGGAGATGAATTGATTGCCTGGTATTTACAATTTATCGGGCTATGATATCAGATTTGAAACAATATAAGTACTCCTTAGCAAGGAGAGGAACAGAGAGGATGCTTTATGGCTAGAATACTTAGCGTAGAGATTGGCAATTCAATCACTAGAATCAGTGAATTAGATTTTCGGGTGAAGAATCCGAAGGTATATAAGTATTTTTGTATTCCTACTCCGCAGGGAGTTTTGGAAGATGGTTTCGTGCGTGAAAATGTGGATTTTGCACCCACATTAAAGCGCACATTAAGTGAAAATAAGATCAAGACAAAACAAGTGGTGTTTACGGTTACCTCCAGCAAGATTGTGACCAGAGAGGTTTCCATTCCTGCGATCAAGATGAATCAGGTGGGCAGTTATATCAGAGCAAATGCCAATGACTACTTCCCCATTGATCTGTCTGCTTATGAGATCGCACATGTGGTACTGGGAGTGGAAAAGGGAGACGACGGTAAGGATAAATATCGTGTCATGGTCATGGCTGCAGGAAAGGATCTGATCGCAGGGTATACCAAGCTGGCCAATAACTGTGGGCTGCGTCTGATGAACCTGGATTATTCCGGAAACAGCATTTATCAGATAATGAAGAACGAGTGCGGGGACAAAGCAAAGCTGGTGGTTAAGGTGGAGGATGGTTCCACCATCGCTTCCGTGATCGCCAACCGCAGCATGATGTTGCAGAGAAATATCAACTACGGATTTGAGAGAGCCCTTCAGGCTTATATGGATATAGCAGATTCGTATACCATGACCCAGACGGAAGCCTTTGAAGCAATGTGCAAGAAGTGCTATATCAAGGCTGTTTTAAGTGACAGAACCAAGGAAGTGGAGCGGGATGAGGTCTATAATGAAACGGAGATCGAGGCTGAGAACCGCAAGAAGATTACTGCTACCTTCGGACAGCTGCTCAGCAATCTGGGCCGTGTCATTGAACTCTACAATTCCAAGGGACCGGATCTGCCGATCAGTGAAGTAGTCCTGGTGGGTATGGGTTCCGAGATCGTGGGGTTGACCAAATTGCTCACCAATGAGTTGGGAGTTCCCACCAAGACCGTTAAGAATTTTGGCAGTGTTTCTACGTTCCAGACTTTGGATGCAGAGAGCATGGGAAAATATGTCGGCGTGTTGGGCGCTGCTTTGGACCCTGTCAATCTGCTCAGTGAGGAAAGTAAAAAGAAGAGTGGCAGAAATGTTAATTATGGTCTGTTTACCACTCTGGTGCTGGTAGCCTTTGTGATCGCTGTGATCGCCATGCTGGCGATGGCCTTGGTTCCTTATTATACTGCCAAGGAAGTGGAAACTGCTTTGAAGCAGAAGGAACAGACTTACCAGGAAGCGGAAGTGGTACATAACCAGTACCTGGCCATGAGCGATTTTTATAATGAAATGAAGAGCAAGTACAAGATGACGGAGCACTCCAACGATGAGTTGGTTGCTTTCCTGACGGAGATGGAAGAGAAACTTCCTGCCGATATCAAAGTGACAGAGTTTACTTCCGATTCCGAAAAGGCGGTTTTCACGATCCAGGTCAAAGAACTGGAAGAGGCTGCAAAGATCTTCCAGATCCTGCGTGGCTTCGAGAGCCTGATGGATGTGACTGTGTCTGAGGCTTCCGAGAAAGAGGAGGCGGCAGCCGAGGAAGGGGCAGAGGCAGAGAAGTGGCTTCAGTTTGGTGTGGAGTGTTATTATTATCCTATCGCAACAGGCGAAAATGCAGAGGCAGTGGAATAGGAGGAAAGTATGAAGAACAAAGCACAGACAGCATTTTTTTCCACCTTGGTTTTGTGTGTGGTGATTTTAGTGGTGATATATATGTATGTATTCCAACCTTATGCGGAGAAGACTCAGATGCTGGTAAATTCCAATATGCAGTTGGCCAGCAGGGTTGCGGAACTGGAGGCCTTTTATGCCCAGATGCCTCAGTATAAGGAACAGATGACGGCAATGCAGACAGAGATCCAGGATACCCTGGCAGCTTTCCCCGCAGATGTAAAAGAAGAAGACGCCATTTATCTGGCTTTGCGGTCCTGGGAAGAGGGTATTTTGGTGGGATATCGTTCCATTAGTATCGGTGAGCGGGAAGAGCTGGCAAGAGTGGGTGCTGATATCGTACAGGGATCCGGCATGGAGGAATTCCCCGGACAGGATCTGGTATTCAACAAACGACTGGTTACTTACAGTAATATCACTACCTATCAGAATCTGAAAGACCTGATCACCTGTATCAATGACAATCAGGAAGAGGTGGCCATTACCAATGTGGCTTATGCACTGAATGATGAGGATATGTTATTGGAAGGTACCATTGATGTGACCTTTTATATGGTGGACGGCACCGGAAAGGAATACATCCCCAGAGAGTTTAAGGATTATGAGACCGGTCTGAGCAATCTGTTTGCAAGCTCTGAAGAGATGGAATAAAGAAAGTGGTATGGTATGAGAAAAGCAACAAAAGGAAGATGTAAAAAACTGAATAACAAGGGCCTTAGCCTGGTTGAAGTTTTGGCTGCAATGCTGATCTTGTCAGTGGTGTCTATCGTATTCCTGCGGAGCTTTTCTTATTCCATGCAGGTAAACCAGAAAGCAAAGAGAAGCCAGGATGAGCTCCATCTTGCCCAGAGTCTTATGGAAGGCATCAAGGCTTACGATAAGGCGACTTTGGATACAGAGTTTGCCAGTGGCGGCACTTCTTTCAAACTGTACCCTTTATCCGGTAGCGAAACAACGAGTTCCACCTCAAATGGAGAAGGAAGGACTTATACTCTGAACGGCGTTACCGTTGAGGGGGAATCCTATGATGTCAAGATCGAGATGACTCCCACTACGAAGACGGCCCAACTGGTGAAGGCGCCGGGGGTCAACAAATATACGGATGCATTCTTCAAACAAGAGGTGGATGAGCAGAGCGGCATCCTTCCTGCAGTATCCTCTCTTTTGAGTGCACAGGGACATGTGGGATCTGCCACTCCGGACGCTGACGATGTGAAGATCACCAAAAGGGAGATAGAGGTAACCATAGATACTGATGGAAATGTGACCGTAACATCAACTTACTCTTTTACAGCATCCGATTTTGAGATCACCAAAGCTGACGGTACCAAACCGAAAGTTACGGTTTCCGGTTCCCTGACGGAGTCTTACAATTGTAATGATATGAGTACCGCAGTCGCCGGAGCAGACTTAAAGGGACTTTATCTGTACTATTATCCTGCATATAAAGATACCGGAAACGGCTTGATTGATTGTGAGGAAGATGATATAATTATCAATAATGATTGTACGTCCCTTGAAAATGTCCATATTATAAAGCAGAAGAGCAGTATTTTAGGACCTGCATATTTGAGTAGCGGAGAATCTACCTATTCGGTAGAAGTAGACGTAACTACAGGTTCTCCACTTAAGCTGTACCACAATCTGGGCAAGAGGCTGACCAGCGAAGATGCTTGCTCCTATACGATTTCAGGAACCGATGTCACGGATATGGGTGCACCCTGGGCCGAGGAGGCTACGGTTACCGTGTTGCTGTATGATGTGGATATCCAGATCATGCAGAGTGGCAGTAGTGAGGTGGAGTATGAGTTAAAGGGTTCCACCAATGTAAAATAGCAAGGCATGCAGGCAAGAGGGAAGAGTATGGCAGGCAGACGTATTTTTGGGAAAAAATTGAATAATTCCGGCGCGGCACTTGTCACGGTGATCGTTGTCATTGCCTTTATCAGTATCCTGGTGACGGTGGTCCTTTATATGGCAGGTATGAACTATTTCATGAAATCCACCGATAAAAGGATCAAAAACAGCTTTTATGATGCTGAGACGGGCATGGAACGGATCCGGGCAGAACTGATGGTGGAGGCCAAGAAAGCATACCAGCCCGCATATCAGGAGACTGTCAAGGAATTTTTAGCAGGTGACGGAGCTGCCAGGGAGGCTCTTTACAATGAGACCTTTGTAGAGACGCTGAAGGATAATTTCAATACCTATATTACGGCAAGCGGATCTTTGGAAGCATATCTGCAGGGAATTGCAGGGACGGAGTATGCGGGAGGTCTTACTGTGAACAGTACCGCATTGGAACTGCACAAGGCAGAAGGCTATGTAGTAATAAAGAATGTAAAACTTGAGTATACCAAAGACGGTTATACCACGGTCATAGAGACAGATTTTTTGGTGAAGGCGCCGGATATGGATTGGCAGACAGAAACAACGAGTACTGCGTGGGATGCCAGCGATACAAATGCTGACGCCTCAATAGCGGCTCAGCTACAGACAAAAGCGCTGGAACGCAAAGAATTTGAAATGTCTGATTGTGTGATCTATTATAACTGGAAGAAAGAATAGGGGTGGCGTGTATGAAGCTTGATAACAGAGGCTTATCCCTGGTGGAACTGGTAATTGTCATTACAATCCTGGTTGTAGTGGGTGGCTTGATGACTATGGGAATCAGTGCGGCATTCAGCAAACCTGCGGATGAGTGTGCCAAGAAAATAGAGACGGCACTGAACAATGCCCGTGTTACGACCATGGGCAAGCAGAGTATTGTGTTGGAACTTTATCAAAAAGATGATTATGTATATCTGAAGGAGACGATTACGGATGCAGACGGCAGTTCCTCACAGAAGGATTTGAGGATTGGTGCCAAGTATGTGACCGTAGAATATAAATTGTCCGGTGACACGGTTTATAATCCATTGGGGGATGCCTCCAATCCGCTGACTTTGAGTTTTAAGCGGACCACAGGCGGTTTTAACTCTCTCCCGGGCGGCGGGTATTGTGATGAGATCAAGATAAGTAAGGGTTCCAAAGTGCGTTTGGTAAAATTAGCCTACCTTACAGGCAAAGTAACTGTTGAATAGCAAAGAGGAGGAAGAAAAATGAAATTTCTCAGAAAGAAGCTGTTTAAACTTGGCAACAAGGGTATGTCCATGGTTGAGCTTCTCTGCGGCATTACGATCCTGAGTATCATTGGCACTTCTATCAGCGGCGTGCTGGTGGTCAGTGCAGATGGTTACAACAGAGGCAGTGCCGAAGCAAGTGTGCAGCAGGAAGCGCAGCTTGTGGCAAATCAGGTCAGCGACCTTTTGATCGATGCCACGGCGGATGTGACTTATGCATCAAATGTCCTGAAGGTAAAACAGGGAGATAAAGGCTATCAGGTAACTTATGATGCAACAGCCCAGACCCTGACCTATCAGGAATTCAGTGTGGATGCTGCCGATAATTGGACTTCATCTTCCGATGCACAGTTGATGGCAGACGGATTGCAGTCGTTTTCGGTGGATGTGTCAGATTTCGCTACAAACGGATATGCCCGTCTGGAGATGCAGTTTAAGAATGCGTCCCAGGAATATCCTACAAGTTTCACCATTACAGCCCGCAACAAGGAAGCAAAGGATGCTACAGCAGTAGTAGCGGCAATTTTCCTGCCTTCAGAAATTATTTTGGAACCTGATGAATCCTATAATTTTGCATCTATTGTAAGTACCAGCGGGCTTTCCAATACCAACTTGAATTGGAGCGTTACCGGTAATAATAGCGCAAGTACCACTGTTATCAGCGGCAGTCTTCACATCGGAACTGATGAGACTGCCAATATGGTCCGCTTAAAAGTGGAATCCCAGCAGCTGGATGGCGGTGGAAATCCTCTGGCCCAGAAGACGGTAAATGTCTACATCAGAAGAGTTACTACGCTAGATGTGAATGGTGTCCTTGAGAGCGGTGTGGCTTACAAGGCCGGAGCAGTTTATCGGCTTTCTGCAAGTATAGGCGGTACCAATTTGGCACAGGCGCTGGGTACTGATTATGATTTGAATTATGTAACTCCTTACCAGGCCACATGGACGGTTTCTGATTCCACAGTGGGCCACATTGAGGTTGATGCAATAGACAGCACTAAGGCAAAGCTGGTTTTGGACCAGGATATGGCAGACGGCACTACTCTTACTGTGAGAGCAAAAGCAAAACATCCGGACGGAACCAATAAGACAGGTACAGACTATGGTGATGTTTATGATGATTGGCAGTTGGTAAAGACCACTCCTTATATTACCACCGGCAGCGGCTGGCTGCGTCAGACCAACCAGGAACAGGCAGCTGTAGATGGCAATGTCCACGCTTTGAAGGCGTCTCTGCCCGGCGAAGGCAAGAAACATGTATTTAAGGTGCGTTACAGAGAGTATCCCAGCGGTACCTGGACAGAATGGAAATCCAATCAGTACGGTGATGCAGATGACAGTATGAGCATCAACCTTCGTCCTTTGTTTACCAGTGTCATGGATTACGATAAGGACTATGAGGTGCAGATCAAGCTGGTCATTCAGGATAATACCGGTACGGAAATCTGGCCTACGGCAGGTATTCCCGAAGAGTCTTATATGATCAGTGAAGTGGTAAAGAGAGTTCAGTTGACCTTTGACAGTTCCCTTTTGGGACTGAATGCTGCTCTTTCCAATGACGAAAGCTCCGCACCGGATATTGCTTTCTCAAGAGACAATCAGTCAGGCGATATCTTAAGCATTCATGAGGTAATCGGTATTGATACCAACGGTACTTCCATCGATAATGCTTACAAGTTCGAACTGGAGAAGAAGCAGGCAGACGGAACCTGGGGAGCAGTGGCAGGACAGACAGAGATCAGTTCAAATCAGGGTAAATTGAGACTTACCTTCCGCCATAACGATTTTGAAGGAAACTACCGTGTGAAGGTATCCATCAAAGACATGAATATATATGAGATGAATGGTAACAACATTGTACAGACGGGTGTTGAGGATTATGTGCTGTATGATGAAGCTACCGGAGAAGGAATCTTCTACTTCAATGCAGTTAAATAAATATCAGTGATCATAAAAGCCCCGGCACCGAATGGTGCCGGGGCTTTTGAGGTTTTATCTTTTTGCAGATCTGATTCTTTCGCCTTTTCTTAAATCTCGCTCCAGATCTTCTTGTTCAGTTCATTATCCTTCTGCGCTACCAGATCAAGAACAGCTTTTGCCTTTGCCTGCATGGAGATCGCACGCTTTTCATCCTTGATGAGGAATTCCAGGTTGCTGGAGATCATATCAATGTTGTTCTTGAATTCTGCCACAAGTTCGGCAGATTTTGCTTTTGCCACTTCCAGAATCTCCGCCACATAAGACTCATACTGTTGTCTGGTGGTGGTGGAAAACATCTCTTCAATGTCTTTCTTGTAAGAGGTCTTATCGTTAGTAGAGAAGATGAAGATTGCTTTCTGTTTGTTGATATATTCATCCATGCGGAGAGCCTTCAGGGAGGAGGGCGGTACCTGGGTATCGGACACATTGGCAATACGGCGTACCAGTCCTTCATCAATGCCCTTGTAGCCGGTAATTGCCTTTACCAGGCTGGCCCGGAGAGCTTCAATCTGTTTCTTTAAGATGGACTCACGGTTGGCCTTGTAGAAATCATCGATTTCCATCAGATACAGGTTCAGCTCCTGGCGGATGATATTGTTTTTCTCTTCAAATACCTCGGGACGGATAGCGATCCATTTCATCTTGTCAGCAATTTTGGCAGCCTGTGCCTTGCGGCTTTCAATAATGCTGTTCAGGGAAGCGATATCCGGAATATTTTCCAACAGGAATTCAGGAGTCAGGGTCGTAAGGTAATCCGCATAAGCGCGGTCGATATCGGCTACCATAGTAGTCTTCATGGTATCGATATTCTGTGAGATCTGTTCCTTGGACAATCTGGCCTGTGTCTCGATAGCAGCATAGTCATCACGGATGAAATCGACTACGCTGGAAATGCTGTCGTAAAGTCCCTTGGCCTTGACTGCCAAAGCATATTTCTGCGCGTATTTCACAATCTCTCTCTCGATGGCATACATGCCGGAATTGATGTAGATACGCTGCAGGATAGGACGTAAGCTGGTGTCGGAAGGATCGCATTTGCGCAATTCTTCCATGCAGTCTGCGATCAACTGCTTAGTCTCGTTGTCGGCACTGGCCATTTTGTCCAGCTTGAAGTACATGCCTGTTTCGATCTCCTGATTGTCACCTTTGATCAGCAGAGGATCAGTGGTTGGCGTATTGTTGATCTCATTTCTGTGGTTTGCCAGCCAGAGCCTCTCATCCTCGGTATCAATGTTGCCTGCAATGGCTTTGGAGATATAAGCAGCCTTGGAGGAAACAAAGAAGAGGCGTTCCTTTGACAGATCGATATATTCAGCTTCTTCATTATAGATCTTGTCGGTTTCCTTTAAGGAGATACCTACCTTTTTGTCCTTTAAGTTGTTTAAGTCCGCAAGACTTCTGGTATCAGCCTGGTTGATCACATGCAATGAGCGGGTCAGATCGATATGTACTTTATCTTTGGTTTCCTTGTCCTCGCGGGAGGATCTGATCAGCTTGTACAGGATAGAGTTTCCGGTGCCTTCCATTTTGGTGGGCTCATACAGGATGATCAGGATGGAATTGGTCTGCTGCTGTAATGCATTCTGCAACACCAGAAGATGCTCATTGGAGTTGCTGTCGGTGCCCGGGGTGTCATAGAAAGTAAAGTTGATATTGGGATCTAAAGGGATCGGATAATTTACTTCGATGATACCGTCAATATATTCCGGATAGTCCTCAGTGGGAGCATTGGGAATATCGTTCAGGGTCTTTAAGATCTGGTATAACTGTTCATGCTGCTGTAAATGGAATACCAGAGCACTGTTGATCTCATTTTGGATCTTTTGCTTGGTCAGAGGACATTCGCCTCTGTTGGAGTAGAACGCAAATTTCTTTTTGTCAATGTCCCAGGCGATGGTAACCAGAATATGTCCCTCTGTATCGGGGGTCTTCATCCGGAAAGATACGGAAGGTTTATCGTTGTTCTGGATGCGGAACATTTTGGCTGTCTCGGAGTTGATGCTTTCCGGCAGGATCCTTTTACCGATCAAAGTATTGATAAAGGTAGATTTGCCGGAACTGTAGGTACCTACCAGACAGAGGTTCACATCATTTGCGTTGAGCTGTTCCCGCTTTTTCTTGAATTCTTCTTTGCGCAGCTGGAAAGATCTTACGATTTCGGAATCCTTTAGCTCGGAGTCGAAGACTGCCAGCGTGTCATCGCAGAAATCACTGATGCACTTATAGATATCTGCAACAGAGGGCAACTCAATAAAGTTGCTGACCACGAAGCGCTCTTCGCCGGCGAATCTGTTGTACTCAGCTATTTTCTCCAGGAAATCATCATAGTCGATCTTGGTTCCCTTGAAGACCAGGCTGATCTTTTCGTGCAAAAATTGTTCCCAAATGTCATTGAAAAATTGATTGCCCTGATTTTGTAAGAGGAATTCACCATGCTCAGGAGAGTAAGGAAGCAGATTAGGGCATATATTATAAGGAATGTCCAAAAACTCTCCCTTGACCTTTGCAAGGAAACGAATTTCCTTTTTCACAGGGTGGTACATGATCATGAGTTCTTTCACTGTGTTGCCTCCCCAAAACTATTATTGTTGCATACAAGATATGTAAATATACATCTTTATTATACCTATATATGGTGAATAAGTCAAAAATATATTGCAAATATATTGAAAAATTCATAATTTTATATAAAAGCCTTGAAAAAACAGAATAAAATAGCTTGCATAAGCAGGATTTTTAGTGTATAGTGGTTCACGATTACTCTAATTAATAGAAGAAAGATATCATACAGGGGCAACAAGATGGCAAAATATTTAGTGATCGTAGAGTCACCGGCAAAGGTGAAAACAATAAAGAAATTTTTAGGCAGCAATTACGAGGTGGCTGCCAGCAACGGTCATGTGAGGGATCTGCCCAAGAGCAGTCTCGGGATAGATGTAGAGCATGACTATGAACCCAAATATATTACCATTCGTGGGAAAGGTGATATTCTTGCAAATCTGCGCAAGGAAGTGAAGAAGGCCGACAAGATCTATCTGGCAACCGACCCCGACCGTGAGGGAGAGGCGATTTCCTGGCACCTTTGGCATGCGCTGAAGCTCGCAGACAAAAAGGTATACCGCATCACCTTCAATGAGATCACCAAAAATGCAGTGAAGGAATCCTTAAAAAATGCCCGTAAGATCAATATGAATCTGGTGGATGCCCAGCAGGCCCGCCGTGTGCTGGACCGTATGGTGGGATATCGGATATCCCCCCTGCTTTGGGCAAAGGTAAAAAGAGGCTTAAGCGCAGGCCGCGTGCAGTCTGTGGCTCTCCGCATTATCTGTGACAGGGAAGAGGAGATCGGCGCCTTCGTTCCCGAGGAATACTGGTCCCTGGACGTGAATCTGCAGGTGAAGGGCGAGAAGAAGCCTGTGAGTGCAAAATATTACGGCAATACGGAGGGAAAACAGACCATTACCTGCAAAGAGCAGGCGGATGCGATCATGTCTTCCCTGAAGGATGCCTGCTATCAGGTGACAGAAGTAAAGAAAGGAGAGCGGATGAAGAAGGCTCCCCTTCCCTTTACCACCTCCACCCTGCAGCAGGAGGCCAGCAAGGTATTGAACTTTTCCACTCAGAAGACCATGCGTCTGGCACAGCAGCTTTATGAGGGCGTGGATATCAAGGGGGAGGGAACAGTTGGCCTTATCACTTATCTGCGTACCGATTCCACCCGTGTGTCCGAAGAAGCGGAAGGCATGGCAAAATCATTTATCGAAGCTCATTACGGAGCGGAATATGCGGCGGTGAACACCACGGAGAAAAAGGGCGGACAGAAGATCCAGGATGCCCATGAGGCCATTCGTCCCACGGACCTGGAAAGAATGCCCCTTGCGGTGAAAGAGCAGCTCCCCAGGGATCTGTTCCGCCTGTATCAACTGATCTGGAAGCGCTTTGTGGCAAGCAGGATGAATCCTGCAAAATATGAGACCACTTCCGTGAAGATCCGTGCAAATGACCAGATATTTACGGTGGCGGCTTCCAAAAGGCTGTTTGATGGTTTTATAAGCGTATATACTACGGAGGAGGACAACGAGGAGGAAAATATGCTGTCCGGGGCATTAGATAAGGACAGTGTGTTACAGTTTCTTTCTTTCGATCCGAAGCAGCATTTCACGCAGCCCCCTGCTCACTACACGGAGGCGGCATTGGTAAGGGCATTGGAAGAACTGGGCATCGGACGTCCCAGCACTTATGCTCCCACCATCACCACTATCCTTGCAAGACGTTATGTGGCAAAGGAAAACAAGAATCTGTATGTGACGGAGCTGGGTGAAGTAGTCAACAATATGATGAAGGAAGCTTTTCCCAGCATTGTGGATGTGAATTTCACCGCCAACATGGAGGCCCTTCTGGACGGCGTGGAAGAAGGCACTGTGAAATGGAAGACGGTAATTGAGAATTTTTACCCGGATCTGGAAGAAGCGGTGAAGGCTGCTGAGAAGGATCTGGCGGAGGTCACCATTGCGGACGAGGTGTCAGACGAAGTCTGTGAGGTCTGCGGGAGACAGATGGTGATCAAGTATGGTCCTCACGGCAGATTTCTGGCCTGCCCCGGTTTCCCGGAATGCCGCAATACCAAGCCCTATTTTGAAAAGATCGGCGTTCCCTGCCCTGTCTGCGGCAAGGACATCGTGGTCAAGCGTACCAGGAAGGGGCGCAGGTACTATGGCTGTGTGGGGTATCCGGACTGTGAGTTCATGTCATGGCAGAAGCCTGCCCCGGAGAGCAAAAAAGAAACAGAAAGTGCAAAATAGTTTGACATTTCCAACAATTTAACATTGTAATCTGATTTTATTTGTGCTAATATAACAATAGATGAATTTTCTTGTGTAGGTGCAAAAAGAACGGAGGAAATGTATGAGCAGTGTACAGTTGTTGGACAAAACACGGAAGATCAGTAAGCTTCTTCACAACAACAATTCCAGTAAGGTCGTGTTCAATGATATCTGTAAGGTCATGCGGGAGATTTTGAATTCCAATGTTTTGGTCATCAGCAGGAAGGGCAAGGTCTTGGGTGTGGGCAAGTCCGAGGGGATCGAGCCCATCACGGAACTGATCGATGAAAACGTGGGAGGCTTTATCGATCCCATGCTGAATGAGAGACTGTTGGGCGTTCTTTCCACCAAGGAGAACGTAAATCTGGAGACACTGGGATTTGAGAATATCGATACCAGGAAATTTCAGGCCATCGTCACTCCCATCGAGATTGCCGGAGAGCGTCTGGGCACCTTATTCATCTACAAGTGCAATGAACAGTATGACATTGACGATATTATCCTGTGCGAATACGGCACCACGGTAGTGGGGCTGGAAATGCTCAGGGCTGTCAATGAGGAGAGCGCAGAGGAGAACCGCAAGGTAGCGGTGGTGAAATCGGCTATCAGCACCCTGTCCTTTTCGGAGATGGAGGCTATCACCCATATCTTTGATGAGCTGAACGGCATGGAGGGCATCCTGGTGGCCAGCAAGATCGCAGACAGGGTGGGTATTACCCGCTCGGTCATCGTAAATGCCCTGCGCAAGTTTGAGAGTGCAGGCGTCATTGAATCCCGGTCCTCAGGCATGAAGGGAACTTACATCAAGGTGCTGAATGACGTGGTGTTCGATGAGATTGCAGAATTGAAACGTCAGAATCATAAATAAAAATAGAGTTTAAATGGATTTAAAACGGGCATGGCAGGTCCGGATGAAAAGGGATTTATTGAATCAGATCAATAGGTCTCTTTTTTTTAAAAAAGGTTGTGTTTTTGTCGAAATAAATTATAATAGAATAGAGTAGTTATGTAGAAAGGAGCCCTTTATGATCCGTACCAATGCTTTTGATTATATCAATGTGTTAGATAAGGCCGCCGATGCGGCATGGTTGCGCAACGAGGCTATTGCCAACAATATCGCCAATGTGGACACGCCGGGCTACAAGAGACAGGATGTGGCCTTTGAGTCCGAACTGAGAAAGGCGCTGGGAAACTCCAGCTATAAGCCCATGGACGAGAAGGTATCGGAGGTGAGGACTTCTGAGCTGGAAGGAAAGCCTTATACGGATTATTCCGGCTATTCCTACCGTCTGGACGGCAACAATGTGGATATCGAGAACGAGAACGTGATGCTGGCAGAGAACCAGTTGAAATACCAGGGCCTTCTCACCAGCATCAATCAGGAATTTACGAACCTGCAGACCGTTATGAAATAGGACTGAAGAAAGGAAGGAACGGTTATGAGCATGTTTTCTGCTTTTAACATCAATGCATCCGGAATGACTGCACAGCGATACCGTATGGATGTGATCTCTGAGAATGTGGCAAACGCCAATACCACCCGCACGGCCGACGGCACTCCTTACAGAAGAAAGGTAGTGAGCTTCGCCCAGAAAGGCGATACAGGGTCCTTTGGCAGGGTGCTTGGCAATGCAAGCCGCAGCTATAGCGGACAGGGTGTCAAGGTGGAAGCTGTGTTTGAAGACCATGAGTCCGAGATGAATATGGTCTATGATCCCTCCCATCCCGATGCGGATGAGAACGGTTATGTGACTTATCCCAATGTGAACATCATCACCGAGATGACCAACCTGATCGATGCCAGCAGGGCTTATGAGGCCAATGCCACGGCTTTCAATGCCAGTAAGTCCATTGCGCTGAAAGGCTTGGAACTCAATAATCAGTAAGACATGACACAAGAATGTGCTTTATGGCAGAATGAGAGGCAATTATGGATTTGACAGCAATTACTGCATTGAACGGGATCGGCGGAGTGAACGTGGTGAGAGATACCTCTTCGTTGACGGGAACCCTTGCAGAAAAGCAGAAGATGACGGAAGGCACCATGTTCGAGAGCTTTTTGAACACCGCCATAGATAATATCAAGACCACCAACAGTTATCTGTCGGATGCGGAGAATGAGGAGATCAAATTTGCACTGGGAGAGACGGACAATACGCACGACCTGACCATTGCATTGCAGAAGGCGTCCACAGCATTACAGTATACAGTTGCGATCAGGGACAAGGTCCTCGAGGCGTACAAAGAGCTCATGCAGATGCAGATCTGATGCGGTATGGGAGAAAATAATCAGAGCGGGAGAATACTATCATGGCAGATAGGCTGAAAGAGATACCTGCAAAAGTACTTGAGTGGTGGAACCGGTTCACTACCAGACAAAAGAGTGTCATCATTGGTATTGTTGCCACTGTTATCTTTGCTTTTGCAATTATTGTATACATAGTTTCCAAACCACAGTACACCAGGCTGATCACCTGTGAGACCACTGCGGAGGCGGCCAAGGTGATCGAGATCCTTGAAGGCTCCGGTATCAATCACAGGGAGTCCACAGACGGACTGAAGATTGACGTGGAGAACAGCCAGGTGTCTACGGCGAACCTGGCCCTTGGTGCCGCCGGTTATGTGCCGGATGATTTTGGCCTGGATGATGCCCTTGCCAGCTCTCTGTCTACCACGGAGTCTGACAAGGAGAAGCGTTATGCCCTTTATCTGCAGAAAGAACTGGAGAGCAATTTTGAGGCGATGCCTATGATCAAAAGCGCCAGGATACGTCTGCACATTCCGGAGCAGGACGGTACGCTGATCGCCAAGAAACAGGAATCCTCCGCCTATATCCAGTTGGAGCTGGACGGGACTTTTACCTCAGCCAATGCGGCCAACATGGCCAAGGCCACCGCTACTTTCCTGGGAAATGAGACTACGGCCAACATCACCATCATCGATCAGGATGCCAATCTGTTGTTCGCAGGCGGTGATGATTACAGCAGCGCCGGCATCGCAAACTCCCTGCAGGAGCTGCAGAACCAGGCAGAATCCATGATGGCCAACAAGGTAAAAAAGGTGCTCTATGGCACCAACCAGTTCAATGCTATTGAGGTCACCAGTCATCTGAATATGGACTTTGCAAGCTATCAGGAGACTGTCAAGGAATATTATGCCAACGAGGGCAGGGACGAGGGGATGAAATCCAGTGAGATCACCTACGAGTCCGAAAATCAGAATGATGTGGGCGGCGTGCCGGGCACGGATTCCAATGACGGCACGGTGATGACCTATCAGGACGGCAGCAATAGTTCTTCTTCCGAGAGCGAGCGGGAAGTCCATTATCTGCCCAACGAATCCAGCAGTTTCAAGGATCTTCCGGCAGGAAGCATTGATTATCAGTCCTCATCCATGGCAGTTGCCATGATCCGCTACAAGGAGATCTATGAGGAGGATGTGGAAAGACAGGGCCTTCTGGACGGTATTACCTGGGAGGAGTATAAGCTGGCCAACGGTGCCGATGTAAAGCTGGAGATAGACCCGGATTATTACAGCATGGCAGCCAATGCCACCGATATCCCTCAGGACCGCATCACCATCATTGCCTACGAGTCACCGGTATTCCATGACAAGGAAGGTCTATCGGTCAACACAGGCACTGTACTGAGCGTAGTGCTGTTTTTGCTGATCCTGGGATTGTTGGCATTTGTGGTGCTGCGCAGCATGAGTTCCAGAAAAGAAGTGGCCCAGGAGGAAGAACTGTCAGTGGAAGATCTCCTGCAGTCCACGCCGGAACCGGAGCTGGAGGATATTGATGTGGAGACAAAGTCCGAGACTCGCAAGATGATCGAAAAATTCGTGGACGACAACCCGGAGGCGGCGGCCGCACTCCTTCGCAACTGGCTGAATGAGGACTGGGGGTAAGCATTCCCTGACATGGACGGAGGCAATGATTTATGGCAAGGCAAATGAAAGATGGCAATATTTCAGGGCTGCAGAAGGCGGCAATCCTGCTGATCTCCTTAGGCCCGGAGCGTTCTGCCGGGATCTTTAAGCATTTGAAGGAAGAAGAAATAGAAGAACTGACTCTTGAGATCGCCAACACCAGGAGCGTGACGCCCCAGGTGAAGGAAGATGTCATCAATGAGTTTTACGAAGTGTGTCTGGCACAGCAATATATTGCTGAGGGTGGCATCTCTTATGCAAAGGAACTGTTGGAGAAGGCTTTGGGCAGCGACAAGGCAATGGATGTCATCGGAAAGCTCACGGCGTCCCTACAGGTGAAGCCTTTTGAATTTGTAAGAAAGACCGATGCCAGCCAGATCACCAACTTTATCCAGGATGAGCATCCCCAGACCATTGCGCTGATCCTGTCCTATCTGTCCCCCGGACAGGCAGCCCAGATCCTTTCTGCACTGCCGCCGGACAGGCAGACGGATGTGGCCAGACGTATCGCAGTCATGGACCGCACCAGCCCCGAGGTCATCAAGGAAGTGGAGAAGGTGCTGGAGACCAAGCTGGCAAGTCTGGTAAATCAGGATTATACCATCATCGGCGGCGTGGATTCCGTGGTGGAGATCTTGAATACGGTGGACCGGGGTACAGAAAAACACATCATGGAGACTTTGGAAATCGAGGAGCCGGAACTGGCGGACGAGATCAGAAAGAAGATGTTTGTATTCGAGGATGTGCTGCTTCTGGACGACAGGGCGATCCAGCGTGTGCTGCGTGATGTGGACAACAATGATCTGGGCATTGCACTGAAGGGAGCAAATGAACAGGTGCAGAATGCGATCTTCAACAACTTGTCAAAGCGTCTTGCTGTGATGATCAAGGAAGACATGGAATTCATGGGACCTGTCCGTATGAAGGATGTGGAGGAAGCACAGCAGAAGATCGTAAATATCATCCGCAAACTGGAGGATGCAGGAGAGATCGTTATTTCCAGAGGTGGAGGTGACGAGATCATTGTCTAAGAATCTGTTAAAGACAGGATATTTTGGACTGACCAGTGAAGAAGCCAGGGTCATTGATACCAATGAACTTTTGGAAAAGAGGATACAAGAGTTGTCTGCCAAGATGAAGCGCCCGGAGAATGAAGGGTTCATTGCCGGTATCCCGGCGGACAGCCTTGCGGTGGACGCACTTTTGTCCGATGAGGATACAGCAGAAAGGGCAGGCGACGGGCTTTTAGGCGGGGAGGATTCCCGGAGCAATGTGATCAAAGCGGCGGAGAGTGGAGAAACCATTCGGGCGGAAGCTGTGAATGAGGCGCAGACCATTCTGGCAGATGCTAAGGAGCAGGCAGATAAGCTTCTTAAGGAGGCGGCTGCCAAGGCAGAGGCAGAAAGGGAACAGGTCTTTGCCCGGGCCAGGGAAGAAGGTTATGCGGACGGTCAGAAGCAGGCGGAGGCTGCGAATGAGCAGGTCAGGAGACAGCTTGCAGACGAAAAGCGGCAGTTGGAAGAAGCATATGAGAAGCAGCTTGAGGAGCTGGAGCCACAGTTCATAGACACGATCACCGGTATCTATGAGCATATTTTTCATGTGGAACTTAAGTCCTATCGTGAGATATTGGTATATCTGATCTCCGACACCCTGCGGAAAGTGGAGGATAACAGGAATTTTCTGATCCATGTGAGCAGGGAAGATTATCCTTATGTGAGCATGCAGAAGAAGCAGATCCTGTCGGGCCCGGTCATGGCCGGACATACCGCAGAGATCGTGGAAGATCTGGCTCTTGCTCCGAATGAATGTCTGATAGAGACCGAGGGCGGCATCTTTGACTGTGGCCTGGACACGCAGCTTACAGAGCTTGGACAGAAGCTTAAGCTGCTGTCTTATAAAAAAGAGAACGGGTGAACAGATTGAACACGGTTGCCATTGATTTTGAAAAGTACAACAGGATAACAGAGGATACTTTCTTTAAGAAGCTGGGCAAGGTAGTCAACATTGTCGGGCTTACCATCGAATCCACAGGGCCGGATGCCAGACTGGGAGATATCTGCAGGATATTGCCGGACAGTAAGGGGCAGGAAAAGATGCGCCCGATTTTGGCAGAGGTGGTAGGATTTAAGGACAAGAAGACCCTGCTCATGCCTTATGATGCCACGGACGGGATCGGACTGGGCAGCATTGTGGAGAACACGGGGAGTCCTCTGCGCGTTGCGGTCAGCGACAAACTCTTGGGAAAAACGTTGGACGGTATGGGCAGACCTGTGGACGGTACCCGGATAGAGGGGAATTCCTATCCTGTGGAGGCTGCGCCCCCGGACCCCATGAGCCGTGCCATCATCGATCAGGTGCTGCCTTTGGGGGTCAAGGCCGTGGATGGTCTGATCACTGTTGGCAAAGGCCAGCGTATCGGGATCTTTGCGGGTTCCGGCGTTGGAAAGTCCACACTGATGGGTATGTTTGCCCGCAACACCAAAGCGGATATCAATGTCATCGCACTGATCGGAGAACGTGGAAGAGAGGTGCGGGAATTTATAGAGAGGGATCTGGGGGAAGAAGGCATGCGGCGTTCCGTGGTGGTGGTGGCCACCTCCGACAGGCCTGCCCTGGAGCGCAATAAGGCTGCCAAGACAGCCACGGCTATTGCAGAGTATTTCCGGGATCAGGGGAAGGATGTCCTGCTGATGATGGATTCCCTGACCCGTTTTTCCATGGCCCAGCGTGAAATCGGGCTGGCCAGCGGAGAGCCTCCGGTTACCAGGGGGTATCCTCCCAGTGTGTATTCCGAGATGCCCAAGCTTTTAGAGCGGGCAGGACGTGCCGAGAAGGGATCGATTACGGGGCTGTACACCGTACTGGTGGATGGCGATGATTTTAACGAGCCCATCACGGATACGGCCAGGAGCATCCTGGACGGGCATATCATGCTGGACCGCAGACTGGGGCACAAGAACCACTATCCGGCCATCGATGTGCTGCAGAGCATTTCCAGATGCATGAGCCAGATCGCCGGGAAGGACCATAAGAAGGCGGCTGGCAGGTTAAAGACGGTGCTTGCCACCTACAGCGAGGCGGAGGACCTGATCAACATCGGCGCTTACAAAAGCGGCAGCAATCCGTCCATTGATTATGCCATCTCCAAGATCGATGCCGTGAATGCATTTTTGTGCCAGGACGTGGATGAGAAGTTTACTTTTGAGGAGAGCGTGAACATGCTGGGCGAGCTGTTTGCAGATCAGCAGTAGCGTGCAGGATGAAAGGCAGTCCCGGAGGTGAGGCGTTATGGCAAGATTTCGATATTCTTTGCAGAGTATTCTGGACATTAAGATGAAGATGGAAACCCAGGCAAAACAGGAATTCTCGGCGGCAAAAAGTGCGCTGGATGAGGAGGAAAAGGGGCTTTTTTCTCTGAGGGAGCAGAAGGCGGACCTTGAGGAGAAAGCGGGGGAGCTTTTGTCCGGCAGGCTGGATTTTATGGCGATCGAGGAGAACAAGCAGGCAATTCTGTTTACGGAGGGACAGATCGCCATAAAAAAGGAACGGGTCCGGCAGGCCGGAAAGCGCCTGGAAAACGCCAGAGAGGCGCTGACAGAGGTAATGAGGGAAAGAAAGACCCATGAGACCCTGAAAGAAAAATCCTTTGAAGCATTTTTGAAGGAGGAGAACAGGGCGGAGAGCAAGGCGGTGGATGAGCTGACAAGCTACACTTATGGGAAGAAGACGGATAAATAGCAGGGGATGGCAAAAGGGATCTCCCAGAAAACAGACAGGCAGGTGACGAGCGTGGCAAAGGAATTAAGACCTGAAGAGGCAGCCGCACAGGCGGAAAAGAAACGATTACAAGAGGAAAAGAAACGGCTGAAAAAAGAACAGCAGATCCAGAGAAAAGAGGCAAAGCGCCGTGCGAAGGAGATCGCAAAGCAGGAGGATGCGCTGGCTGAGGAGGAAGAGAGCGGCGGTGTGACTACTTTTTTGGCCACATTGGTCATCGTTGCACTGTGGATCGCCGTGATCTGCGTGGTGGTAAAACTGGATATCGGCGGTTTCGGCAGTTCTGTGCTGGCACCGATCTTAAAGGATGTTCCCGTGGTCAACAAAATCCTGCCCGGCAAGACCCTGACGGAGACCAATGATCCCGACAGCTATGGCGGATATACCAGTCTTAAGGACGCAGTGGATCAGATCAAGAATTTGGAATTGGAATTGGAGCGTGCTCTGAATGCGGGCAGTGCCAAGGATGAGGAGATCGCCACTCTGAAAGCGGAGGTGCTGCGCCTTCAGGAGTTTGAGAAGAAGCAGGTGGAATTCCAGCGTATCCGCACGGAATTCTATGAAGAGGTGGTCTACGCGGAAAAAGGCCCCGGCGAGGAAGCCTATCAGAAATATTATGAGGCTATGGACCCGGCTACGGCAGAGTATCTTTACAAGCAGGTGATAGCCGGACAGCAGGAGAGCAAAGAGGTTTTGGAGTATGCCAATACTTATGCACAGATGAAGCCCAAACAGGCAGCAGCGGCTTTCGAGAAGATGACAGGCAATCTTGATCTGGTGTCGAAGATACTGATGGCCATGAGCGCAGAAGAACGTGCCAAGATCCTGGACAGCATGGATTCGGAGGTAGTGGCAAAACTGACCAAAATTATGGATCCGGAGTCTTAAGTCCACAAGGGAAAGTGCCGATAAAAATAGTGGATTCAAATTTTTAAGGAAAGGAGGAGGACAATGACCAGCACATCAGTAAAGGATGTAGGCCATCTGTTTGGCGGATTTGCCATAAACGCAGCATCCCAGGCAGCATCAGCCGGCAAGATCAGCTTCCAGAGCGTATGGGACGGTCAGACGGCGGCAGGCGGGCAGCGGGCGGATGCTTCCGGACAGACCGGGACACCGGAGGGAAAACAGCCCGTAAAACCGGGAGAATCCTTGAGGGCAAAAGAAACCGGCAAGATCTCCGGAGACAAGACTTTGGAAAAGAAAGAAGTCCCTGATATACCGGAGGATGAAAAGCTGGAAAAGGCAATGGAGATCCTTGAGACGGCGGCAGTGCAGCTGGTGGAAGAGATCACACACACTTTGGACATCAGTCCGGAGGAAGTACAGGACCTGCTGGACGGCATGGAACTTACGCCCACCGATCTTCTTGAGCCGGAGAACCTGAGCGCATTCCTGTTACAGGCAGTCGGTGCTGAGGATTCCGTGGCACTTCTCACCAATGAAGCCCTGTACAGCGATTACAGGCAGTTGATGCAGGAACTGGAGCAGATGCTTTCCGGGGACAGCGGCATGCAGGAGCTTGATCTGGCACAGCTAAGGAATCTGGCAGCCCGGAGCATGGATGCAGTGTCAGGACAGGGGATGGAAGCAGGGCTGAAAGAGCCTGCACAGCCCGTGGTGGAGATCGCAGTGGAAGGCGTAAGCGACGATCCCGAGGACAACAGTGTGGTCACGGAAGATGGACAGACCTTGGGCATGAAGGAATTGGTGAAGGAATCCGGCACCGTCTTGGACAAAGAAAACACAGCAGAACACGGCGGACACAGAGAGACCGGGGAGCAGGGCGCAAGCCTTTTTCAACAGAATCTTAAGGCTGACGGCGGCATCTTGCAGCAGGCACCTGTGCAGGAGACGGGGAATGGTTTCAGCGTAGAGACCCAGGACCTCATGAGACAGATCATGGATTACATGAAAGTCCAGGTAAAACCTGATACTTCCAGCATGGAGATGCAATTACACCCGGAGAGCCTGGGGACCCTGCATATCAATGTGGCATCCAAGGACGGCGTACTCACAGCCAACTTTGTCACACAGAACGAAGCAGTAAGGGCAGCACTGGAGAGCCATATAGTTCAGTTGAAAGAAAATTTCGCCGAGCAGGGCATCAAGGTAGCAGCCATTGAGGTTACCGTACAGACCCACCAGTTTGAACAGAATCTGGACCAGGGCCGGGGACAGGAACAGGATGGCAGCCACAGAGGTACCCGCACAAGAAGGATCAGACTGGACGGACCTTTGGACATGGAGGCGCTTGCAGACATGGACGAGGAGGAACAGCTGGCAGCACAGGTGATGGCATTAAACGGCAGTACGGTGGATTTCACCGCATGATCAAAAAACAGAAAGGAGAGGATCGATATGGCACTGGTTGCACCCGTTGAGGACGGCAAGATCGTGGAGACGGCCTCCCAAAATTCTCTGAAGAATACTTCCAAGACCAGTAACAGCGAAATGGATAAGGATGCGTTCCTGCAGCTTCTGGTAGCACAGATGAAGTACCAGGACCCTCTGGAACCCACTTCCAACACAGAGTACATATCCCAGTATGCACAGTTCTCCCAGGTAGAACAGATGCAGAATATGGCCGGAAGCATGGATTTACAGAGAGCAAGCTCCCTGGTGGGCGAGGAGGTCTATATCAAGACTACCACATCCGCAGGAGAGACCAAGTATGTCCAGGGCAAAGTAGACTATGTGGTTTACGAGAATGGTAAGGCGTATCTTTCCATCAATGAAGAACTGTATTCCCTGGAGGACCTGGATACCGTGGCAGATGCGGAATACCTTGCAGCATATAATAAGGCTACCGAGTTTGTGACAAAGGTGAACAAACTTCCCAATGTGAACGGTATCGATCTTACAGATGCTTCGGATATCGACGAACTGGAAGAAGCCTACAACAGCATGAACGATTACGAGAAGAGTTTTGTGGCAAACGATGTGGTAAAGAGACTTGACAAGTATATCGAGAGACTGAAGGAGATCAGACAGGCGGCGGAAGAGGCCGAAGAGAACCAGCCGGAAGAAGGAACCGACGGCACGGAAGAAGTTGACGATACGGAAGAAACCGGCGGCACGGAGGACGCAGTCTGATACAGAAGGACAGAGGAGCTTAGGAATATGGATATTCAGAAAAACAGTTTCCTTTCCATTGGCCAGGTGGCAGACCGGATCGGTCAGAAGTCCTCGGCAGGGGATCGGAAGGCCCCGGAAGAAGGGCTCAGTTTCCGGGATATCCTGGAACAGAAGGCGGCGGACACAGGCAACCTTAAGCTGTCAAAGCATGCGGCAGTCAGGCTGAATGACCGCGGCATCAGCCTTACCAAGGACCAATGGCATCGTCTGGAAGGAGGAGCCAGAAAAGCCGGACAGAAAGGAATCAGAGATTCCCTGGTCATTGTGGATGATCTGGCATTTATCGTGAATGTGCCCAATCAGACAGTGGTCACCGCAATGGACAGTACACAGACAGACGAGAATGTATTTACAAATATCAACGGAGCAGTCATCATGTAACCGGACCTGAGTGGAGGTTACGTCCCCCGACTGACAGAAGGGGACATGGTTCCGTTATGAAGGAGGAACAAATACTATGATGAGATCACTTTATTCTGGTGTGGCAGGTTTAAAGACCCACCAGACAAAGATGGACGTAATCGGTAACAACATCGCAAATGTAAACACCACCGCATTTAAATCCAGTTCTATCGTATTCAGCGAGCTGATGAGCCAGACCACCCAGAGAGCCAGCGGACCGAATGCCGCCACCGGAACAGGCGGCACCAATGCAAGACAGATCGGACTTGGCGTAAAATCCGGCGCCATCAATATCAATATTGAGGGCCAGGGCTCCAGCCAGTCTACCGGCAATCCCTTTGATATCATGATCACGGGAGATAATTTCTTTGTTGTCAATAACGGCAACGGCAACTATTTTACCAGAGACGGTTCTTTCTATGTGGATGGCGCCGGAAATCTTGCCATGACCAGCACCGGATATAATGTCATGGGTTGGGGCGTTGATGCTGCTACGGGCAACATCAAGCAGGATACCGTTACCGCACTGCGCATCATGAGCGCAGCAAATATGACTTATCCGCCCGAGGCTACCTCCGAGGCTTATGTATCCGGCATCCTTGACAGGAATGATAAGGATGTATCCAGCGCAAACGGTAAGGCAGTGAACCTGAATTTCTTTGATGCACTGGGCTACAGCTATACTGCAAGACTGGTGTTCAAGCAGTCGGCAGACGAGAATGCATACAGTGTGGAACTGACCAAACTGCTGGATGCCAGCGGCGAAGAGATGGACATTTCCGCACTGAAGTTCGGAGATACCGGCAGACTGCAGGAAAAACAGATCAAGGTGCAGTTGACCGATGGTTATTACTGGGATGGCAAGAAGCTGATGAAGGAGGGAGAAACCACTCCTGTGGTGGATCTGAATACCCCTATCTTTGCGGATGAGCAGGGTACTCTGGTGAAGGATGTGGATGGCACGGGTGCCACCCTGGATACCACCAATGATGCCCAGGCCAAGCTGGATCTGATCGCAAAGGCTTACGGTTATGAAGGCTCCACGGAAGAGTTTTTGAACCTTTACCAGAAAAACACCACGGCAGGAAGTGCAGGGGAGGCTATCAGCATCAGGCAGAGACTGGTGAACCTGCAGTATGGCACCACTCCGGTCACAGAGCAGTTTGATACCGGCAGTGAATTTACTGCGGATGGCCGTTTCTTTGACGGCGCAACCTTGAATTTTGATCCGGACACTGGTAAATTTGCAGGGATCAACGGAACTGCCACAAAGACTTCCGTGACACTGGATCTGTCAGGACTGGGAGGAAACTTCTCCAATATCAACATTGATTTTTCAGAGAGCTCAGGGTTCGATAACAAAGGAACTTCCACCATCGGCGCTACCAGCGGAGATTTTGACGGACTGGGAGCAGGACGGCGCCTGGGTGATATGATCGGTGTGTCCATCCAGAATAATGGTATGATCTATGCAAGCTATGACAACGGTATGACCAAACTGCTTGGTCAGATCGCCACTGCAAATTTTGCCAATGCCTCCGGCCTGGAAAAGTCCGGTGACAATCTGTATGCGGCTACCTTAAACTCCGGTGAGTTTGACGGGATCGGTGTGGATGTCACCGCAAACGGCGGTTATATGTCCACGGGACAGTTGGAGATGAGCAACGTGGATCTGTCCGCAGAATTCACGGAAATGATCACTACCCAGCGCGGTTTCCAGGCAAACAGCAGGATCATTACGGTATCCGATACATTGCTTGAGGAATTGACAAACCTGAAGAGATAACTTATAATAAAGGTAAGGGACGGAATGTTTTTCCGTCCCTTATGTTGATATTGGCGACAAACAGTACTTTAGGTCGATAAGGCCAGGAAGGTGGGACGAAACATGATCGAAGTAACAAAACTCAATGGCGTGAAAATCCTGATAAACCCGCACTTGCTGGAGCTGGTGGAGGAAACTCCCGACACGGTCCTGACTCTTACCACGGGCCGAAAATTAATTGTAAAAGAAAGTAGACAAGAGATAAAAAATCTTGTAAAATCATATAGAAAGGATATTCTGGCAGAATAATCTTAAAAATGCGGAATGTTAGGTGATCTTTGTGGATATAGCTTCTATCGTCGGCATGCTCATGTGCCTTGCCATGCTCATATTCGGTATCATTTCCAGTGCGGGAATCGGCGGATTCGGAAACTATCTGGACCCGGCATCTGCCATTATCACCTTCGGCGGTGCTTTCTCCGCCGTTCTGGCTTCCTACAGCTTACAGGATTACATAGCCGGACTCAAGAGCATTACCCTGATCTTTAAGGCGCCGTCCGTGGATACCGCCGACATGATCAAAAAAATCATAGATTTATCCAATATCGCTCGTAAAGAGGGTCTGCTCTCCCTGGAGGAGGCTGCTGCCGATATGGAGGAACCTTTTTTGAAGAAGGGAATCCTTTTGGTAGTGGACGGTACAGATCCTGATTTGGTGCGCGCAATTATGGAGACAGAGATGAACTGCATTGACGACAGACATAAATCCGTGGTGGGTTTCTGGGAGTCGTTGGCGAGCATGGGACCTGCCTGGGGTATGATCGGTACCCTGATAGGCCTTGTGGACATGCTTAACAACATGTCTGACGCCAGTTCCATCGGACCGGCCATGGCGGTGGCATTGATCACCACGTTATACGGTTCCCTGTTGGCAAACTGGATCTGTACTCCTACGGCCAACAAGCTGAAGGCAGACAATGCCATTGAGATGATGCAAAAAGAGGTTATGATCGAGGGACTTCTGTCCATTCAGGCAGGCGAGAACCCCCGCGTAATAGAAGAAAAACTGAAATCCTTCCTTGCACCCAAGGACAGAGTGTCCGGGGACAATGAGGCAGGAGGTGAGATGTAGTGGCAAAGAAAAAAGAAGATACGCCGCCACCGGGGTCACCGGCGTGGATGGCCACCTTCAGCGATCTGATGAATCTGCTGCTCTGTTTCTTCGTCCTGCTGTTTTCCATGTCCACCATCGATGAGGCGAAGCTGAATGAACTGATCGCATCCATGAACAGTGCCTTCAGTGTCTTTGACGGTGGCGCTACTTCCATCGGAGAGGGCATCCTGATCAGCAACGGTGTCAGCCAGCTAAATGAGCTGAGTGAATATATCAACAGTACGGGCAAGACTACAGACAGCGACAATTCTGCGGCAGACCTGAAAGAGTTTGACAATGATCCTCAGGGGATCAAGGAACTTTTGGAAGAACAAAAGCTTCAGGAAAATGAAGCGTTGGCGGAGACCATAGCGGAGGCAGTGGCGGAGAGCAGGCTGGCGGATCAGGTGGAAGTCAGCTTTACTGCGCAATATGTACAGCTTACCATGAAGGGAGCGCTGCTTTTTGATTCCGGAAGCGCACAGCTCAAGGAGGCATCCACCACGGTCTTAGACAAGGTCGGGGTCATTCTGGAGCGATACAGCCGTGGGATTATAGAGATAGAAGGACACACGGACAACGTGCCCATAAGCAGCAAGCAGTATGCAAGCAATGAGGAGTTAAGCAGCGCCAGGGCGCTGTCGGTATTCTATTATCTCACAGACCATACCAGCCTTGATCCCGCGAGCCTGCGGCATGCCGGTATGGGAGAGCGGGTCCCCATCGCCGACAATTCGACTCCCGAGGGCCGCAGCAAGAACAGACGGGTGGAGATCCGTATTTACAGTGATGACATCTAAGCCTTGAGAAAGGATCATAAGTTTTATGAAGAAAAATCTGTTTACCATTTTGATGCTGGCACTTCTGGTCGTGAATATCGTACTCAGCAGCATCACCATGATCAGCGTGACGGGAACCAACAAAAAGACGGCCCAACTGGTGAACAATATCGCCACGGTGATGAACCTGGAGCTGACGGTTCCGGGGGAAGAGGAAGTAAAGAAAGAGGTTTCCATGGCAGATACTGCAGTGTACAATTTTGACGGCAACCTGACTATGCCCCTTAAGACGGACGAGAGCGGCCAGAACAAATATCTGGTATGTAACATTGCATTGTCCATGGACACCAAGAATAAAGATTATAAGAAGTACGGCGGAGCTGAGAAGCTGGCAGAGCAGGAGAGCCTGATCAAGGATACCATCACAGAGGTGGTCTCCCAGCACACGGAGGCAGAATGCCGGGCGGATTTTGACGGACTGAAAGAGGAGATCCTTCAGGCTGTGCAGGATCTGTTCCAGTCAGATTTCATTTATAAGATTGCCATCAATGATATCAAGTTCTGCTGATGACTATCCCCAAAAGGAAATGGTAGGAGGTGAGCTTTCGTGGGCGAGGTCCTTTCACAGAACGAGATAGATAACCTGCTTGCCTCTTTGGCCGCAGGTGAGCTGGATGTAGATCAGATGCAGGGGGAGGATGAAAAGCAGGTCAAGAATTATGACTTCAGCCGCCCCACAAAGTTCTCCAAAGAACATTTAAGGACACTGGAAATTATTTTTGAACATTACAGCCGTCTGGTATCCACCAATCTTCCCGTGTATCTGCGCAAGAATGTGCAGGTGACGGTGGCCAGTTCTGAGACCGTCACTTTCAGTGAGTTTTCCAATGCACTGTCCAATCCGGTGATTTTGGGAATTGTCAATTTTGCACCGCTGAACGGTACCATCATTCTGGATCTGGCTACCAATCTGGGTTATGCCATGCTTGACAGAATGCTGGGCGGGAGCGGCACCACCCTGGAGAAGAGCAGGGATTTTTCGGAGATAGAGCTCATCATTATCGAGAAGATCATGGTCATGCTGACCCAGTTGCTCAGGGAGCCGTGGAAGAATGTCATCGATATCATGCCGGTCCTAAACCGCCTGGAGACCAATTCCCAGTTTGCCCAGGTGATCGCACCCAATGATATGATAGCGATCGTTACATTGAATATGAGGATCGGTGAAGTCGAAGGGCTCATGAATATCTGTCTTCCTTTCTTTACGCTGGAAGAAGTTATGGACAAACTGAATACCAAGTACTGGTTCTCCACCATGCAGGAGAATCGGGATGAAAATTATGAAAGCTATATTGAATCACTGATCCGCAAAGTGGATGTGCCCATCAGGGCAGTGCTGGGAAAGAGCACCATATCCGTGGCAGATTTCATGAATCTGCAGGTGGGTGACTGTATCCGGCTGGATTCCAGGGTGGAAAGTGATATGAATGTATATGTTGGGAATATCAGAAAATTTACCGCATTGCCCGGAGCCAACAATGATTCTTATGCGGTCCGGATCACGTCGGTAGTCAGAGAGGAGGAGTAAGATATGGACGGAATGTTATCTCAGGACGAGATCAATGCCCTCTTAAACGGCATGGACCTGTCCGGTGATGAGACACCGGGTCTGAATGATCTGGCAAATCTGTCATCCGGTCCGGCAGACACTGCCGAAAATGATCCATATCTCACAGGAACCGCACCTGTGGCAGGGGGTGAAGAACTGCTTACGGATGTGGAGAAGGATGCCATTGGTGAAGTGGCTAATATCAGTATGGGTTCTTCAGCCACGACCATGTATTCTCTGGTGAACAGAAAAGTAAACATCACCACGCCGGTGGTAACTCTTTGTACATGGGAGTCCATTCTGGAAAGTTACGAAAAACCCTGTGTGTTCATTCAGATCAAGTACACAAAAGGGCTGGATGGTACCAATATCCTGGTGCTGAAGGAGCATGATGTGAAGGTCATCACCGATCTGATGATGGGTGGTGACGGTACTAATACAGAGGGAGAGTTGGGAGAACTGCACTTAAGTGCGATCTCGGAGGCCATGAACCAGATGATGGGATCTGCGGCAACATCCCTTTCCACCATGCTTCAGACCATGATCGATATCAGCCCGCCGGATTCCACGCTGTTGGATCTGACCAAATACAAATCCGGTGCCGATATTGCACCCTTTCTGGAAGGCACCTTTGTAAAGATTTCTTTCAGGATGCAGATCGATGACTTGATCGACAGTACCATCATGCAGCTGTATCCTGTGGAATTTGCAAGAAAACTGGTTGACACTTTCATGAACAATCAGATAGGCAGCACCTTGCCGGATGTCTCGGAGCAGGAACAGACAACGGCCAAGGCCCAGGAGCCGGCGCAGAATGTTCCACAGCCGGCTGCCGGAGCAGGAGGCTACGCAGACAGCCAGGCAGGTATGAGCCAGGCTGGGGCAGGCATACCACCTATGGGTGGCATGAACCCCATGGGCGGCATGAATCAGGCCGGCATGGATATGAGCGGCATGAATCCCATGATGGGCATGAACCCCATGATGGGGGCACCGATGGGGATGAACCCCATGATGGGAGGTCCCATGGGCGGCATGAATCCCATGATGACAGGCGCACCACAGATGAATATGCAGAATGTCAATGTACAGCCTGCACAGTTCCAAAATTTCTCAAACAATATGGGGGGTGTCCAGGGACAGGAGAATATCGGCCTCATTATGGATGTGCCGTTGGAGGTTACCGTCGAACTTGGACGCACCACAAAATCAATCTCCGAGATCCTTAACTTTGCACCGGGTACGATCATTGAACTGGATCGGATCGCAGGTGAACCGATAGATGTTTTGGTAAACGGCAAGTTTGTTGCCAAGGGAGAAGTGGTGGTCATCGAAGAAAGCTTCGGTGTGAGAGTAACAGAGATCATAAAGTAAAGGCCTGGAAAGATACCGGAGCCGGTGAAATGGAGGAAAAATAAATGGCAAAAAATATTTTGATCTGTGACGATGCTGCGTTCATGAGAATGATGATCAAGGACATCCTTACAAAGAATGGCTACAATGTGGCAGGCGAGGCCGAAAACGGATTAAAGGCTGTTGAGAAATATAAGGAGGTAAGCCCCGACCTGGTATTGATGGATATTACCATGCCGGAGATGGACGGCATCCAGGCCTTAAAGGAGATCAAAAAACTGGATGGCGGCGCAAAGGTCATCATGTGTTCTGCAATGGGCCAGCAGGCGATGGTCATCGAATCCATTCAGGCAGGAGCCAAGGATTTCATTGTTAAGCCTTTCCAGGCAGAGCGTGTCCTTGAGGCTGTGAAGAAGGTTGTGGGTTAATGGCGGTATTACTGACAGATGTTTCAGGCTATGCTCAGTTTATCACTGTGCTGATAGTGTTTATCCTGGTGCTTTTGGTGACTGCTTTCACCACCAGGTGGATGGCGGATTACCAGAAGAAACAGAATGCCGGCAGCAATATTGAGATCGTAGAGACCGTTCGTCTGGGGAACAATAAGTGGCTCCAGATCGTGCGGGTGGGCGATACCTACAAGGTGCTTGCCGTCTGTAAGGACACGGTGACCTCTCTGGGGGAAGTACCGAAGGAACAGCTTAAGGAGGCGGACATTCCCGACGGAAATCAGTCTTTCAAAGCACTTTTGGAGAAAACAATCAAAAGAGATTCCAGTGATCGTAGTGGACTAAAGGATAAAGATACATGAGCAGAATGAAGTTTGCTGGAAAAAAAATAATAACGATTATATGCCTGCTGGTTACGGTGGGCATATTGTGGTTTCATGGAACGATTGTTGCGGATGCTGCCCAGAGGGGGCATCTCACCGGTGAAACGGGCACTTCCACGGTGATTGATCCGCCGGGGACCTATCAGACGCCGGAAGATTTGAACAGGCTCAATACTGCCAATACCGTGAGTATCACCTACAGCGGGGATAACGGTCAGTTAAACGGTTCCCTGCGCATTCTGATCACGCTGACACTGATTGCCCTGGCGCCTACGATCATCATTATGATGACCTCTTTTACCAGGATCATCATCGTGCTGCATTTTACCAGGGCGGCTCTGAACACACAGACGGCACCCCCCAATCAGATATTGATTGGTCTGGCGCTGATCCTGACTTTTTTTATTATGGAACCCACCATTGAAAGGATCAATACGGAAGCGATACAGCCTTTTGAAAACGGGGAGATCACCCAGGAGGAGGCTCTTGAGAAGGGAATGGCACCCTTACGGGAGTTCATGTATCCCCAGACACAGTTAAAGGATGTGGAGCTTTTTATGGACATTGCCGGTTTAGAGTGGGATGGGACGTTGGAAGCCATTCCCAATTCTGTGCTGATCCCCAGTTTTATGATCAGTGAACTGAGGACGGCTTTCTGGATCGGATTTATGATCTATATTCCTTTTATTGTGATAGATATGGTAGTAGCATCCACCCTGATGAGCATGGGTATGATGATGCTACCGCCAACCACTATTTCCATGCCTTTCAAGATATTGTTGTTTGTGCTGGCAGACGGATGGTCTCTGATTATCATGCAGGTAGTCAAGACCTTCTACTGACCGTAGGACGAGGAGACAGTAATGACAGTTGACGCAGTGGTAGAAATTGCAAAAGATGCACTATTTTTGATTATCAAGGTATCGCTGCCGGTACTTCTGGTATCCATGGCTATCGGCCTGATCATCAGTATCTTTCAGACGGTTACCTCCATTCAGGAGCAGACCCTTACTTTCGTGCCCAAGGTCATCGGCATTTTCCTGACATTGATGATCCTGGGTGGCTGGATGATGAACAATATGGTGGAGTTTACTACCGAACTTTGGTCCAGTTTCAGTTTGTATGTACATAGATGACAGGGGCAGGAGAGATGATAGATTATTCTTTTTCCGTTTATGATCTGGAGTATTTCCTGCTGATCCTGACCAGGGTATCCTGTTTCATATTTGTCGTACCGTTCTTCAGTATGAAGAACACTCCGGCCAGGATAAGGCTTGGAATCAGCTTCTTTGTGGCCATGCTGTTGTATCAGGTGCTTTCCCCGGCTTCGGCAGTTGTGTACGACACGGTGATGGAATATGCCCTGATCGTTATGAAGGAAGCCATTACAGGCCTTTTGATCGGTTTTGGAGCAAATATCTGCACTTCCATACTGAGTTTTGCAGGTGCGGTGGCAGACATGGAGACCGGATTGTCCATGATGACCCTGTTAGATCCGGCCACCAACCAGAATACCAGTATCACAGGTGTGTTTTATCAATATACTTTCACCATGATGTTCATAGCCAGCGGGATGTACCGTTATCTGCTGGGAGCGCTGGCGGACACTTTTACGCTGATCCCTGTGAACGGTGCCGTATTTCATGCGGATTCTCTTTTGGAATCCATGGTGCAGTTCATGAGTGATTATATCATTATCGGGTTCAGGATCGTTCTTCCCGTATTCTGTGCGACCCTTCTTTTGAATGCCGTGCTGGGAGTCATGGCCAAGGTATCTCCCCAGATGAATATGTTTGCGGTAGGTATCCAGTTGAAGATCCTGGTGGGGATCTCCACACTTTTTTTGACGGTGGGCATGCTGCCCGGAGCCGCTGATTTCCTGTACCGGGAGATGAAAAAGATGATGACATCCTTTGTGGGAGGACTTTCGTGATCTTAGAGTATAATCTTCAATTTTTTGCCGAAGGGCAGGGCGGCGATAAGACAGAGCCCGCCACCCCGAAAAAGTTAAGCGATGCCCGTAAAGAAGGACAGGTGGCCAAGAGCCGTGAGGTCGCAAACGGTCTGGGGCTCCTTGCGGTGTTCCTGGTGCTGAAGATATGGGTCGGCAACATGGGAAACCAGTTTTTGTCCGTGTTTCACAATATTTATAACAGGATATCCGACACTATAGTGTTCTGGCATGGCTTCATGCCAAAGCAGGACATCAGTACGATCTTTCAAAGCATGCTGATGGAAGCGGTCATCATCATGGCGCCCGTCATGATCGTCGGATTCATCGTGGCATTTGTCAGTGATGTGATGCAGGTGGGGTGGAAGCCAACCACTAAACCGTTACGGCCCAAATGGAACAAGTTAAGTCCGTTGTCAGGCTTTAAAAAGATTTTTTCGGCCAATTCTTTGATAGAACTGGTCAAGTCCCTGGCAAAGCTGGGGCTGATCGCCTATATCTGTTACAGCTATCTGAAGGATAAATGGCCGTTATTTTTTACTTTATATGATATGCCGCTGTTGCAGGCTGTCAAACTGGCGGCGGAGACGGTGACGGATCTGGGCATCAGGATCTCCGCCGTATACATGATTCTGGCTGCCGCTGACTTTATGTATCAGAAGTACAAGTTTAGCAAGGACATGAGGATGACCAAGCAGGAAGTCAAGGATGAGTACAAACAGTCCGAAGGAGATCCTCAGATCAAAGGAAAGATCCGTCAGAGGATGCAGGAGGCTTCCCGCAGGAGGATGATGCAGAATCTGCCCCAGGCGGATGTGGTCATCACCAACCCTACTCATTATGCGGTGGCCATCAAGTATGATCCCAAGATAGCAGATGCCCCCATCGTCCTGGCAAAGGGCGAGGATTATATGGCGGCAAAGATCAGGGAGGCAGCTAAGGAGCACCATATTGAAATCGTAGAAAACAAGCCGCTTGCACGTATGCTTTATGCAAACGTGGATGTGGGCCAGGCGGTCCCGCCGGAATTGTATCAGGCGGTGGCAGAGGTCCTGGCGTTCGTATATCATTTACAGGGAAAAGTGTAAGGAAAGGAGTGTGAGCACAGATGCAGATGAAGAAGCAGGATATGGGCGTTGCAGCATATATCATGACGGCTATCATCATGTTCATCGTGCCCATTCCCTCCTGGCTTTTGGATATCCTGCTGGCATTCAATATCGCCATTTCCATGACCATTCTGTTCGGCGTGATGTTCAGCAAGGAAGTCTTGGACATGTCCTTCTTCCCTACCATGCTGTTGTTTACCACAATATTCCGTATTGCGCTGAATGCCTCATCTACCAGACTGATCTTAAGAAACGGCGATGCGGGCAACGTGGTAGCTACCTTTGGTGAATTTGTGGGGGGCGGCGATCTGGTGATCGGTGTGATCATCTTCTGTATCCTGATCCTGATCCAGTTCATGGTCATCAATAAAGGTTCTGAGCGAGTGTCCGAGGTAACCGCAAGATTCACCCTGGATGCAATGCCAGGTAAACAGATGGCAATTGATGCGGACTTAAATACCGGTGCCATCAATGACGAGGAAGCAAAGCAGAGACGAGAGAAGATCCAGCAGGAAGCAAGCTTCTTCGGCTCCATGGATGGTGCCGTGAAATATGTAAAGGGAGATGCTGCGGCAGGTCTTCTGATCACAGTCATCAATATCGTGGGCGGTATTGCCATGGGTGTCACAAGACAGGGACTGGACATCGACACCGCCCTGGACAAATATGCCATCCTGACCATCGGTGACGGCCTGGTGAGCCAGATCCCTTCTCTGCTGATCTCCCTGTCCACCGGTATCCTGGTCACCAAGGGAAGCAAGGATGCGGATTTCGGCGTCACACTGGTAAGCCAGTTGTTCAGCATTCCCAAGGCATTGTATCTGGTAGGGATCATGCTGTCCATCCTTGGCTTTGTGACGGAACTCAACACCATTCTTTTCGTGGGGATGGGGCTCGTGTTCATCATTGCGGGACGCAGTATCGCAGGAACCATTGAGACTGCCAAGATAGAGAATGAGGTCAGCACGGAGGAGGCGGAAGCGGAGGAGATCCGCCAGCCGGAGAACGTGAACAGCCTGCTGCAGGTGGACCCCATAGAGCTGGAGTTCGGTTACGGCATCATCCCCCTTGCAGATGTGAATCAGGGCGGAGATCTGCTTGACCGTGTGGTCATGATCCGAAGACAGATCGCGCTGGAGCTTGGTACAGTGGTGCCTATTATCCGACTGCGCGACAATATCCAGTTGAATCCCAATCAGTATATCATCAAGATCAAAGGAATCCAGGTCAGCGAGGGTGAGATCCTCTTTGATCATTATATGGCAATGAATCCGGGGTATGTGGAGGAGGAGATCACAGGTATTCCCACCTTTGAACCGTCTTTCCACCTGCCGGCTATCTGGATCACGGAGGGACAGAGAGAGCGGGCTGAGAGCCTGGGCTATACCGTTGTGGACCCTCCGTCCATCATAGCGACCCATCTGACAGAAGTCATCAGACAGCATATTGCGGAGCTTTTGACCCGTCAGGATGTACAGAATCTTATCAACAACCTAAAGGAGAGCAATCCTTCCCTGGTGGAGGAACTGGTACCCAAGCTTTTGGGGCTGGGGGAGGTTCAGAAGGTGCTCCAGAATCTGTTGAAGGAGGGCGTATCCATCCGGGATCTTTTGACGATTTTAGAGACCTTGGCAGACTATGCGCCCACCACGCGGGACACCGATATCCTGACGGAATATGTCAGACAGAGCTTAAAGAGGGCTATTTCCACCAAATATTTCCCTGCCCATGAGACCACCAGTGTGGTGACACTGGACCCCAAGATCGAACAGGAGATCATGGGGAGCGTGAAGCAGACGGAGACGGGAGCTTTCCTGAATCTGGACCCCTCCAGGGCGAGAGCCATCATAGATTCCGTGGGAAATGAGGTCAAGAAGCTGGAGAATCTGGGCAAGAGTCCTATCGTGATCACATCCCCCATCGTGCGTATGTATTTCAAGCGTCTGACGGAGGATTATTTTAGGGATCTGGTAGTGGTATCCTATAACGAAGTGGAATCGAATGTTGAATTACAGTCAGTTGGGATGGTGACAGCTTAAATGATAATCAAGAAATTTACCGGAAAAACAGAAGAAGCGGCAAGAGAGGCTGCCAGAAAAGAGCTTGGGGAAGGCATTGTGATCATGAATGTGAAGAATGCCAAGCGAAAGGGTTTGTTTGGCGCTTTTCGTCCAAAACTGGTGGAAGTGACCGTAGCGCTGGAGGATGAACGGGAAACCATGCGTCAGGTGCGGAAGGCGGCAGAGGCACTAAAACCGCAGGAAACGGATGAAACGAAAGAATCGCAAAAGGAAAAAACGGAAATGAACGGTATCGCCCAAACCTCCCACAGCAGCATTGAAAAGAAGTTAGACAGCCTGCAGACACTTTTGGAGAGCCAGTTTGGCAAAGAGGAGCAATATGGCGAAAAGCCGGGGGATACGGATGGCACCGACAGAGAAGAAAAATCTGCTGCATCCGAGAAACCGGGGGAGGCTGAATCCGCTGAAACGCTGGAACAGGAAAAATTTTTCCGGCTGTTATATAATACCATGCTGGAGAATGAGGTGGATGAAAAGTATGCCAATCAGCTCATAGAGGAGGCGGACAGAAACAAGAAGCCCAATATTCCTTTTGATTACATTCTTGCCAGCATTTATCAGAAGATGGTGTTAAAATTCGGAAAGTCCGAGGGGATCACTCCTGCGGACAAGGGCCCCAAGATCGTATACTTCATCGGTCCTACCGGTGTGGGAAAGACCACTACCATAGCCAAGGTGGCCAGCAGTTTTTCCGTGGAGGAAAAGAAAAAGGTGGCTTTGATCACTACCGATACCTATCGCATCGCTGCTGCAGAACAGCTCCATACTTATGCCAACATCCTGGAGGTGCCTTTTCTGGTGGCATACACCGAGGAAGAACTGACTGAGGCAGTGGCCAATTTCCGGGAGTATGATTATATCTTTGTGGATACAGCGGGGCATTCCCATCAGAATGAGGACCGGATGGAACTGCTGGGGAAATTCTTAGATGCCACAAAGGAGAGTGCGGAACAGCAGGTATTTTTGGTACTCAGCGCCACCACCAAGTACAGCGACTTGAAGCGGATCGCTGAGCAGTACAGGAAGGTTACGGATTTCCAGTTGATCTTTACCAAGCTGGACGAGACGACTGCACTTGGAAGCCTCTATAATTTGAAGATGTATACGGAAACTCCCATAGCTTATGTGACCTGCGGTCAGAACGTTCCGGAGGATATCGCACGATTCAATCCGCAGAAGACTGTGAAGCATCTCCTGGGAGGCAGACATTAGCAGGGAAGGACTATCCTGACAGGAGGGAACCTTATGGATCAGGCACAGCAGTTACGAATCATAAAAGCAAATCAACAGACCAGGCCTCTCGCCAGGGTGATTACGGTCACCAGTGGTAAGGGAGGCGTGGGAAAATCAAATACTGCCATCAATCTGGCCATCCAGTTTCGCAAAATGGGCAAGAGGGTCATTATCCTGGATGCGGATTTCGGACTGGCCAACATCGAGATCATGTTTGGCGCCGTCCCGAAGCATAATCTTTATGATCTGATCTATCAGGGTAAAAATATCAAGGATATTATTACCTGGGGACCTATGGAAGTGGGATTTATCTCAGGGGGCTCCGGCATTGCGGGGATGTCCAATCTGAGCCGGGACTATCTGACTTATATCATACAGAATCTGGCACAGTTGGATGCCCTTGCAGATGTGATCATTGTAGATACGGGAGCCGGTATTGCAGATGCGGTGCTGGAGTTCTTGGTGGCCAGCGGGGAGATCATCCTGGTGACCACGCCGGAACCTACCTCCATTACGGATTCTTATGCCCTGCTAAAAGCAATGTACCGACATCCCAGGTTCAAGGTGGAAGATACCAAGGTCAGGATGGTGGCCAATCGTGTAGAGAAGGAAGCGGAGGGGGAGATCCTGTTCGAGAAGCTGAATGCAGTGGTGAGCCGGTATCTGAAATTCCCCATGAGTTATCTGGGAAGCATCCCTCAGGACCAGCATCTGGTGCAGGCAGTGATGCAGCAGGTCCCGGTCTCTCTGCAGAATCCCACGGCGAAGTCCAGTCAGGCTTATGAGAGGATCGCCATGAGGCTGATGGACAAAGAAGATGCCGAGTACCCGAAACGGCGGGGGATGGTGGCATTTTTCTCACATATTATCTCTAAGAAGTAACGCAGAAAGGTAGAAGAAAAGGATGCTTTCAAAGTTTATCAAGGTAGGAGACAAGATTGAACTTTGTACACTGGATAAAGGTATGGTACAGAGCGGCGGGGAAAGCGGTAAAGTATATAAAAGCAGGATTTACGATATCCTGTCGGAGGATTCCATAGAGATCCTCATGCCCATGGAACAGACCAAGCTGCTCCTGCTTCCGGTAGACGAAGAATATAACATGATATTCTATACTTCCGGAGGTCTGTATCAGTGCTTTGCCAGAGTGGCAGACCGTTATAAGGATAATAATGTGTACCTTCTCGCAATGGAGTTCACCAGCAATCTGCGGAAATACCAGCGCCGTGAGTACTATCGTTTCGGCTGTGCCTTGGAGATGTGCGCCAGGAATCTGGAGGCGGAGGAACTGGAGGCTCTGGAGAACAAAAAGCCCTGTGAATTTCAGGAAAATCTGCCTTTAAAGCGGAGTGTTATCGTGGATATCAGCGGAGGCGGGCTCCGGTTTATGTCAGAGGAATGTTTTGAGCCGGGGAGCCTGATCTACTGCAGCTACCATCTTTTGGTGAACGGAGAGCGCAAGAAGTACGAGCTGATCGGGAAAGTATTGGTTGCAAAAGAACTGGAGAACCGGAAGGGAACCTTTGAACACCGGGTGCAATATTACAATATAGATGTAAACACGCGGGAAGAGATCATCCGGTTTATTTTTGAGGAAGAGCGCAAGAACTTAAGAAAAGAGTAGCAGGAGCGGCCTGAAATGGTAAAAAAAATATTAGTGGTAGATGACTCTGCACTCATGAGAAGAGTCCTCTGTGATATAATAGACAGTGATGAAAGATTCCGGGTTGCTGATAAAGCTTTCAACGGTCTGCAGGCCCTTGATCTTCTGAGCAGGAATACTTATGATGCCGTGGTGCTGGATGTAAATATGCCCCGGATGAATGGGTTGGAGCTTCTCAGGGAACTGCGCAGATACAAGATTCCCGCCAGAGTCATGATGGCCAGCACGGATACCAGGGAAGGTGCCAAGATCACCATGGATGCCTTGGAACTGGGAGCGCTGGATTTCATACATAAGCCCGACAATGTGGCGGAATGCAGGATGGATGCATTCAGGGAAGAACTGCTCTATACCCTGAGCGTAGTGGCGGACAGCAAACTCCCCTCCTTTGAGGGGGCCGGGCGGCCGGAAGAACAGCCACAGATGGACAGACGCATGGTGGACATCCTGAAAAGAAATTCGGGAAAGATACCGGGTCGGAAGATCGTGGCTATCGCAAGCTCGACCGGAGGCCCCAAGGCCTTACAGACTGTGATCCCCAGGCTTCCCAAGGGACTGGATGCACCGGTATTGGTGGTGCAGCACATGCCCAAAGGGTTTACCGCTTCCCTGGCGGAGCGGCTGAATACCTTAAGTCAGGTCACTGTAAAGGAAGCGGCAGAGGGAATGGAGCTGGAGAATGGCACTGTGTACATTGCAATGGGCGGTATGCACATGAACGTGGCTGCATCCTCTGCGGGCGGCTGCATCCTTCACCTGTCAGATGAACCACCCAGGGAAGGTGTGAAGCCCTGCGCAAATTATATGTATGAATCCCTGCAGGACAGCAGTTTCGACAATGTGGTCTGCGTGGTGATGACCGGAATGGGGGCAGATGGCACAGAGGGCATCAGGAATCTGAAGAGCAAGAAAAAAGTGCATGTGATCTCACAGGATCAGGAGACCTGTACGGTATATGGTATGCCAAAGAGCATTGAGAATGCAGGACTTCAGGATCAGGTAGTACCATTGGAACAGATCGCACAGGAGATCACGTTGCATGTTGGAGTAAGGAATCAATAATGGGAAGCCGTCATAGGCAGAATGGAGGATAATATGGACGTAAGCCAATATCTTGAAATTTTCCTGGATGAGACAAAAGAGCATCTGCAGAATTTGAACACCCAGATCCTGGAGTTAGAGTCCGACCCGGAAAATATGGATACCATCAATGAGATTTTCCGTGCGGCACACTCTTTAAAGGGTATGGCAGGCACCATGGGCTACAAGAGGATGCAGAATCTCACCCATGACATGGAGAATGTATTCTCCGAGGTGCGCAATGGCAATATCAAGGTGCAGCCGGATATGATCGATGTGCTGTTCCAATGCCTGGATGCCCTGGAGGAATATACCAACAATATCCAGTCCGGTGCAGATGAGGGCACCAATGATAATGAGCCGTTGATCAGACAGCTCAACAATATCCTGAATGGCAATAACAACGGTGCAGAAACGAAAGCACCTGCGGAAAAGGAAAAGCAAGAGGCACCCAAGGCCGAGGAAGCACCTGCAGGAGAGGCCAAGTGGAATAATATCGCCTTTGACGATACCCAGATCAAGGTCATCAATGAAGCCAAAAAGCAGGGGAAGAATGTGTACGGCATCACCGTGGAAGTACAGGAGACCTGTATCTTAAAAGCGGCAAGGGCATTTCTGGTGTTCAAATCTGTGGAGGAGAAGGGCGAGATCATCGTGTCTGACCCCAATGCCCAGGATGTGGAAGATGAAAGATTTGACAAGGATTTCACCTTGATCGTGCTGACAGATGCATCTTTGGATGAGATCATCAAGGCGGCCTCCAACGTGTCTGAGATCGCCAAGGTGGTGGGTGCACCTTTAGTCCTGGAGGAGACAAAGAATTATCGTCCCATTGAGGAAACCAAAGCAGAGCAGAACCAAAATGCCGGCACGTCTTTACCTGCGGCCAAAACGGAGGAAAAGCAAAAGGCGGCGCCTGCTGCCAAGGCAAATGAAAAGAAACCTGCCGGCAAGCCTATCGTGAACCGTACCGTCCGTGTGGACATCGAAAAGCTGGACGGGCTGATGAATCTTGTCAGTGAGCTCATCATTGCCAAGAATTCCCTGGTGTCAGCTTCCAATCAGGGACAGAACAATTACAGTACGGCATTCAACGAACAGATCGAGTATCTGGAGAACGTCACCACCAATCTCCATGAATCTGTCATGAAGGTCAGGATGGTTCCCATTGAGAGCGTTGTGAACAAGTTCCCCCGCATGATCCGTGACCTTTCCAAGACCTTGAACAAAAAGATGGAACTGTATATGAGCGGTGAAGAGACCGAACTTGACCGTACCGTGGTAGATGAGATCGGCGACCCTCTGATGCATCTGTTGCGCAACTCCGCAGACCATGGTCTGGAGTCCGCAGAAGTCCGTGCCCAGAGAGGTAAACCGGCTGTGGGTTCCATTTTTCTGGATGCTTATCAGGATGGCAACAATGTAGTGATCGAGGTTCGGGATGACGGAAACGGCATTGATGTGGAAGCTGTTAAGAATAAGGCCATTGAGCGCGGAACCATCACTCCCGAGCAGGCAGTGAACATGACTGACAAGGAGATCATCAATCTGCTGTTTTTGCCCAGTTTCTCCACTGCAAAGCAGGTGACGGATATCTCCGGACGCGGCGTGGGTCTTGATGTGGTGCGTTCCAAGATCGAATCCTTAAGCGGCGAAGTGGAAGTCAAGAGCGTGTTGGGCGAGGGAAGTACCTGGACCATCCGCCTGCCGCTGACCCTGGCGATCATCCAGGCACTGATGGTAGTAGTGGGCGGTGAGAAATATGCCATTTCCCTCGGCTGTATCCAGACCCTTGAGACCATCGAGCCCGGCGACGTGAAGCTGGTGCAGAACGAAGAAGTGATCAGCCTCAGGGGAATGGTTATCCCTCTGATCCGTCTGTCAGAGGTGCTTGACGTGGAGAGCACCAGAAAGGATGATGACAGTCTGATCGTAGTCATCGTCAAGAAGGGTGACAAGATGGCCGGCCTTGTGATCGATGAACTGTTGGGACAGCAGGAAATCGTCATCAAATCTCTTGGAAAATATATTAAACAGTGCAAGTTCATCAGTGGTGCAACGATCCTCGGCGACGGTGAGGTAGCACTTATCCTGGATGCAAACGCTTTGATTTAGGAAGGGAGAGGACACCATGGAACAGTTAAATACAATCAATGAAATGAGCAGGATCAATGGGGAAGACAGGGCAGTGCCCCTGGAGACCTTCCAGTATATCGTGATCCGTGTGGGAGAAGAACAATACGGCATCGATATCCACTATATCGACAATATCGTGCGTATGCAGCACATTACCAGAGTGCCCAAAGTGCCCGCTTATCTGAAAGGTGTTATCAATCTGCGCGGGGAAGTGATCCCTGTTATGAGCCTCAGACTGAAATGGGGCTGGCTGCCGAGGAAGTGACCAAGGCTACCCGTATCATCATCCTGAAGCTGGAGCAGGAGGGCAATATCGGTGTCATGGTGGACGAGGTAAAAGAAGTAGTTACGCTTTCCTCAGACCAGATTGAAAAGGTGTCTTATGAGTCCAAGGACGGCAGACAGAATTTCATCAACGGTATCGGCAAGCACAACGGGGAACTGATCTCCCTTTTGGATCTTGGTACCATTACTTTAGAAGAAAATGCATGACAGTATATAAGTTAGGAGCGTGATCCCATGAGTGATCTCAGCTTACAGTAGGTCACAGAGAACTATTTGGATGTACTGAGAGAGATCGGCAATATCGGTGCAGGAAATGCCATGACAGCTCTTTCTCAGATGTTGAATTGTAAAGTGGATATGAGAGTGCCCCAGGTAAAACTTTTGGGCTTTTCCGAAGTGGGTGCCCTGATGGGCGGTGAGGAACAGATCATGGTGGGCGTGTTCCTTGCAGTGGAGGGCGACATCACCGGAAGCATGATGTTTCTGGTGGAACAGAAGAGTGCAAAGCATCTGATCAACAAGATCATGATGGGAATGGCATCTGAGGGTGACGAGTTTAATGAGATGGAATTGTCTGCCATGAAGGAAGTGGGCAACATCATTACGGGAGCCTATCTCAATTCCCTTTCCATGCTGACCAATTTGAAGATCTATCCCTCTCCTCCGGAGCTTACCGTGGACATGGCAGGAGCGATCCTGAGTGTGCCCGCCATCGAGTTCGGAATCCTGGGAGACAATATTCTTCTGATCCAGTCTCAGTTTTTTGATGAAACCCAGATTGACGGGTATTTTATCCTGATTCCGGATCTGGATTCTTATGGGAAGATACTGTCTTCTCTGGGGATGGCGGTATAAGAGCCGCATGACCGGAATGAAAGAACAGCTGCGAAGGAAATTGCTATGAGCGAAATAATAAAGGTGGGAATGGCAGACTTAAAGACCTGCGTGAGTCCGGACGGCATCACCACTCTGGGACTTGGCTCCTGTGTGGGCATTGCCCTAAGGGATCCGGTTACCAGGGTGGGCGGGTTGGCACATATCATGCTGCCGGACAGTACTGCCATCAGAAACAGTCAACAGAATATTGCAAAATTTGCAGATACCGGGATTGAGGAACTGGTGCGCAGAATGGAGAGTCTGGGAGCCAGACGGAGCCGGATCGTAGCCAAGATAGCCGGAGGTGCCACCATGTTTTCTTTTCAGGGACGTCCCAATACCATGCAGGTGGGCGACCGGAATGTGGAGGCGACCAAGCAGAAGCTTTCGCAGATGGGAATTCCTCTTTTGGCGGAGGATACCGGTGCCAACTACGGAAGAACGGTGGTCTTTTACCCGGAAAACGGTGATTTTTATATCAAGGCAGTGGGAAAGAGCGAAACCGTTATCTGACAAAGGGAAGAGGCAGGTGTATCATGAATAGAAATAATATGCCTTTGATTTTAATGCTTTCGGCGGGAGCAGTGACTTATACCATCACTTTTTTTAGCGGTTATACCGTCACGGCCCGTCTTGCAACGCTGTTGATCGTGCTTCTTATCTTCTATGTTCTGGGCAGCGCCTTAAAATGGACGCTGAATTATTTTGAGGAACAGAATGAGAAAAAAAATAAAGAAGCCGGAGAGGTAATCGAAAAGGAAACGGAAGAACTCCATGGATGAAACGGGAAGAAGAAAATTATTAGAAGAATACGGAAAAAACAGGTCTCCCGAAGTAAGGGAGCAGCTCATCCTGGAATATGCATCCTTAGTAAAAGTGGTAGCAGGAAGGCTCAGCATGTATCTGGGATACAATGTGGAGTATGAGGACCTGGTGAGCTATGGGATCTTCGGGCTGATCGATGCCATCGACAAATTTGACTGCTTCAAGGAAGTGAAGTTCGAGACTTATGCCAGCTTAAGGATCAGAGGGGCCATTCTGGACCAGATCCGCAAGATGGACTGGATTCCAAGGACGATCCGGCAGAAGCAAAAAAAGATTGAGAGTGTCATGAAGGAGATCGAGCAGACCACCGGGCACAGTGCCACGGATGGAGAGATCGCGTCAGCGCTTGGGATTTCAGAGGAAGAATATCTGGATTGGCAGTCCCAGATGAAGATCACGGGACTGGTATCCTTAAATGAATATATGGAGCAGGGAAGTGATGTTTCCCAGGATTACAGCAGCCGTACCACAGCCCGTTTTGAAAGCCCCGAGGAGAGGGTGGAAAAGCAGGAACTGGTCAAGGTGCTGGGAGAAGCCATGGAGCTTCTGACAGAGAAAGAACAGAAAGTCATCACACTGTATTATTATGAGGAGCTGACCTTGAAGGAGATCAGCAGTATCCTGGAGGTATCAGAGTCCAGGGTATCACAGCTCCATACCAGAGCCCTGCAGAAGATGAAAACAAAGATGGGAGCATATATGGGGATGCTTTCCGACCATTGATCGTGAGTTTAGAAAGAGAGGACGACTATGCGCAACGGATATTTCAGATTGGTAACGACAGCCGGCGGTTATGGCGTAAAGCTCTTCCCTCCAAAGGACGGCGGAGAAGGTATCCGCCTTTTGGAATTGATCAACTATCTGGACAATCAGAAAATTGTTTATAATGCTTTGGAATTGAAACAGGCAGTGGCCGAGAATCAGGAAAAGGTGGTGAGCCTTGGAGTGGGAGGAGAACCCTGTCCGCCCTGTGAGGAAACCTATCTTTTGAAAGTGGCTGAGGGCAATATGAGTGCTACGGCAAGGTTCTTTCCAGCATCGGAGACAGGAAAGCGCCTTTCTTTTGATGAGTTCCTCAGGGATTTGCGCATGAGGAATATCAAGAGCGGAATCGACATGCAGGTATTGCAGGAACATTTCCAGTCGGAGGGGATCTATTGTACCGATCTGGAAGTGGCAAAAGGCAAAGTACCCAGGCACGGCAGCGATGCCAGAATCGAATATTATTTCAATACCGATGTTCACGCCCAGCCGGAAATGCGGGAAGACGGCAGCGTAGACTATTTTCATCTGAATGTGGTGAATCATTGTCATGTGGGGGATGTCCTGGCAAAGATCGTCCCGGCTGATGAGGGAGAATACGGGATGGATATCCTTGGCAACCGCATCAAGCCCAGAGAAGTGAAGAAGATGAATCTGAGATTCGGAAAGAACATTGCCCTGTCCGAGGACCGGATGAGCATTTCCTCCCTGGTTGACGGACATGTTATGCTGGTGGATGACAGCGTGTTCGTGTCCGATGTCTATGAGGTGGAGAATGTAGATACCTCCACGGGGAATATCGAGTTTGCCGGAAGCGTACAGGTCAACGGCAACGTATCAACGAATTTTAAGATCAAGGCCAGAGGCAATGTCATCGTCAACGGCGTGGTGGAAGGAGCACATATAGAAGCCGGAGGCAATATCATCATTGCCAGAGGCATGAACGGTATGTCCAAGGGCACCCTGAAGGCCGGCGGAAATATCGTTGCCAAGTTTTTGGAGAGTACCACTGCCGAAGCGGACGGTTATGTGAATGCGGAATCCCTTCTGCATTGTAATGTATCTGCCGGGACGGAGATCGTGGTCAACGGTAAGCGGGGGTTTGTAACAGGCGGTCATATCCAGGCTGATGACAAGATCGATGTAAAGAATCTGGGAGCAACGCTGGGAGCCTCCACTATTGTGGAAGTGGGTGTGAATCCCAAGTTAAAAGCCCAATATCTGCTGCTGCAGAAGGAGATTTCCGAGATCGTGCGGGCGATCAAGGCAGCCCAGCCCGTTTTGGCAAATTTTGCCGAGAAGAGGGCAAGAGGGGCTAATTTCAGTGCGGATCAGCTCAAGTATGTGAAGGAGACGGCAGCACTTTTGGAAACCAAGAAAGTGGAGCTGGAGACAAAGAACCAGGAAATGAAGGAATTACAGCAGATCTTCAATCCACAGAAAAAATCCGCTGTCATCGTGCGGGGAGAAGTATATCCCGGCACCACCATCATTATCGGTGATGTTTCCATGGTATTGCAGAGCAGTTACAAGTATTGTCAGTTTGAGAAGATCAACGGTGAAGTCAAGATGCTTCCGCTGTAGGGACCGGTTGCCATTCATACCGGCATACACAAGGAAAGAGAGAAAACTATGGGATTTGGTACCATTGAGTTTACTACGATCTCAAGGTCGCAGGACTATACTGCCATAAAACAGAATGAGGACAACAAGAGCCTTCAGGACCAGGCCAATATCGGTCAGCAGATCCAGAAACAGGCAAGGCAGCTTACGGAGGAAGTCAAGAGCGGCAGCCGGTCTGACTGGTATGATAAACAGCCCGATGCAAAAGAAAAGGGCAACGGTCAGTATGCAGGGGACGGAGGCCGCAAACGCAGGCAGCAGGAGCCCCGGGAGAAAATGGTGGTAAAAGGCCGCAGCGGCTTTGACATAAAAATATAAGGATGTAGGATAAATGGGATTGTTGGAGATCGTCCTGCTTGCGGCAGGCACAGTGATTTTAATTTTGGGTTTCATCCTTCCGGTAAAGAAGGAGGAAACCTCCGCACAGACGAAAGCCTTTGCACAGGAAGAGATAAAGAACATGGTCATCCGGGAAATGGACAATGTGAAGAGCCATGTGGAAGATGTGGTAGAGGAATCTATCGATTATGCCATGGAAAAGACAGAAAGGTCCCTGGAACGGCTGTCCAATGAAAAGATCATGGCTGTAAATGAATATTCAGACACGGTGTTGAAGGAGATCCATAAGAATCACGAGGAGGTCATGTTTCTTTATGATATGCTCAATGACAAGCAGGCCTATCTGAAAAATGCCATGTCTGAGGTCAACAGGACCGTAAAGGCGGTGGAAGAGACCAAAGCGGCTGCCGAGGCTGCCGCAAAGGAGGCCGAGGATGCCAAAGTCCCCGCTCAGGAAGCAGAAGCTGAAATCACAAGAAAGAAGGCTGCGTCCGCCTCTCAAAAGGCGCCTTCGAAAGCACCTTCCAGGACGGCGGCAAAGAAGGACACGCCGGGACAATCCCAGGAGAAGGTTGTAACTGCAGGTACAGGCAGGCAGATCACGGAGCTGAATTTCAGCGGCAGGGATACAGATGGGGGGAGCGGCAGAAACAGCAACGAAAAGATACTGGAACTTCACCGTCAGGGAAAATCTACCGTTGCCATTGCAATGGAACTGGGACTCGGCGTGGGAGAAGTGAAACTGGTAATCGACTTATTCAAGAATCTATAAAGGCAGAAGAAAATTATGAAGTTAAGATATTATTTGAGGGGGTTGGGGCTTGGCATCCTGGTGACAGCGCTGATCCTCGGGATCGCCGGAGGAAAGGACCGGGAAGCGCTGAGCGATGATGAGATCAGAGCAAGAGCTTCTGCCCTTGGTATGGTGGACAGTTCCACACTGATGCTTTCAGACCTGAAAGCATCGCCTGAGCCGTCTGCATCGCCCGAGCCGTCTGCGCCGCCTGAGCCCTCTGCAGAAAAGGAGCCATCTGCACCCACAGAAGCAGCAGAGCCTTCATCGCAGCCGGAAACGGTGGAGTTTTCCATTGCCGGAGGATCAGGTTCCTATACTGTCAGCAAAAATCTGGCAGCGGCAGGGCTGGTGGAGGATGCGGGAGAATTTGACAGCTTTTTGTGCGATAACGGATACAGTAAGAGACTAAAGGCCGGCACTTTTGAAATCCCCGGGGATGCCTCCTGGGAAGAAATTGCAAAAATCATAACAGGAAAACGATAAAACCTCTTGCAACAGAGGTTTTATTATGGTATAATTGCACCATTGTGACTAAAAAACACGCATTCTTATTTGGGGATGGTGTTCCGGACGTCCGGGATGGTCCTCAAAGCAGTCGGCTTCTTGACGCGGAACCGACGGTAAAGTATGCGGAAGATTCTAACCAAACGGAGGAAAAGACATGAGCGTTATTTCAATGAAACAGTTACTTGAAGCAGGTGTTCATTTCGGACATCAGACCAGAAGATGGAACCCTAAGATGGCTCCTTACATCTTCACTGAGAGAAACGGTATCCACATCATCGACTTACAGAAGTCTGTAGTCAAGGTTGATGAGGCATACAAGGCAGTTTCCGAGATCGCTGCACAGGGCGGTACCATCCTTTTCGTAGGTACCAAGAAGCAGGCACAGGATGCTGTGAAGACCGAGGCAGAGCGCTGCGGTATGTACTATGTAAATGAGAGATGGCTGGGCGGTATGCTCACCAACTTCAAGACCATTCAGTCCCGTATCGCAAGACTGCATGCAATCGAGACCATGTCTCAGGACGGTACTTTTGATGTACTTCCCAAGAAGGAAGTTATCCAGTTGAGAAAAGAGTGGGATAAGCTGGAGAAGAATCTGGGCGGTATCAAGAACATGACCAGAGTTCCCGATGCTATCTTTGTTGTAGATCCCAAGAAGGAAAGAATCTGTGTACAGGAAGCTCATGCACTGGGCATTACCCTGATCGGTATCGGTGATACCAACTGTGATCCTGAAGAGCTTGACTACATCATCCCCGGTAATGATGATGCGATCAGAGCTGTCAAGCTGATCGTTGCCAAAATGGCAGATGCTGTGATCGAAGCAAACCAGGGTGAAGCTGTTTACACTGAGGAAGAGGTTGCTGTAGAAGAGGCTTCCGATATCGAAGAAGTAGCAGACGCAGAATAGAAGGAATAAACCCTATAAAGAAAAGCATGGAGGGAAATAGAATGGCAGAAATTACCGCAGCTATGGTAAAAGAACTGCGCGAACAGACCGGCGCAGGTATGATGGATTGTAAGAAGGCTCTGAATGAGACCAATGGCAATATGGAAGAAGCGGTTGAAGTCCTGAGAAAGAACGGACAGGCTAAGGCTGTTAAGAAGGAAGGCAGAATCGCAGCAGAAGGTATCTGCCGTATCGCTGCAAAGGGTGACCAGGTTGCAGCAGTTGTAGAAGTAAACTCCGAGACTGACTTTGTCGCAAAGAATGAGCAGTTCCAGCAGTTTGTAGAAGCTGTTGCAGCCCAGGCTGTAGACAGCAATGCGGCTGATATGGATGCATTCCTGGCAGAGGCTTGGAAGGAGGATGCTTCCAAGACCGTACAGGAGGCTTTGGTTGACAAGATCGCTGTCATCGGTGAGAAGCTGAGCATCAGAAGATTTGAGAAAGTGGTTGCAGAGAACGGCTGTGTAGTATCTTATGTACACGGCGGCGGAAGAATCGGTGTTATCGTAGACGCTGAGACTTCTGTTGTAAACGATGCCGTAAAGGAAGCGCTGACCAACATCGCTATGCAGGTCGCTGCCCTGAATCCCAAGTATGTTGCCACCGGCGATGTATCTGAGGAATACAAGGCTCACGAGAGAGAAATCATAAAAGCGCAGATCGAGCAGGACCCCAAGATGGCAGGTAAGCCTGAGAAGGTGATCACCGGTGCTATCGAAGGCCGTCTGAACAAAGAGCTGAAGGAAGTATGTCTGTTAGAGCAGACTTATGTAAAGGCCGAGGATGGCAAGCAGACCGTGGCACAGTATCTTGCACAGGTTGGCAAGGACAACGGCACTACCGTTGCAGTCAAGAAGTTCGTTCGTTTTGAGACCGGAGAGGGCCTTGAAAAGAAGAATGAGGACTTTGCAGCAGAAGTTGCAGCACAGATGAACAAATAAGCCGCAAAGCCGGTATGAGATGAATACCCCTTGAAGAACCGAACTATTTTGGATCTTCAGGGGGTTTTTGATCGCTTTCGAGAAAGGAGTGTGTAAGGATGGAACAGATCCTCATCCGCAGAGCCAGGGAATCTGATCTTCAGGCTTTGCTGGATATCTATAACTATGAAGTGGTAAATGGTGTGGCTACGCTGGATCTTGAGAAAAGGACCCTGGCGGAGCGGCAGATCTGGTTTGATCATCACAATGTGGAAAACCATCCGCTGATCGTGGCTGAGGTTTCGGGACAGGTGGCAGGCTATGCAAGCCTTTCCGCCTACCGGGATAAGGAAGCTTACCGATCTACGGTGGAATTGTCTATTTATGTAGGACCCGATTTCAGGAGGATGGGTGTGGCAACCGCACTGATGGAGGCTATTCTTGGTGAGGCCCGGAAGGATGAAAGGACCCACACCGTGGTGTCCGTCATTACCTCGGGCAATGTGGCCAGTGAGAAGCTCCACGGGAAATTTGGGTTTGAATTCTGCGGAACCATCCGGGAAGTGGGAATGAAATTCGGAGTGTATCAGGATATTGACAATTACAGGCTGGGTGTATGACCCGGCCTGTTTTGCCCATAGAGATTAATCTGCCGTAAAGATCCAGCCCGGCAGCCATCTTAGGAAACGGTCCACAAAGGAGGCTTCCACAGGCTGCCCGGCAAGCACCGGATAGAAGAGTACAAACAGCACAAATGCCCACAGACCGTATAGGACAAGCAGAAAGCCGAATTTTCCTTTGGAGAGCCTGGGCTTAAACTGCATCAGACTGTGGGCGATCATAAGCACCACAAAGGGCACACTGGGGAAATAGTGGTAAATAAAAGTGATACGGGTGACAAACACCCAGGGCAGGTACTGTGCCAGATAACTGATGGTAAGCATCCGGGCGGTGGGGTCCTTTTTTTGGAAGGCCAGATAGAGCATATACAGGAAAGCAGGGATGCCCACCCACCATACCAGGGGATTTCCAAAAGCGCTGATACCTTCCCGCAGGGTGGCACCGGGAGTGCCGGAATAATACCAGATAGGAAGGCTCATAAGGGGCCACTGATACCAGGGGGAGGCAAAGGGGTGACGGGCGTTCAGATGGCTGTGATAGCGGAGCATAGCCCCCTGATTTTCAAACATTCTGAAAAAAAGTCCCGCCTCGGTATCATAAGTGCGGAAAGGCAGATAGGAGAGCAGGTAGATCCCCGCAGGGATGACTGCGAAGAAGACCAGGCAGAAAGCGATGGTCTTTTTTAAATTGGGCAGAAATACGTGCAGGATATGCTGATGGGGTATGCCTGCCGTCACCTGATTGGGGGCAGCCTTTGCATACAGGTATTCCCGGTATCTTTGAAGCATACACCCGAAGAACAGGATTGCCAGCCCTGCCCCGGCATAGATCCCGGTCCATTTGCAGGCAATTCCAAGGCCCATGCTGATGCCGCAGGCGCCCAGGGGCAGAAAGGTCTCTTTTAGCGGGGTGTCATAAAAACTTTTTTGCAGATAGCAGTACATGCAAAAATACATGAGCAGTACAAAAAAAGTAATGTAAACATCGATGGTGGCAAGCCTGGTCTGGGCAAAGTGCATGAAATCAAAGGCGAACAGGACACAGGAAAGTGCCGATACCGCAGTGCTTTTCGTCACTTTTTTGGCAAATCCGTACAGGATGGGAAGCATCAGAATGCCAAATACCGTACCGGTGATGCGCCATCCGAAAGGATTCATGCCAAAGACTGCGATCCCCAGGGCGATCAGGATCTTTCCAAGGGGAGGATGGGTGTTCTCATATGCAGGCAGCCCTTTCAGAAATTCATAAGCGGTGCGGGCATGATAGATCTCGTCAAAATACATACTGTTTCGGAAGGAACTTTTTTCCGGGTAAAGGTGGTTTTCGTCAAAAAGGGCCGGGTATTCTCCGGCATTTGCAGGAAGGGTCACATTTCCTTCCCCGTCCAGGAATACCAGTTCCAGGATATTGGCAGAATCGTCTAAAAGGGTCAGGCGCAGATGGTTTGCGGTCCCGTTTAGCGTGAGAGTGTTCCAGGTAAAGACATTGCCCAGACAGATCTCTTCATCGGAGGATGGATATTCCACCGCAAAATGTCTGTCATGGCGGGGAGCGATATAGTAGGCCATCGCTACGGGCAGGGCATCCTCCGAAAAAGAAAGGTCGATGGCATCCCCTTCTTTTAAAAGACAGGCGCTTTCCGGGGCAGACCGGTCTCCCAGGTCATAGAGGGCAAAGAGACTGTAGACCGTCATAATGACGGTTAAGAGGATCAAATCCCACTTGCCCAAGGTAAGTCCCGGTGCGGAGGGAACAGGCGGACGGCCGTAAGAAGACTGCCGGGGCTGTCTGGAAAACAGCACGGTATAAAAATACCCCATACAGCAGATAAAACCGAAGGAGATCAGCCTGATCACCGGTGCTGTGGGGTCAAAATCCGCCGGATCATAGAGAAAGAGTACATGGGCGGTATTTAAAAAGTTCAGGATGGAAAAGGCACCGTAAGCAAAGTAGAGCCGTCTGTCCCCGGTGCAGAGAAAGGAAAGCAGCAGACAGAAAAGGGCCGGATAGGAATATCTTTCATGCATGCGCACGGAAAAGGTGAACATAGTGAGTGTGACAAAAGCACATAACAGAGGATATTTTCCTGGATTGCCCGAAAGAAACCGGTGCAGGAGAAAAGTGCCTGCCACGATGGCGCACAGAAGCATCGGGTTCAGACAACGTAAGGGAACCCCGAAAAGGGCAGTTTCCTGGGAAGCCCAGTCCAGTCCCAAAAATCCGTAAAGGTTGTAGGCATTGACAGAGGCGTAAGGGTAGGAGGTCAGGGTGGAAAGATATTGTGAAAGAACCTTCAAAAGCCCGAAGGGCCGGCACAGAAGGTACATGCCGAACAGGACGGAAAGCCCCTGAAGGAGATGGCACAGGAGTTTTTTTGCGCGGCATCCTTTGGAAAAGATATGCTCTGCGGCTGCAGCCATCAGCACCGGGGTAAAAATGAGTGTCTGGGGTTTGATCAGGATGCCGAATCCATAGGCTGCATAAGCGGAAAACATCCGCCCCTTCATCAGGGACAGTACAAACAGGATCAGGGCAAGGGTAAAGACGGAGTCCACCTGTCCCCAGACGGCGGAATTTAAGATAATGGCAGGATTGTACAGATAAGAGGCGGCAAAGATCAGGGCAGCCCTTTCGGACAGCTTTGTTCTGCCTTCCCGGTAAAGCACAAGTCCGGCCAGAAGATCACAAATAATGGCAGGAAGTTTTAAGAGCAGGGTATGGGCCGGGGATAAAAAGGGAAGCTCCAGCAGGGATGTCAGCGCCCCGATGGGCCAAAGCAGATACAGATAGCCGGGGGGATAATCTGCAAACACCTCAGGGGAATAAAAGCCCCTTGGACCCACCTGGAAGATCCGTTCCGCCCAAAAGCCGAAGCAGAAGATATCGGTGTCCTGTCCCTTGGTAAAACAGGCCAGGAAAAGCCTTGGGAGAAGGGCGGTCAAAAACAGCAGAAAAAGAGCGGCCCCGGTAACACTTTCCACCGGGGAATGCTTCCACAAACAATAACAAGCACAAAACAGAAACAGTGCAAAAAAAGCTGCTATCAGAATCCCTGTCATAAAAATTCCTTTCCGGTGGGTGAAAATGCACAGTTATGGACATCGTTTGCCGATCGCATTCATTGTATCATAAATTTTAAGAAGGTGTAAAGAATAAGAGCAGAGCAACAATGAGAAAAGGACGACGGCACAAAAACAGGAGAGACACTGATATGAAATTTGATATGCATTGTCACACAAAGGAAGGGTCTTTGGATGGAAAAGTACCGGTGCAGGAATATATCCGCATCTTAAAGGAAAAAGGATTTGACGGCATGCTTGTCAGCGACCACAATTCCTATAAAGGGTATCAATGCTTTCAGGAGTGGGAAAGGACACACCCGGACCCGGATTTCGTGATCTTAAAGGGAGTGGAATATGATACCATTGACGGGGGCCATATCCTGGTGATCATGCCGGAAGATGTGAAGCTGCGCATCCTGGAGCTGCGGGGACTTCCGGTAAGATTCCTGGTCGAGATCGTCCATGCAAAGGGCGGCATTTTAGGGCCGGCGCACCCCTGCGGGGACCGGTATGTCAGCATCTTCAATACCCGCAGGCACAGATACAAAAGAGAGGTGATGGAATCCTTTGATTTTCTGGAGGGATTCAATGCCTGTGAGGCCGAAGAAAGCAACAAAGAGGCGCAGGAGATCGCAAAGAAGTATCACAAACCGGCCCTGGGGGGCAGCGATGCCCACAAGATGGCATGTGTGGGGCTTGCCTATACCTGGTTTGCGGATGAGATCCGCAGGGAATCGGACCTCATTTCCTGTATCAAAGCCGGGGAGGGAATCACCTGCGGGGGCAGTTATTACCGGGGGACCACCCGGGCAAAGATCGGAAAGGCAAAGGAAATCCTCATCAGAGGCTTCTGGATCTACAACCGGCTGGGGAGCTTCTTAAAGCGCCACAGGCGCAAGCTGGAGATGCGCCGCTTCCGCATTTCAAAAGATTAACAAAAGATTACAAAGAATGTATTAACACATTAATATAAGTTCATAAATTCTTAAGGTGTATTTTTACAGAGAGTATTGTATAATAATTGTAAAGGGCAGAGATCGCCCTAAAATGAGGAGGAACTGATATGAAAAGATATCGGAGAGCGATGGCACTGATATTGTCTGCCGTCATGATATGTTCTCTGGCAGCCTGCGGAGGGAAAGAAGATACCCAGAAACAGGAGGCAGAAGCAAAAGAATACACTTATGTTGCAGAGTATATGGATGTTGCAGGAAAGGAAGGAGAGAGTGTGAACTTTTACAGGTCACAGGTCCAAAACGGCTTCCTTTATTACACATCCTATTCTTATGATGAGGCATCAGACACTTCTTCCGAAAATCTGTGCGAATATTCCCTGGATGAGAAAAAGGTTGTCAGGGAGCTTGACCTGATCGGAGGACAGACAAACAGGAATATCAATGATTACCGGGTATCCGGTGACGGAAGCATCTACACGCTGGAATATGCTTACAACGAGGATTATTCCGATCAGAAGATCCTGCTGTGTATCTATGATACCCAGGGGAACAGGACCGCAGAGCAGGATATTACGGATACGATCAATGACGGCTCCGAATATGCTTATGTGGAACAGATGCTGGTGGACGGTGAGAACCGGATCTATCTGTGTGGCAATCAGAAGATCTTTTTGTTTGACGGGGACGGACAAGCCCGGGGGATCATCAGTCTGGATACCTGGATGAACGGTATGAGCGTCGGCAGCGACGGCAAGGTTTACGGCTGTTATTATGATCAGAGCTCCCAGGACGGCAGCTATTGCCTGGCGGAGATCGACTTTGACGGCAGGAAGATGGGGACGGTATACAATCATTTCCCCAGTGGCAACAATGTCACTCCGGGTACGGAGAAAGATTTCCTGATCAGCAGCAGTAGTTCCGTCTACCGATATGACCTGAATACCTGTACTTATGAAAAACTGTTTGACTGGCTGGACAGCGATATCAACGGTACATATGTGGAGTCCGTCAGTGCAATGGAGGATGGCAGGATCGCAGTCCTGATACAGGATTGGGAGACCAATGACAACAGTATTGCCCTTTTGACCAGGAAAAGGACGGCTGACCTGCCCAAGAAGTCCACCATTACGATAGGCACCCTGGGCATCAGTCAGGATCTTCAGGCAGCAGCCGTGAAATTCAACAAACAGAGCGATACCTACCGTGTAACCGTAAAAAATTATATGGATGAGAACAGCTGGAGCGAGGACTCTTACAAGAATGCCATCACCGGCATGAATAATGACATCACTTCGGGAAGCAACTGTCCTGATATCATCGATCTGTCTTCCGTCAATGTGGAGCAGCTTTCGGCAAAGGGGGTCTTTGAGGATCTGACCCCTTATCTGGAAAAGAGTGCGGTCCTTGACAAGGAGGATTACCTGGAGAATGTACTGGACAGCTATACCTTCGACGGGAAGCTCATCGGTATTCCGTATTCCTTCTATATCATAACTGTGGTGGGCAAGACCTCCGACCTTGGGGCAGAACCCGGTTGGAGTCTGGAGGAGATGATGGCATACTCCGAGGCTCATCCCGGTGCAGCCTTGTTCGACGGCGCAGTCAAGAATACGATCCTGTATTATTGTCTGGCATATAATCAGGATCAGTTCATTGACTATAGCACGGGAACCTGTAAATATGATTCCCGGGAATTTAAGGATATCCTGACGTTTGCCGCAGGGTTCCCCGATGAGTACGACTGGCAGGCCGATGACAGATCCACGCCTTTGAAGATGCAGGCGGGCGAGGTCCTTTTGGATGCGGTGTCTATTGATGATTTTGAGTCCATACAGCCTTATGAGGCAATGTTCAACGAACCGGTGACCTTTATCGGTTTCCCCAATTCCGATGGCAGCAACGGCTGTATGTTGAATGCCAGCGGTGCTTATGCCATCTCTTCCAAGGCAAAGAACAAGGAAGGGGCATGGGCCTTTATCGAGAGTTATCTGAACCGGGAGGCCGGTGGTATGTTCAGTTGGGGATTTTCCAGCAGAAAGAGTGTGTTGGAGGCCAAGATCGAAGAAGTCACCAATGTGACTTATCTGACGGATGAAAAAGGAGAACTGATCCTGGATGAAGACGGCAATCCCATTCCCGAGGGCGGCAGCGGCGGAATCGGTTACGGCGACTGGGAGTTTGACTATCATCCCGTGACCCGGGAAGAAGTAGATATTGTGATGGGACTGATAGAAGGTGCCAAACCGGCAGCCTCCATGGATAATGAGATCATGACCATCATTTTGGAAGAGACTGAACCTTTCTTCCGGGGCCAGAAGACGGTGGATGACGTGGCAGGGATTATACAGAGCCGTATCCAGCTCTATGTGAATGAGAACCAATAGAGGTGTGAAAGTTGAAAGAAGAGCAGCTTCGGAAACAGAAGAAACAGCATAAAAGGATATCAAAGAGCAAGCGCAAGGTACAGCTGCGGTCAGGGTTGTTTCTTGCCCCCAGTTTTCTCGGCGTGCTGGTGTTCTTTATCCTGCCTTTTTTGGTGGTGATCTACTATTCCATGGTGGATAACCCCATCAGTGCGAATTTTGTGTTCCTGGACAATTTTAAACAGGTGATACGCAATACCGCATTCCGGACGGCAGTGAAGAACACTGCAATGTTCTCAGCCATAGCGGTGCCGTTGGCGGTGGTATTGTCCCTGCTCCTTGCCATCGTGCTGGAGGCGAAGCTCCCTTTCAGAAGCCAGTTTCGGACCTTCTTTTTAAGCCCCCTGATGGTGCCGGTGGCATCCGTTGTGCTGATCTGGCAGGTATTGTTCCACTATAACGGGGCTGTGAATGAAGTGCTTCTGCATTTGGGGGGTACGAAGATCGACTGGATGAAATCAGAGTACTCCATTTATGTGGTAGTGATCCTGTTTTTGTGGAAGAATCTGGGCTACAACATGATCCTGTTCATGGCTGCACTGGCCAGCATCCCCAAGGACATCCTGGAGGTGGCCAGGCTGGAGAGCGCAACCCCTTTACAGACATTTTTTTATATCAAGATCAGGTATCTTTCTTCCACCATCCTTTTTGTGACCATCATGTCCCTGATCAGCTCTTTCAAGATCTTTCGTGAGATCTATCTGCTGACCACGGACTATCCATATGACTCGATTTATATGTTGCAGCATTTCATGAACAATAAGTTCAAGAATCTGGATTATCAGACTCTGTCTGCGGCGGCGATCCTTATGTCCTTAGTGATGATCGTGATCATCGGCACCTTATTCCTGGTGGAAAATCATTTTGGAAAGGATGTGGAAGGATGATGAACGGTCGGAAGAACCATGAGAAAAGCAACGGGACGGTGAGGGCGGACAGAAGTGTCAGGAGTGTCAGACACACCGGGAGGAAAAAGCTGTGGAGCACCTTCAAGATCGCTTTGGCCACGGTGATCGCAGCATTTTTTGCTATCCTGTTTCTGATGCCCATCGTGCTCACCATCACCAATTCCTTTATGTCAGCGTCAGAGATATCGGCCAATTACGGTTCCGTATTTGCCACCAATGAATACGGCGGAAAGGTGTATATCTCAGAGAAGGTGAACTTGAAATTCATCCCGGATATGGTCTCCTTCAGCCAGTACATCACAGTGCTGTTCAAGAGCCCGGACTATCTTTTAAAGTTTTGGAATTCTGTGATCCTCACAGGTCCCATAGTTGTATTTCAGCTGCTGGTGGCGTCCCTGGCCTCCTACGGATTTGCCAGGTACAAGGGAAAACTCAGGCAGATCATATTCTTTGCCTATATCATATTGATGCTGATGCCCTATCAGGTAACCCTGGTGCCCAACTACCTGGTTTCGGAGTGGCTGGGGCTTTTGGATTCCTACTGGGCGATCTGGCTGCCCGGGATCTTCTCTCCTTTTGCCGTGTACCTGCTTACGAAATTCATGCGCAGGATACCCACTTCCGTGATGGAAGCGGCACAGATAGACGGTGCAGGGGAGTGGCAGATATTCAGAAGGATCTGTATGCCGCTTTGCAAGGGGGCTCTGTGTTCTGCGGCGATTCTGATCTTCATGGATTACTGGAATATGGTAGAGCAGCCTCTGATCCTTTTATCCGATGCGGAAAGGCATCCGCTGTCAGTATTCCTAAGCAAGATCAACAGTGGTGAGATCGGGCTGGCATTTGCGGTGGCGACCATCTATATGGTGCCCAGCCTTTTGGTATTCCTCTACGGAGAGGAGTATCTGGTAGAAGGGATCACATACCAGGGCGGAATCAAGGGCTAAAGGACCATCCAAAGGTCCTTTCGGAAGATAGAAGAAACAGTGAGGGAAACAAAAATGAACGAGAATGGAAGAAACAGACGGGAATGGGTAAAGACGGCAGCCATTATTTTTCTGTCGGTGCTGCTGGTGCTGACCTTTTTCTCAAATACCATCATGAATTATTCCCTGCCGGAGGTGGCTGCCCAGTATGTGCAGTCGGGAAGCATTACCGCAAAGATCCGGGGCAACGGCATCATAGAGAGCGGGGACCCATATAATGTCATGGTAAAGCAGACCAGAAAGGTCCAAAGCGTAGCTGTGAAGGAGGGAGATCAGGTACAGAAGGGTGACGTACTCCTGTATCTGGAGGATGAGGAGAGTACGGAATTAAAGACTGCTCAGGATAAACTGGAAGCGGCCCAGCAGGCTTATGACCTGGCACTGTTGTCCGCAGATGTGAATGCAGGTGCCATAAGCGGCGCCAACAGCAATACCTCCACTGCCAGCTACCGTCAGCAGATCACCGATGCCCAGAATGCAGTCAAGAAGGCCCAGGCAGAAGTGGATGCACTGCAGGAGGACTACGATGAACTGGGAGCCAAGATCGTACTGAATACCTCAGAGACGCCGGATGTGGAGGATGAGGAGAAAGCCCTTGAGAACGCAAAGACGGCCAAGGAGAATGCTGATTTTGCCCTGACGGAGGCAAAGAACCGGCTCAGTGCCATTGAGGCGCAGCTGGAGTATGCAGGAAGCGTCAGCAGCGGTGACAGTGATGATCAGGCCACCATTGACAGTCTCACCGCACAGAAGGCGGAAGCCCAACTGGCTGTGATCTCTGCCCAGGCCGCAGCCAATGATGCCCAGCTTGCTTATGACAGGGCAAAGACGGCACTGGACAACAAGAAGGACAAAGAAGACAATGCAGGCTCCATTGCCTCCCTGACCCATGAACAGAATAAAGTAAAAGTAAATCTGGATGAGGCTAAAAAGACGCTGACCGAGAAGCAGACGGCGCTGACAGAGCTTACGAACGACATCAACAAGACCCTGAATCTGGAAAGCCTTTATAAGGCTGTCACCGACGCTAAGGAAGAGGTGGATAAGGAACTGGAAAAATCTGTGGATGCCGTAGTGACGGCAGAGATTTCCGGCACTGTCACCAGGATCAATGCCGTTGCCGGCAAGGAAGTGTCCGCTGCGGAGGCAGTGGCAGTGTTACAGCCGGAAGGAAAGGGTTATACCATGAGCTTTTCCGTCACCAATGACCAGGCAAAACGCCTGTCGGTAGGCGATGTGGCAGATATTGTGAATTCCTGGCGCTATGAAGACGTGAAGGTGACGCTCTCCGGTATCAAACCGGATACGGCAGACCCGGGACAGAAGAAGCTTTTGACTTTCGATGTGACGGGAAGCGTCACTCCGGGGCAGAGCCTGAGTATCTCAGTGGGACAGAAGAGCGCCAATTATGATCTGATCGTGCCCAACAGTGCCATCCGGGAAGACAATAACGGAAAATTTGTACTGATCGTAGAGTCCAAATCCAGCCCCTTAGGCAATCGCTATGTGGCTACCCGGGTGGATGTGGAGGTGTTAGCCAGCGATGATACCCAGTCTGCCGTCAGAGGAGGGCTCTACGGCTATGAATTTGTCATCACCACTTCCACACAGCCTGTGGAAGCCGGCAAGCTGGTCAGACTGTCGAACAATAATTAAGGAGTAGGCCATGAAACAGTTGTGCTTGAAAATAAGCGTCGGGGTTTCGTTCCTGATCTTTCTGGTACTGCTTGGCATCAGCAATTATATGGGCAATTCCCTGCCGGAGCAACAGATGGCAAAGCGGTGGAGCGACAAGAAGGATGTGGCCCAGGTAAGCTGCTTTTTCTCAGTGAGTGCCTATATCACCCAGGATCAGATCGAAGAGTTTGAACATTCCCTGGACAGTGTCCTGAAAGAGGCATCCGTGGAGCAGGAGAGTACCAATCCCGGTGCCAGGCTGTGGATCGATGCTTACAGTGCGGATGGCAAGGTGACCATTGCCAGCGAAAGATCTTCCATGGAAGCGGATGCCATCGGGATCGGCGGGGAGTTTTTCCGGTTCCATCCCCTGAAGCTGCTGACGGGATCTTATTTTTCGGGGAATGATCTGATGCAGGATTACTGTGTGATCGATGAGGATGCTGCCTGGCAGTTGTTCGGTTCCAATGATGTGGCAGGCCAGATGGTTTACATCGGAGGCATTCCCCATATCGTTACGGGAGTGGTGGAACGCCCGGGAGGACGTCTTAAGGAGGCGGCCGGACTTTCAGAGACGGTGGTATATGTTTCTTATCAGACCCTGCGGGATCACGGAACGGATTACGGCATCAATCATTATGAGATCGTAATGCCCAATCCGGTCTCGGGATTTGCTTTGAAACATGTAAAAGAAAAGCTGGGTTCGGATGAAAAAAATGTGGAAGTGCTGGAGAATACCTCAAGATATTCCCTGCTTTCCAGGATAAAGACCATACAGGCCTTCGGGACCCGTTCCATGAACGGCAAGGCGATCATTTATCCCTATTGGGAAAATGTGGCCAGAGGCTATGAGGATATCATTGCCCTGCTTACGGTGTTTGCATTTTTATTCCTGCTGTATCCTGTCATCATGGTGCTTACAGCTCTTATCAGGTGGTGGAAGCACAAGGGCTGGACCATAAAAGAGGTATGGCAGAAATGCCGGGATAAAGCGGAGAGATTTGTGGAGTGTCAGCGGGAGCAGCGAAAACGAAGAAGAAGGAGTGAGGGAGACTATGAGTAGAAAATGGTTTCAGAAAACAATGTGCATCATGCTTGCGGCTACTATGGCCCTGGGCCTTTGTGCATGTGGAAAGGGAGGCGGGGCCGGCACAACAAGTGCCGGAGGCGGAAAGGGTGTCAAACAGGACCCTAATCTGGCAAAGCAATATGTGTATTCCTGCAAGGAGTTTGAACTGCCCGAACTGGGAGCGGACTATGGCGTGCGTGCCATGGCGCAGGTAAAGGACAGGATCTGTCTGGTGGCAGAGACCTATTATTATGGGGAAACTGTCAACAGAAGCGAGATCACGCTGTTATCCATGAAGGAAGACGGCAGTGATATGCAGGTGATCAAACTGCAGACTGATAACGGTACTGAGGAGGACACTGACAAGGATACTGACACAGGAGCCGGACAGGATACCTCAAATGGCGCAGAAAGACCGGTGATCATGCCCCGTGTGGAGGCTGCCATGGATGTGGCAGTGGAGGAACCTGCGGAGGTCAGCCGGCCTTGGGAATATACAAGTTACGGAAGCTATGCTTTTTCCGAGGCGGGAGTGATCTATGCTGTGAAAAATTACTCCAAAGAGGATTATTCCGATGAGAATAACCCTGTCTACATACAGGAAAATTATCTCTGCGCATGGGGAATGGACGGAACCCTGCGCTGGCAGCTTCCCATCAGTGGCCTTACGGAAAACGGAAATCTCTGGATCAGCTCCACGTCAGCTTTGCCGGACGGAACACTGGTG
>JAGATV010000046.1 GCA_017621075.1 Lachnospiraceae bacterium
GTTCTCTACAATCTCTACGACGTGGAAAACATCAGGAAAGAAGCGGATGAGGAGGAACCTGAGCTGCCCTTTGGAGAGACGGATGCGCAGGGAAGAAAGCTCCGTTATCTGGTTTCCATGGGGAGAGATGACGATATGAAGGGCTTCTGGCATATGATCAAGGTCTTTTCCCTGGTTCATAAGAGAATTCCACAGGGCCGTCTGATCCTGATGGGAGCAGGCAGCTTTGCACACTATAAGAAGCTTTCGGAAGACTTAAAAATAACAGATGCAATTTATTTTGCCGGCATGCAGAAGCACCCTTACAAGTATTTGAAAAAGGGAGAAGTGTATCTGCTCACTTCCTGCAATGAGGGATTCCCCAATGCACTGGTGGAGGGCATGAGCCTTTCCCTTGCCCCTGTCTGCGTGAACTGCAAGACAGGACCGGCGGAGATCCTGGTGGAGAACGGTGATACCGATTCTGTGGATGAGCAGTTTGAAACGCTGAAGAATGCAGGGGAGAGAGGCGTGATCTACGGCGACTACGGAATTCTGCTTCCTGTTATGGATAAGGAGAGAAATCTGGATCCTGCACACATATCGGAGGAGGAAAAGGTTATGGCCGATGTGGTGAGTGAGCTCATGGAGAACGAGGAGGCACTCTTACGATACCGGGAGGCCGCGGCAACGAGAGCAGGCTTATTTACCTATGAGAGTTACGTGCAGGAATTCTTAAAACTTGTGAATGCTGGGGAATTATGATAAAATATTAAATTAAGTTATTGCTAAAGGACTACTGTTTATGACGAAAATCGTGTTTCATTTGAACTGCCTGGAACAGGGCGGTGCAGAACGTGTGGTATCCAATCTGGCCAATCAGTTTGCTAAGGAAAATTATGAGGTGATCGTTGCTACCGAGTGGGAGGGTGAAAATGAATTTAAGCTGGGCGAAAGAGTCCGGAGAGTTCATGTTGGCCTAAAGCCTTCCGATGAGGGAAAGAGCAGAATCACAAAAATGTGGCTCAGAGTGAAATATTTAAGAAGCTTCCTGAAGGAAGAGAAACCGGATGTCACCATCGCATTTGCCCATAAAGCAAATTACAGGGCGCTGATGGCGACCATAGGAATGAAAATGCCGGTGATCATTTCCGTGAGAACGGATCCTGTGGGACATTATGATTCGCTTTCCGATAAGCTTCAGATTCCTCTTCTGTTTCCGAGGGCGGCAGGCTGTGTGTTCCAGACGGAAGGGCAGAGAGACTTTTTCCCGGAGTATTTACAGAAAAAATCAAGGATCATTTTGAATCCCATCAACGATAAATATCTGAATGTGCCGAAGCCTGCGGTGCGCAAGAAGACCGTGGTGCAGTCGGGGAGGCTGGTAGACTTTAAGAACCAGCCCATGCTGATCGAAGCCTTTTTGAAGGTGCATGAAAAGCATCCGGACTATGACCTTAAGATTTACGGCGGCGATTCCTTTGACGGCACGAAGGAAATACTGGAAAAACTGATACAGGAACATCATGCAGAGAGTTACATTACTCTGATGGGAGCCAGCGACAGTCTGGAAAAACAGCTTCCGGAGGCCTCGATCTATGCCTTCACCTCCGACTGGGAGGGATTGCCCAATGCACTTTTGGAAGCCATGGCCCTTGGAATGCCGATTGTCGCCACAGACTGCCCCTGCGGCGGTCCCAGAACAGTGATGACAAATGAGGTGGACGGGCTGCTTGTGCCGATCAAGGATCCCGAGGCAATGGCACAGGGAATCTGCAGATTGATCGAGGATAGGGAGCTTGCCGGGAGACTGGGAGAGAATGCCAGAAAGATCAGTGAGAAGGCAAACGGAAAGGCAATCATTGAACAGTGGCGTGATTATATTGAAACGGTGTTAAGAGACGCAAAGGAGTAAGCGATGTTTTCATTTGGTGACTACAAAGAGATATTGAGACTGATTCAGGAGACAGGACTTCAGGCAGATTATAAAGAAGCCTTAAAGCGTGATAAGTTTATTATCATGCGCCATGATGTGGAGTACAGTGTGGAGCGGGCCTATGCGCTTTCCAAGGTGGAGAGGAGCATGGATTTCACTTCCACCTATTTTTTTCAGTGGACAAACAACTCTTACAACATTCTTTCCAGAAGAAATATGGATATGATTAAGGATATGCATGAAAGAGGACATCAGATCGGCCTTCACTTTGCCCTTAACGGCATGACGGATATGGAACAGATCCGGAAGCAGATTGTAAAGGAAATGCATATTTTGAGTGATATGTTTGGCTTTGAAATCGATACCTTTTCCGTGCACAGACCCTCCAAGGATGTGCTTCGGGAAAACATTAAGCTGCCCGGTATCATCAACGCTTATCAGGATGATTTCTTTACCTTTGCTGAGAATGTGACAGAGAATACACCCGTTAAAGTAAAATATATGTCAGATGCCAACCATATCTGGCGCTACGGCTATCCCGACGAAGCCAATATCAAGGGATATGACAAGATACAGATTCTGACACACCCCTTTGCCTGGTGCAAACAGGGCTATGACAATTTTGACAATTACAAGGCACTGATCCGGGAAAAATTTTCAGAGATGATCGAGAGTGTCGACAATGAATGCAAGGACTTCGGAGAGTACAAGGACTGGTTTACGGAGCATGCAGGTCTGCATGAATAAGGAGGCTTTCCATGTGTGGAATATGTGGATTTATCTCAAAACAGAATATCACGCTTGAACAGCTGAAAAAAATGAATGATACCATGTATCACCGTGGGCCTGACGACAGCGGGGAAGAAATCTTTCCCATGAGGGATGGCTACAGCATCGGACTTGCGCAGAGACGACTTTCCATCCTTGATCTGTCACCTCTTGGGCACCAGCCCATGCATTCTCCGGATCGCCGCATCAGTGTGGTGTATAACGGGGAAATTTATAATTTTCAGGAAATCAAGGAGGAATTAAAGGATTATCCTTTTGTTTCTACCTGTGACACGGAAGTGATCATTGCCGCCTACCTGAAGTGGGGCATTGACTGTGTGAACCGCTTTAACGGTATGTTTGCCATCTGCCTCTATGACAGAGAAAGCGATGATGTCTATCTGGTGCGTGACAGAATCGGGAAAAAACCGCTGTACTATGAGGTGGAGAACGGCAACCTGATCTTCGGATCCGAGTTAAAACCTTTGATGATCAGAGAAGGCTTTCAAAAGAAAGTAAGAACGGAAGTGTTATCCCGTTTTCTGTTCCAGCAGTATATCAATGCACCGGACAGCATTTTTGAAAATGTATACAAGCTGGAGCCGGGCAGCATCCTCCGATTTCATTATGGGGAGATCAAAATCCGGAAATACTGGGATATTAAGGAGGTCTATCACAGGATGCAGCAAGATCCGGTGACAGATTACGGAGAGGCGAAGGCAAAGCTGAAGGAACTGCTAAAAAAATCGGTAGCAGCGCGAATGATCTCTGATGTTCCGCTGGGGGCCTTCTTAAGCGGAGGCTATGACTCCTCCCTGATGACGGCTATCGCCCAGGAACACAGTGACAAGCCTGTGAAAACCTTCTCCATCGGCTTTCATGAGGAGCGTTACAACGAGGCGAAATATGCCAAAGAGGTAGCAGCGCATCTGGGAACAGACCACACAGAGCTCTATATAAATGAACAGGAAATGTTTCAGCTGGTGGAGAGTATTCCTGTATATTACGATGAACCCTTCGCAGACTCCTCACAGATTCCTACCATGCTGGTATCACAGCTGGCGAAAGAGTCTGTGACGGTTGCCCTCTCGGGGGATGGAGGGGATGAATTTTTCTGCGGCTATAATATCTATGAAAACGTACATCAGGCGCAGCTTCTCGATGGACTGGGAGGACTGACCCACGGCATTTGCAATCTGCCGGGATTCAAGCAGGCAGGACTTGCGGATAAGCTGCCTTTCCGTGTCAGAGTGATCGCGGGAAACAGGAATAAGGAAACCAAGACCCAGTTCGGGGCAGGAAGCTATATAGTCAGAGCAAATAAAATGGTATCTTCGGAAGGCCTGCCCTGCCATTATGAAATTGAGAGTGCCTACGGCGTAAAAGACTGGCAGATCAGGAGAATGCTTCTTGACATGGACACCTATCTGCCGGGGGATATTCTCTGTAAGGTGGACCGGGCATCCATGAAATACTCTCTGGAGGCAAGATGTCCCATCCTTGATAAAGAGGTGATGGAATATTCCTTCCGCATGGCTCACAATCTGAAATATGAGAAGGGAAACAAAAAGCGCATTCTGAAGGATATTGCCTATGATTATATTCCAAAGGAGCTTCTCGACAGACCGAAGGTGGGCTTTGGCGTTCCCCTCGATAAATGGCTGAGAGGTCCTTTAAGGGAGCAGCTTACCGACATGTGCAGCAAGAATACCTGATAAGACAGGGCATTTTTGATGCGGACTTCACATCGGATATGATAGAAAGCTATCTGAAAACAGGTGACGGAGGGCCGGCAACAGGAGCCAATTATTCCAAACTCTCATGGTCCTTCTTCACGTTCCAGCAGTGGTATCATACTTATTTTGAACAGGAGCAGTAATGGAGAAAAAGATTCATATTGCCATGCTCATTGGGGCGCTCACAAAAGGCGGTTCGGAGCGGGTACTGGTCAATCTGGCAGATGATCTGGCAGAAAAAGGCTACTCTGTGACCATGGTTACCCAGTACCGAAAAGAAAATGAATATCCATTGAATTCAAAAGTAAACAGGATTATTTCCGATATAACGCGGGAGGAAACCACGAAAAGCCGCGTGGTGAACTTTAAGCGCCGCTTCTGTAAGCTTCGTCGTATCTGGAAAAGCGAAAAGCCCGACGTCATTCTTTCCTTCATCGGAAAGAACAACATGATGGCGATCCTGACTTCTGCGGGATTAAAGATTCCCGTAGCCGTATCGGTGCGGGGAGAACCGACAGAGGAATATTATAACGGATTGCTCCGCTTTATCGCCAGACACCTGTTTGCCGGTGCCTCGGGTGTCATCCTGCAGACCAGGCAGTGCTTTTCCTTTTTCCCTGAAAAGGTGAGAAGGAAGGCAGTGATTCTCCATAATCCCATTCATCCCTCCTTCTTCAGAGAAAGATATGATGGCGAGCGTGAAAAGACCATTGTGGCGGTTGGCAGAGTGGATGAAAATAAGAACCACCGGATGCTGATCCGCGCATTTGCCCGGATCGCAGATGAATTTCCGGAGTACCGGCTGATCATCTATGGGGACGGGGAAAGCCGTGGCAGCCTGATCGGTCTTGCCGGGGAATTGGGATTAGAGGACAGGATCCTTCTTCCGGGAAGCATTGATCATGTGGCGGATGCCATTTACAAGGCAACTGTCTTTGTACTTTGCTCCAACACGGAAGGGGTACCCAATACGTTAATTGAAGCCATGCTCATGGGCCTTACCGTGATCGCAACAGACTGTCCCTGCGGAGGACCTGCCGACCTCATTCAGACGGGTTATAATGGGATTCTTACCCCGGTGGGTGATGAGGATAAAATGAAAGAAAACTTGCAGTTTTTATTAAATAACTTGCAAAAATCAAATGAGATGGGAATAAACGCTACAAAAACAGCTGATATTTTTAAACCTGAAAAAGTGTACGGGGCATGGGAGGAATTCCTGATGTCTCTGAGCGCCGGAGGCAGTAAATGAGCGGAAAACAGGCAGCAAAATCAATTCTATTTATCGCTATTTTCATAACCATACTTGTCTCTTTGACCTATGTCATAAGGACAAACGGAGAAGTGAAGGATCTTTTTACCGGATTTTATGCAGAGAAGGATGATACCATAGATGTGATCATGATAGGCTCCAGTCCGGTTTATCCTTTTTATGCAGCACCTAAGATTTACGGTGAATACGGTATCACCTGTTATCCTTTGTCCAGTCATGTGCAGAGACCAAGTGCCGCACTGCCTTTATTGAAGGAAGCCTATAAGACCCAGGATCCCAAGGTGGTGGTTTTTGAGATGCGCATGTATACCATGGAAGACGGGGATATGGAAAGCAATATGGCCTACGCCAGAGGCGTCACCGACAATATGAAATATTCCGCCAACAGGATCTATGCCATCAACAGATTGGTGAAGGATCCGGCGGAGCGGTACACCTACTATTTTGACATTTTTAAATATCATTCCAACTGGAAGACCATGGTGCTCCCGGATCAGATTGCCTGCTTCCGCTACGAGAAAAAGCACCCCCTCAAGGGGTTTGTGATCAAGGATGAAGTGGGACCTTTGGAAGAAGAAAGGATCCCTACCTGCACGGACATGACGGAAACCATGCCAATCCCGGCGGAGCAGGAAGAACGCCTGTATGAGCTTCTCGAATACTTAAAGAGCAATGACCAGCAGGCTCTCTTTATTGTATCGCCTTACCGGACGGTGGAAGAACACATGATGATGTTTAACTATATGGAACCCATCATTAAATCCTACGGATACCGGTTTGTGAATATGAATCAGCATTACGAAGAGCTTGGCCTTGATTTTGCTACGGACTTTTACGATTACGGAGGTCATGTGAATGCACTGGGCGCTGAGAAATGCTCGAGCTATCTGGCAGAGCTTTTGCAGGAATATGCGCTTCCCGACAGAAGGGGACAGGAAGGGTATGAATCCTGGGATGAAGCTTATGAGTATTATAAAGAAGTGAATGCAGATGCCATTGAAACTATATGGGATCACGTAGAGAAAGGTGAGTTTGCGGAAAGGTAGGAGGTAGAGGCCGATGTGCGGAATCGCCGGATTTTGCAACTTTGATGGAGACAGAAAAAAGAATATGGAACTGATGAAAAACCGGATGTTTCACAGAGGACCTGATGCGGGAGGTACTTATATCTCCGAGGATGGCCAGGTGGCTTTCGGTCACAGAAGACTTTCCATCGTGGATCTTTCGGAAAACGGTGCACAGCCCATGACTTCCCACAGCGGAAGGTATGTGATCGCCTATAACGGCGAGATTTATAATTATAAGAAGATAGCAAAAAAACTTATGGACGAGGGAAAGGTCAGCGCTTTCCGGGGGGCTTCTGATACTGAGGTTTTACTTGAGGCATTTGAAGCTTACGGTGTGAAGGAAGCAATTTCCATGTGTAAAGGAATGTTTGCCATTGCGCTGTATGATAAGAAGGAGAGCTGCCTATACCTTTTAAGAGATCGAATCGGGGAAAA
>JAGATV010000047.1 GCA_017621075.1 Lachnospiraceae bacterium
AGAACACCAGCCTTCCAAGCTGGATACGTGGGTTCGATTCCCATCACCCGCTTTCTTCATGCCCTTTTTAGGGCATGAAGTGACAGCGAAGCTGTCAGGCGGCAGGGCCGCCAAAGCGGGGGAATACACCCTGCTTTCGCCTTTTTAGGGCATGAAGTGACAGCGAAGCTGTCAGGCGGCAGGGCCGCCAAAGCGGGGGAATACACCCTGCTTTTTTATGGATTATGCTATGTTCTTTTAGGGCGCAAGGCGGATATTCTCTGTTATGACAAAATCGAAAATGACCGTTTCATCAATGGCTGTGAATTCTCCGTTCTTTGATTTGGCGAAGCCTTTATAGGTAAAAACGGTCTGCCCATCTTTTACAAATACGTTTCCCACAATGCACATTGGTTTATCATATTCCCGGGAGAGGGCAAGCTCCATTTCCCCTATCCGGACAGACCATTCCTGTAACTGCCCCCCCTGATCTGAGGAGAATATTTCCAATCATGGGTGATAATAACCGTATACCTGGATGCCCAACCACAGACCCATAAAGAGCAGTAAGACGAAGAAAGCTCCCTTGGCAGCCGGCTCCCTGCTCCTTTATTTCTTCCTGTTGTTGAAGGGGAGCCGGTATGCGCTCTGCCTTCATAATTTTCATGATGCTGACTCCAAGTGCATCTGCTAAGGGTTTTATGGTATTGATATCGGGCAGTCCTTTTACCTGTTCCAACTTGCTGATGGCTTGGACGGGAACATTTAATTTTTCGGCCAGTTCAAGCTGAGTCATATCAGCTTCTTTGCGCAGCCGGGCAATAAACTGACCTAATGTAATTTTATCCATTTGGCAGGACATGGTTAAAATGGTAGTATCATAAATGTTTGGATATTATTACGACCAGGAAAAATTCCCGGCTGTGCAAGGATGCGTTTTCCTCAAAGCGGATAGGACAGCTTTGGTCACAGTGAAAATTCTTTTAACAATTTTTCACGATAATCATTATCACGGGCAGCTTTCACAAGATCATCGGTGCGCCCGGCTTCTGTTAACAGGAGGATCAGGCGGCTGATACGATCAGCTCCGTCATTGCGGCCATTATCAAAACCGTCATTGAAGCCGTCATTGAAGCCGTCATTGAAACCATCATTGAAGCCGTCATTGAATCCATCATTGAATCCATCATTGAATCCGATATCAAACCCGTCTTTGTAGGCGTTATCGTGGACCATTTGTTCGTATTCCCAGGATTTCATATAGTTAATGCCGACCTCCTTCTTATGCTTTACTTTGTTTACAAGCTGCTGAATGGAAGCAATATCCGGATTGGTAACATTGTCTTCCGTTGATTTCTCTATGTATTTTAGCATATCTTTTAACGATTGGCTAGGGTTTCCTTGGGTTCCTTTTGTATACAGGAAGATTTTTTTGGCACCGTCATTGTAGGGAAGGGATGTGTCTTCCTCGCAATGGTTGCTGATCGTATAGATCATGCGGTTCAGATCAAAAGGATCGTAGGGAAGGATTACAATGATGATAACATTAGGCAGGGTCTTGTAATCAGCGCCGGAGGCCAAAAAGTTGGTATCGATCAGACCGTGATAGTAGCGCATGCGTTTGGGCAGGCTGTTCTTTTCGTAGCAGTTATTTGGCTCGATGTCATAGACATCAGGAACAATCTTTACATCGGCGAGATTAGGATTGAGTGCATCCGAAACATCTTCTATGTAAGCATCCAGCCGTATAGCGTGTTTGTCTGTATCTGATCCCAGAATGTTCTTCTGGGCGAGGATCTTTACTTTTCGAATTTCCTTTCCAAGGATGGTGCTGAGAAGGATCCGGGCGAATTCTTCACCGTCGCCTTCCTGGGAAAGCATTTGTTGAAACAGGAAATTGTCGATCAGATTTAAGTCTTCCAGTTTCCGAAAAGCATACTTGGGTACCGTTTTTGTTTGTTTTGTCATAGGCAAAACCTCCTTTGTAAATAGGTGTCAGGTAATTGCGGCGATACGCCGGGGTCTCCTAAAGAGAGACAGAATCAGCAAGATGCTGAAAAGAAATATTTAGATGATTATTTCAGATATCATCACTATACCGCATTCCTCACCAGATTGCAACAAAAAAATACGAGAATAATAAACGAAAAAACGATTATTAAAAATGTATGAAAAAAGGACAAATCAAGGCAGAAAAAGACAGGTATTAAAATATTTCTTTTGCTATGATGATTCCAGAAGGAAGGAGTAGGAGATGGAGTGGATGATGTGGCGGAGGAAGTGCATATTTCGTCATATTACCTGCAAAAGGGTTTCAGTATCATGACAGGGTACACCATATCGGAATATATCCGTTGTCGGAGATTGTATCTGGCAGCATTGGATGTAATCGCCGGAAAGGAAGGGGTCCTAGATCTTGCATACAAGTACGGATATGAGACGCCGGAGAGCTTTACCAAGGCGTTTTCCCGGTTTCATGGGGCATCTCCGGCCCAGATAAAGGGAAAAACCTCAGGGATCAAGCCCTTTCTTCCTTTAAAAGTTATAGTAGAGATCAAAGGAGGAACAGACATGGATGTAACAGTAGAAAAAATGAATGGTTTTCAGGTCATTGGTTTTGAAAGAGTCTTTGAAACAGAGGATGCTTATGAGAAGATTCCCAAGTTCTGGGAAGAGTATCGGGACAATTATCTGCTTCCGCTGCTGATAGGAGGCAAGCAGCCGGAAAATGAGACAGAAAGGACAGTCTCCGAATGCTGCGTCGGGTCCATGCCCGGAGCGCTGCAATCCGTCAATACCCAGATCTTCAAAGAATGGCTGCCCGGGGAAGCGGATGACATCATAAGTATTACTGTGCTATAATATAAAGAATGATTCCGACAGAAATGATTTTAGAACCAAGGAGGATCAACGGCCATGAACATAGAAATTGTACAGGTGGAAGAAGAGCAGAGAGAAATCCTGGCGCACCTGATCGAGTTGTACGAGTATGATTTTTCGGAATTTGAAAACAGTGATGTAAATGCTTATGGGCTGTACGGGTATAGTTATCTGGATTACTATTGGACAGAAAAGGGCAGATATGCTTATTTTATCAAGGCGGATGGAAAACTTGCAGGTTTTGCCATGGTCTGTGGGTACTGTTATGTATCCAAGGATAGGGAAACCCGGTTTTTGTCAGAATTTTTTGTGATGAGAAAATACCGAAGACAGGGTGTGGGAAAGTATGCCGCAGGGGAGGTGCTGAAAAAGCATCCCGGAAAGTGGGAGCTTACCGTGCATCCCAACAATAGGGTTTCCCAAAAGTTTTGGAAAGCCGTTATAGACAATGTGGCAGCAGGACCGGCAGAGATTGTGGAGAATGTGGCGGATGTCTATGAGGATGCACCGGCCACAGCATATCTGTTTACGGTGTAAGGAAAAGCAGAAGAACCGGAGATAGAGTGGAAAGGAGTAAAGGCATGAAAAGAATAGAATCGGTCAATATCATAGGGCTGGGTGCTTTGGGATTGTTGTTCGGGAAAGAGATCATGGATCGTTGCGGCGTGGGGGCAGTGACATATACGATGGATGCTGCCCGGTATGAAAAATACCGTGGACAGACCTTTACCTGTAATGATGAGGCAGTACCTTTACAAATGGTGAAAGCGGAAGAGGCCTCCGTGGCAGATCTGGTCATTGTGGCAGTCAAATATACCGAACTGGAAGCGGCAATACAGACGATGAGAAACTGTGTGGGGCCGGATACCATAATCATCTCCGTGCTGAACGGCATTTCCAGTGAAGAAATCCTGGCGCAGGCGTATGGAGCCGATAAGATCATCTATACGGTGGCACAGGGCATGGATGCCATGAAATTTGGGAATGCCCTCCGCTATACCCGCCAGGGGCAGCTTCATATCGGCATGACCCATCAGGCAAAGGAGGAAAATTTTCTGGCGCTGAAAGAGTTTTTTGACCGGGCCGGGGTGCCTTACATCGCAGAAGAGGATATCCTGTACCGGATGTGGAGTAAATTTATGCTGAACGTGGGAGTGAACCAGACCTGTATGGTCTATGATACCAATTATGCGGGAACGCTCCGGGAAGGGGAGCCAAACCGCACCATGATATCCGCCATGAGGGAAGTGATCGCACTGGCCAATGCAGAGGGGATCGCTCTGTCTGAAAAGGACTTAAACCAGTACATGGATATCATTAAGACCTTAAAGCCTGAAGGGACGCCTTCCATGGGTCAGGACCGCATCAACAGGAAACCATCGGAAGTGGAGCTGTTTGCAGGAACGGTGATCCGCATGGCAAAGCCCCACGGACTGTATGTACCCACCAATGAATTCCTCTATAAGAGAGTACAGGAAATTGAGCAGGAATATCAGGTTAATACTGACAATTAGGACAATTTATGATATAATGACATTAATAATATAGTGCATTATACCGGAGGCAAAATTTGACCGAGTGATGCGGGAAAGGAGTACATCATGGAATTACCATTTTTAATTGATTTATCCGGCGAGGTAGCAGTAGTTACGGGAGGAAGCGGTATCATCGGCGGCATGTTCTGCAGGGCATTGGCCAAATGTGGCGCCAAAGTTGCGGTACTGGGCAGGAAAGCAGAAAACGGACTTCCCGTGGTACAGGATATCGAAGCGGAGGGCGGCGAGGCCATCAGCGTTGCTGCGGATGTACTGAATAAGGAAAGTCTGGAAAAGGCCAAGCAGGAAATCCTGGACAAGTGGGGCAAGATCAACATCCTGGTAAACTGCGCCGGCGGTGCGGTAAAGAGTGCAGCGATCCCCCAGGATCAGTTTGCTGATATTGAGGGAGATATGTTGAATTTCTTTACTACTGACATGGAAAATGTGCGCCAGGAGCTGGATCTGAACCTGTACGGGACCATGCTTCCCACCCAGATTTTCGGTGTCTGCATGGTTGGACAGGAAAATGCCAACATCATCAATATTTCCAGTATGGGTGCCTTCGGCCCTTTGACCAGAATTCCCGGATATTCCAGCGCAAAAGCGGCAATTTCCAACTTTACCGAGTGGGCGGCAAACTATTTTGCAAAGAGCGGCATCCGTGTCAATGCTCTGGCCCCCGGATTCTTCCAGACCCCGCAGAATCACGCTCTGCACTTCAATCCTGACGGAACCCCTACCCCCAGGAGCAAAAAGATCATCGACAGCACGCCTATGGGCAAGTACGGAGATCCCGAAGATCTCATCGGCGCTCTGCTGTTTTTGGTAAGCCCCAAGGGGAGCAGCTTCGTGACAGGTGCGATCCTTCCGGTAGACGGTGGCTTCCACTGTTATCTGGGCGTATAAATTCAGGTATTGACAATTCATACATAAAAAGTTACAATGACCATGGTTACAGAAATGCAGCCATGGTCATTTTCATGAAGATTGCGCTTGAAGATGACGGAACAATCAATTTCATACCTTCATGCAGGCGAGTGGCCTGCGCAGTATGCGGTAGTGGTTCAGACCAGTCTATCGCTATTTTTTTGCCCTTTTTACACAGATATCCCGGTGGTCATTCTGTGTCTGCCAGTATCATATCCCTTAGTGGTTTTCCCGGCGGTACGATGGGAAGTACATTTCCCTCACGCTCAATGAGAAATTCAATGATGGTAGGAACCTTCGGGGTATTTTTGGCCTCCTGCAACGCACTGTGTATTTCTGCAAAGTGCCGGACCCGGATGCCCTTTGCACCATAACTTTCGGCTAAGCGGATAAAATCCGGCGTATATTCGGGACAACAGGCGGACGGGTGGCTGCAGGCGGCAGGACAGCTTTTCCGATATCTCATACAAGTGGCGGAATAGCGCCTGTCAAAGAACATTTCCTGCCATTGGCGCACATTTCCCAGATATCCGTTGTTTAAGATGCATACGATGACAGGAAGTTCATAAACCACGGCAGTTGCCAGCTCCTGGATATTCATTTGGATACCCCCGTCACCGCAGATGGCGATCACATCTTTATCCGGATTTCCCAGCTTGGCTCCGAGAGCGGCCGGCAGACCATATCCCATGGTGCCGAGTCCGCCGGAAGTGAGCAACTGTTTTTGGGAGGACAATTCCAGAAATTGTGTAGCCCATAACTGATTCTGTCCCACATCCGTTGTAATTACGGCATTGTCGGACAGCTTATTGATTTCCCGGATAATTGCAAAAGGGGTAACGCCACAGGGCTCATTTTGGGAAGCGGAAAGGGGATGCTCCCTCTTCCACCGGTCAATTTGCGCCTGCCAGTTCTTAAGGTCGAGGGGTGGCATCTCCGCCAACAGGGAAAGAATGGCATCTTTGGCGTCTGCCGCAATGGAAATGTCAACCGCAATATTTTTGGAGAGGGAAGCCGGGTCGATATTGATACAAACGATAGAGGCCTTTGGGGCAAATTCGTTTACTTTTCCGGTAATGCGGTCATTGAAGCGGACACCGATGGCCAACAGCAGATCGCATTCACTGACGGCGGTATTGGCGGCATAGCTTCCGTGGATCCCCAGGTTGCCGACATATAAGGGGTGGTCTGTGGCAATGGCACCCTTTCCCATGATGGTGGTGACCACAGGGATTCCCGTTTTGGCGACCAGTGCCCTCATCTCTTCCTGGGCATGGGATATGTTGACCCCTCCGCCCAGGAGGAAAAGGGGACGCCTGGCTTTCTTCAGGCATTCCGTTACTCTTTTTAGCTGTTTTGGAGAAACAGACATGTCCGGAGGGCATTCCCGGTTTCCCGGCTGCGGGGGATAACTGTCCTCTAAAAGGGCCTGCTGGATATCTTTGGGAAGATCCACCACCACCACACCGGGTTTTCCGGAGCGGGCGATATGGAAGGCTTTCCTGATGACTGTGGGCAGATCCTCTCTCCTGCGCACGGTAACGGCATATTTGCAGATACTTTTGGTGATGTCTACGATATCCACTTCCTGAAAAGCATGGTTCCCTATCAGAGCTGTAGGGACCTGCCCGGTAAAACAAATAAGCGGAACACAGTCATAATTGGCAGTGGCGATTCCCGTGACCAGGTTGGTTGCTCCCGGCCCGCTTGTGACAAGGCAAACCCCGACTTTCCCTGTGGAGCGGGCATAACCGTCTGCAGCGTGGATCAGACCCTGTTCATGCCGGGGCAGGACGACCTGAATCTCTTCCACCCCATAGAGTGCATCAAACAGATCAATGGCCTGACCGCCGGGGTAGGCAAATAGGGTATCAACCTTTTCGGCCAGCAAGGCCTTTACAAATAGTTGGGCTCCTGTCAATAACATATTTTATCCTCCTTGATAGTGCGAGCACTTGCTTGCATAACAGGCTTTTTATACGGCGCTGTCACAGGACAGCACCGCAGGTTTACGTTAATGTCGGTATTCCTTGAATGAATGTTGCCACGGATTGTCGGATGTATTCTTCACGGCTTATTTTGGAGAGCGCCTGCTCAAAGGAAGCGCTCAGAAAAGTAAAACCAAAGGTACTTGAAAATATGGTCATTGCCAGACATTCAAAATCTAAAGGAGGCAGTTTCCCCCGCTGCTGCATCTGATGAAAATACTCTGTCAGGGAGGATAAGAAAGCCTGTGGAACTTTCATGATAAGGGGAGCGGTTTCCTCATAGATCTGGGGAGCCCGCAATCCTATGGACAACTGCACAAAATCGGGAGTGATTCTCTTCATGTATTCCGTCATGAACATTTCCAGATCGGGCGCAAGTTCCCATTGAACATTTTGAAAGATTTCCGGTGTAAGATTGCCCCGCCATTTTTCCTGCTCCACACCGCTTAAAATGATATCTTTTTTGCTCTTGAATTTGCGGAACAGAGTGCATTCATTGACACCTGCCGTCTTTGCGATATCCTTTGTGGTGGTAGCAACATAGCCCTTGTCCCGGACAAGAGACATGGTTGCGTCTATGATCTTCTGGCTGGTTTCATCCATAATGTGTCCTCCAAACTCAAATGCAAGTGAACACTTTCATTGTAGGGGTTCAAAGGTCCGTTGTCAAGCTTTTCTTAAGCAGGCAAAAGAAGTCTTAAGTGAGCGGCAGCAGAATTGTTTAAGCCGAACGGCAACAGAATCAGGTTCACAACATGGCTGTTTCGTGCTATGATTGGAGTAGATCGCTGTTTTTATGGAGGTGGGAGCGCAGACATTCCACCACAGGGAAGGAGCTTACATGACACCGGAAGAATTGTTCAGTATTTTATCGAAAGCGGCCAAGCTGAAAACGACCACACGGCATTGCTATACAGAGGGTGACCGGAAGGAAAGCGTCGCCGACCATAGCTGGCGCACCGCCCTCATGGCAATGCTTCTTGTCGGGGAAGAGGAATTTCGAACGGTTGATATGAACAGAGTGATCCGTATGTGTCTGATCCACGATCTTGGTGAGGCATTTACAGGCGATATCCCTACCTTTGAAAAGACAGCGTCCGATACAAAGAAGGAGGATGCACTGTTTCTTGGCTGGGTGGAGCATTTTCCCTCCCCCCAAAAGGAAGAATGGCTGGATCTTTTGCGGGAAATGGAACAAATGGATACGCCGGAAGCAAAAATGTATAAGGCGCTGGATAAGCTGGAAGCGGTCATTTCCCACAATGAGTCGGATATTTCCACCTGGATACCCCTGGAATATGAGCTGCAGCTTACTTATGGGAAGGAAAATGTACAGTTTTCGGAATACTTAAAAAAGCTGAGCAAATCACTGGATGAATGGACGCATGAGAAGATCAGAAGCAATGGGGGAACCGGTGAGACAGGAAAAGAAAAGGAGTAAAAGATAGATGGGATTTTGTAGCAGGATCAGGGTCATCGGTGCAAGTTTGATGGTATGTTTGCTGTTGACGGGATGCGGAAATGCAGAGGTGGCAGAGACAGCACCAACAGAAGAAACGACACAAATGTCAGACATGACGGAAACATCCCAAGGGGCAGAAACATTCCAAATGCAGGAAACCGTAGAGAGTTTCGCACCGGAACAGACAACAGGAGGAGAAGCGGTGGAAACGGAGCCGGGCAGTACTGTGGTGGATCCGGAGGCGCCAGTCATTGTTATAGATGCAGGACACCAGAAGAAGGGGAACAGCCAAAAGGAGCCCATAGGTCCCGGTGCAGAGGAGATGAAAGCCAAGGTGACGGGTGGAACTAAGGGCTGTGTCAGCGGGCTTCATGAGTATGAGCTGACACTGATGGTGGCAGAGAAATTACAGGCAGAACTGGAAGACAGAGGCTATCAGGTCATTATGGTGCGCACGGAGCATGATGTAGATATCAGCAACAGTGAGCGGGCACAGATTGCCAATGATGCCCGGGCCGATGTGTTTATCCGCATTCATGCGGACGGCTCGGAAAGTTCCTCGGCCCAGGGTGCCATGACGATCTGTCAGACTTCGCAGAATCCCTATAACGGGGAGCTTTATGAACAGAGCCGCGCCCTTTCTGATGCAGTGCTTGACGGAATCGTGGATCAGACCGGGTGCAAGAAGCGCAGCGTCTGGGAGACAGACACCATGAGTGGCATCAACTGGTGCCAGGTTCCCGTCACTATCGTGGAGATGGGATTCATGACCAATCCGGAGGAGGATGCGCTGATGGCAACGGAAGAATACCAGCAAAAGCTGGCGGCAGGAATGGCGGACGGGATTGAGGCCTATTTGAAGGAGAGAGATTGAGTGGATCCGACGGTCTGGAGCTTACGTTGCATTCCCCCTGCGGTGTACCTTTCCCCGATCCCAGACTTTGCAGGGCTGCGCCTTGGCGGTGGGACGGCGCAAAAGCAGTGCCCCCAGTGCCTTCCCCTGAAAAGGGAACAGGGGCCAGAAATAGCTCATGCCGCCGAAGGTGGGGGTCAGCAGGATAGAAAATGACATAAGCGTCACTCCGATAAGGAAGCCTGGCAGTCTGCCCAAACTGGTGCATACGGTAAGGAAAATGCGATAAACGCGCAGGGCATCTGCAAATTCAATGCTGGACAGGGAAAGGGATGCTAAAAGGGTCACGGCAGCATAAAACAGGATTTCCACGGAAGTCCAATTCAAACTGACAGCAATGTCACCTATTAGAAGCCCCCCCACAATGGACAGTGTCCCGGAAAAACGTCCGGAGCTCAAGGAGGCTGAGTATTTGAACAGGTCCAGCAAAAACTCTACGGTAAGGACATAGATGATCAACTGTAAGGGAGTCAGGTTTCCGCTTTCTGTGGATAACAGGCTCCATTTTTGCGCCACCTGTGGAAAATAGGCTGTGATCAGCAGAAAGGCAGGCATCAGAAACAGGCATGCCGGTATGCATGCAAAGCGCACCAGACGGAAATACCCGCCTGTCAGGGGGCTTTTGTAATAGTCCTCGGGGCTCTGGGTAAACTGAAAGATCGTGCAGGGAAGGATGAGTACGGAGGGAGAGTTGTCCACAATAATGAGGATATGCCCTTCCAAAAGATAGCTGCAGGCCACATCCGGGCGTTCGGTGGTCTGGATACTGGGAAGGGGCGTCCAGATTTTTTTGGGAACCAACAGTTCTTCCAGACTTTTGGCCCCCATAGTTAAGGAGGTTATATCCAGAGCCTCCAAGGTATGGGACAGTGTATCTAACAGATCCTGGTTGACACAGTTGCCAAGATACGCAACGGCCACATCCGTCCTGCTTTCCGTGCCCACGCTGTGGATGGCGAAGGTAAGGTGGGGAGAACGGATGCGCCGTCTGATCAGGTTGGTGTTAAAGAGCAAGGTTTCCACGAAGCCGTCCCGCGCCCCCCGTGTAATGCGCTCCGTATCTGGCTCGGCGATTCCCCTGACAGGGTAAGTGCGGACATCGATCAGCACTGCCTGGGCAAATCCGTCTATCAAAAGCAGGGAGGGCCCGCTGAGCACATTTTTCACGATTTCCTCCCAGTTGTCGCAGAGGGAGGTCTGGGCATAACCAATCTTGGCGTTCATGTAGCGGGTCAGGTCCCTGATGTGGCCATCCTTTGTGTACAGCGGGTCCTGCAGATCCGAAAAGATCTGCTGCAGGATCTCGGTTTTGCAAAAGCCGTTGATGCCCAGGAAAAACGCCCTTGTCTCTCCCAGAAAAAGGTCTCTGGTGATCAGGTCAAAGCTCTGTGATATGGGCAGGAGGCTGTACAGGGTCTGTATATTTTCCGTTAAACGGTTGGATAAAAGAGTTTTGTCAGTGTTTTTCATCATAAGTTTAGTGTGCCGCTCAATCTGTGAAATATGCAGAAAATCAGACAAACAATTCCCACATACCCAGTAACAGCAGCAGGAATCCTGACAGTGGATCCGCCGCATTTCCCAGGAATCTGCAGAGTCTGCCACAGCCTAAATGATTGCCCAAGGCCAGAAAGACAGCCGAAAAGACCAGGGTGGATACTGCGGCGGGAATAAAGGACAAGCCTGCCATACTGGCTCCGAGACCGATGCCCATATTGTTGGCGGAAAGTGCAAGACCCAGAGCAAAAGCATTTTTTAAGGTGGCGGGTGCAGGTCTGTCCGATGGAGGACATTCACAGTCATTCGGATGCGCAGGTTCTGCGGAGGATTTGCATTGTCGCAGACAGCGGTATTTTTTTAGGGAAAGGATCATACACTTAATCAGGTAATATAGTCCCAAGAGCACCAGGGTAAGGCTGCCGATCCATTTTCCCAAAGAGGCCGGGAAAAGAGGGTTCAGGCTGCCTCCCAGCCCCACAGAAAAGCAGGTGCCAAGGAGAGTGATGAAGCTGAGGAAAAGATTCTGCCACAGACTTATGCGGATATTGCGGGCCCCGTAAGTGATGCCCAAAAGCAGAGCATCCAGGCTGGCAGAGATTCCGAACAGCAGAGAAGCAAAAAGCTGCATGGAAAGCTCCTGTATCATTGACTTTGATTTACTATATTCCTTTTTGGCAGCAAGAGTGATATGATAAGCAGAGAAACACAGGAGAGAAATCTTGTACTTATGAAAAGATGTCTGCATTTTTTGAAATCCGAGACGGTGCTGTGCGCAGCGTTTACCCTGGCTGTGGTATCTGCTTTTTTGGTGCCGCCGGACAGGGAATATCTCGATTATATCGATTTTCGCACCCTGGCCATTCTGTTTGGCCTGATGAGCATTATGGCAGGGTTTCAGAAGCTGGGCGTGTTCCGTTTTATTGCGGAGGAGCTTCTGGGCAGGGTAAAGACGGACGGACAACTGGTGTTTATACTGGTGATGCTGTGCTTTTTCTTCAGTATGGTCATTACCAATGATGTGGCGCTGATTACGTTTGTTCCCTTTACCTTTACGGTGCTGAAGCTGCTGGGAGAGGAGAAAGCACACAGGCTGACGGTTCCTGTGGTGGTGATGCAGACCATTGCCGCCAATCTGGGCAGCATGCTCACGCCCATCGGGAATCCCCAGAATCTGTATCTGTACGGCAGGGCAGGGATTTCACCGGGACAGTTTGTAAAACTGATGCTGCCCTATACCTTGTGCGCATTCCTGCTTTTGTCAGCATGGTGCCTGATCCAGGAACTTCGAGAAAAGGGAGAGCGGCTTGATGTGGTGTTTGGGGAAAGGACGGTGCTTCGGGGCAAGGGACGGGCGCTGACCGTGTATGCGGTGCTTTTCCTGCTCTGTCTGCTGACAGTGGCCCATATCCTTCCCTACGGGGTAACTCTGGGTGTGGTAGCAGCGGCATTCCTTATCATGGACAGGCAGGTGCTTGCAAGGGTGGATTATTCCCTGCTCCTTACCTTTGTGGGATTTTTTGTCTTTATTGGAAATATGGGTAGGATTCCTGCTTTTCGGGAATTTTTGCAGGGGATCGTCACAGGGAACGAAGTGGCGGTATCCGTGCTGGCCAGTCAGGTGATCAGCAATGTGCCTGCGGCATTGCTTCTGTCAGGATTTACCACGGATTATCCGGCACTGATCGTAGGAACCAATTTAGGGGGGCTGGGGACTTTGATCGCATCCATGGCCAGCCTGATTTCTTACAAATATGTAGCAAGATCGGAAAGCGGCAAAAAAGGAAAGTATCTAGTGTACTTTACAGCAGCCAACCTGATCTTTTTGGCAGGAATGCTCCTGCTTGCGGAAAAGATAGGAGGATAGTGCGCAGGAATGTGCACCGGAAGGGAGACTGACATGACAGAAGATATGACGATGATCGGAGAAGAGGCTTACAGAGCGGCAAAGGAGATCTTGGAGGCAGCGGCGCTGAAAGAGGGCCAGATCCTTGTGGTAGGCTGTTCCACCAGCGAGGTGGGAGGTGCGGGAATCGGTACTTTTTCCAGTCCTGAGCTGGCAGAGGTAGTATTCGGAGGAATCTATCAGGCGACCCAGGAGGCGGGAGTGTATCTGGCGGCCCAGTGCTGTGAACATTTGAACCGCGCACTGATCCTGGAGGCAGAAGCCGCAGCAAAATACGGGTATGAAGAAGTGAATGTAGTGCCCCAGCCCAAAGCGGGAGGTTCCTTTGCCACAGCGGCATACAAGGCCTTTGAGGAACCTGTGGCGGTAGAGCATATCAAGGCCCATGCGGGCATGGATATCGGAGATACGCTGATCGGGATGCACTTAAAAGATGTAGCAGTGCCCGTGCGTATCCGCACCAGGGAGATCGGCGATGCGCATGTGGTATGTGCCCGTACCAGGCCCAAATTCATTGGCGGGCAGAGGGCCATATATGATGAGGGCAGGATGTGATCCTGCCCTCGGTCTCAAGGACAGTCCCGGGACTGTCCTTTTATTTTTATAGAAAATTTATCCCGGTTCTACTGTTTCTTCGATCAGCTTCATGATCTTGGGGATGGCATCCGTCTGATTACTGCGGCTCATGGCATCCAGATAATTCTGCTTGTTGAAGAATAATTCATGCACCTTATCCAGCAAAAGTTCCGGGGTCAGATCATCCTCGTCAATGACGATGGAATATCCCTGGGTCTCAAAGGACTTGGCATTCAGGAGCTGGTCTCCCCTGCTGCTCTTGCTGGGCAGGGGGATCAGGATATTGGGCTTTTTTAAAGCAAGGAGCTCACAGATCGCATTGGCTCCCGCACGGGAGATCACCAGGTCCGCCATGGCGAACAGATCTTTCAATTCCGCCTTGATATATTCAAATTGCTTATAGCCGGGAGTGTTCAACAAAAGGTTATCCATCTTATCCTTGCCACACAGGTGCACCACCTGGAAATCCTCCAGAAGTTTGGGCAGGGTGTCCCGCACAGCCTTGTTTACGTTGGCGGCACCCAGGCTTCCGCCGATCACCATGATGACCGGTTTGTTGGCGGTAAATCCACACATATCGAGCCCTGCGATCCTGTTGCCCCGGGCCAGTTCGACACGGATGGGAGACCCGGTCAGGACAGCTTTATCTTCCGGAAGATCCTGCATGGTCTCCGGGAAGTTACAGCAGACCTTTTTGGCTACGGGAATACATAGCTTGTTGGCAAGCCCGGGAGTCATGTCGGATTCGTGTATGATGCAGGGGATCCCCAGGGAAGCAGCCGCCCGTACCACGGGAACGCTGACAAACCCTCCTTTGGAGAATACCACATCCGGCTGATATTCCTTCAGATGCTTTCTGGCTTCCATAAATCCTTTTATGACACGGAAGGGGTCGGACAGATTTTTGGGATCTAAATAGCGGCGGAGCTTTCCGGTGGAAATTCCAATATAAGGAATATCAAAATCGCCGATGAGCCGTTTTTCAATGCCGTCATAAGAGCCCATATAAGTGATATCAAATCCGGCCTCCCTCAGAGAGGGCAGTAAGGCAATATTTGGGGTCACATGTCCGGCTGTGCCTCCGCCTGTCAAAACGATCTTTTTCATGGTACATCCCTTTCTCAAGTCCTTATTTATGCGTCTATCATGGTTTCCAGTGCGCGGGCCAACTGGTCGGGACAGGATGTGGCCTTGAAGCCGCAGCGGATGCCCTTCAGCTTACTGATCGCTTCCTGGGGAGTCATGCCTTTTACCAGGGCGCTGATACCCTGCAGATTCCCGTTGCAGCCCCCGGTAAAGACAACGGAATCGATCACCCCGTCCTTAAGTTCGATGTCGATGGAAGAAGAGCAAACGCCCTGTGTTCTGTATCTCATGATGATATCCTCCTAAATCAGTTTCCACTTACCGAAAAGATTCTTTTCAAATCGTTCTAAATGATTATTATAGCACTTCCCCGAAGATGTTGCAATTTTTTCCACTTGAAATATCCTGTAGTTCCTTGTAGGAAAAAGGGAGAAAAAAGCGATGGAAAACCGTTCAAAATCAAGGACAAATGCGTTATACTTGATTTGTGTAAAATCGTGTCGTCAGCCGGTGCGGCAAAAACAGGAAATAAAAGGGGTAATGATATGTTTAGGATTTTTCAGGAAGAAAAGGGTATTGCAATCGCAATGGGCGTCTTTTGGGCGCTGAGTATCTTTGTCAGGGTGCTGTTAGGTTTCTTTTATCAGAATATGATCAAAGAGGCGGAAAATATGGCAACAACCGATCACAAATTGCTAAAACAGTGCAAGCTGAAGTTTGCCAACTGCTATCAGCTCAATAACGGGATGCCCAATGTGTCCGTATTTGTGGACAAGTTCCTGGGACGGCTGGCAGTGGGGCCTTTTTCTTTTGAGACGCTGTACCACTTTTCCGGGCAGCTTTTGCTTTTGTCCGTTGTATGTGCCGGTATCGGTATCTGCAAGAGCATTGTGGGTGGAAGAATGCTGGGAGAGATCCTGCCCTTCTATATCGTCAGCTTTCTGGAGCTGTATCTGTACTTTTCCATAGCCAGCATGTTGGATGTAAACGGACGGAAGCGGAATCTGAAGGTGACATTGGTAGATTATCTGGAAAATCATTTGTCGGCCAGGATCGGTGTCACCGAAAATGATATGGAACTGCTTTACGGGGAGAGTGCGACAGGTGCCTGCAGCAGGAGGAAGGGTGCAGGCAGCAGGGCCGGGAGAGGGCGCAGGACTGTAGAATTCATGCCTATCAGCAACCGCACATCCGCACAGAAGGAGGATAGGGAAGAAGAGGAGCTTCCGGTAGCAGAGAACGCATCCTTTGATACCCAGGAGTTGGAGGAACTTTTGCAGGAATTCCTCACTACCTGATGGGAAATATCCCGCTTTAAGGCCGGCAGGCTGCCACAGAGGAAAACTGGACTTTTGTGCTGACAATTAGTATAATGAACATAACTGAATCATGCACAAAAGAGGTTGCTATGGAAAGAATGAAAAGAATCATAACCGGCCTTTTCTGGCTGGTTTTCTCCGGAAGTATGTTTCTGATACTGGGGGCTGCCTTAAGCAGGCCCCTGAACAATCTGATCCCCGGTGATATGGTATGGTATACGTTGGTGTGGATCTTATTTTTCGGTGTGATGTGGCGGGTGTGCTGTCTGCTGGAAAAAAAGATGCCCGGGATGCCCGGGATCTTAAAGTACGGAGTGCCGGTGTATCTGCTGTTGTTGGGCGCAGCACTCTATGCAGTATCCTGTTTGCTTCGCTGCGGTCTGTTTTCGGATTACGAGAGTATTTATACGGCGGCCCGTCAGTTCGCTGCAGGAGAGGAGGTCACCAACTGGGAGTATTTTGCAAGATGGTATAATAATGTGGGCAGCATGCTGGGGCTTTCCCTGTTATTTTTCCTGGGCGGCTGGCTTCCGGCGCAGGTGGATGTTTATTATTTTGTGCTGTTTTTGAATGTGGTACAGGTGATACTTGTGGTGTACTGCCTGTATGCTCTGGCAGGGAAGCTGTTTTACAGACATCCGGTGGCGGCACCCTTGATGATTCTGGGGATCTCTACCGTGTGGATTCCTGTCTGGGCCAATACCTCCATCTTTTATTCGGACCAGCAGAGCTTCGGCGCAGGCGTCTTTGGGGTGACGCTGCTCATAAAAAGCTGGGAGTGCAGGAAAAGGGACACTCCGTTAAAGAAAAAGAAGCTTTGGCTGTTTTACGCTGTGGCTGCCGGGATCTGTTTTGGCTGGGGTGCAATTTTGAAGGTCACTTCTGCCACGGTGCTGATCGCCCTGGTCATCGGCTGTTTCCTGTACCGGATCTTGTGGGAGCATAAGAGGGAACTGTCTGTGGCAGTGATCTCCTGTATGATGGTCATGGTTTTATTTTCGGTTTATTGCAGGACCCTTCCCTATCAGGAAGATGCCGGCCGGCTGAAGGTGCCTGCGGGATACTGGTTTGCATTGGGACTGAAAGGAAACGGCACTTATGCGGAGAGCGAGGAATTTGCCATAAGATGCCTTGCTGCAGAAAATGTGGAAGAGAGGCAGTTGATCATACAGGAGCAGATCCGCCGGGAGATCCACAATCTTTGGAATCCGGAGCATCTGCTTGCCAAGGCCCGACAGAATTTTGGCTGCGGAGACCTGGGAGCAGCAGGTTATCTGCTCTTTCCCTATCACGAAAATATTTTGTGGCATTGGTTTTCCATGGACGGAGACTATTATTGGAAGTATGCCTGTCTTTCCACGGCATTCTTTTTCTCAGTGCTGTTTTACCTGGGAGCAGGCAGTTTTTTGCAATTTTTGAAAAGGGGAAGGGACGGCGAAGGGGGAGAGGCAGAAGAGGCGGCCTTTTTCATAGCGGCGCTGGCATTCTTCGGACTGTGTCTGTTTCTCATGCTGTGGGAGGCCCAGGATAAACAGATGTACAATCATTCGGGCTGGCTGATCTTTGCCCTGCTGTGCAGTCTCAATCTGACTGATCGGAAAAGAGGTTCACAAAAGTGAATTTTTGAGGGGCTTTCCCTTGAATTTGCAATACAACTTTGCTACACTGTAAATAGCAGTATCACTTTGGAAAAGGAGCGAAGATTATGAGCAGACAGGTCACATTTGATTATTCCAAAACAGGTTCTTTTATTTCCAATGAAGAGATTGGTTATATGAAAAAGCTCGCATTGGATGCGAAGGAAGTATTGGTGTCCAAAAGCGGTGCAGGCAATGACTTTTTGGGCTGGATCGATCTTCCGGTGGATTATGACAAGGAAGAGTTCGCAAGGATCAAGGAAGCAGCCAAGAAGATCCAGAGCGATTCCGAGGTACTTCTGGTAATCGGCATCGGCGGTTCCTACTTAGGCGCAAGGGCGGCAATCGAGTTTCTGAGCCACAGCTTCTACAATATCGTGGACAAGAGCGTGCGCAAAGCGCCGGAAATCTATTTCTGCGGCAATTCCATCAGCTCCACCTACTTAAAGCATCTGATGGATGTAGTGGGAGACAGGGATTTCTCCATCAACATGATCTCCAAATCCGGCACTACCACAGAGCCCGCCATTGCGTTCCGTGTATTCAAGGAAAAGCTGGAGGCAAAGTACGGTAAGGAAGGCGCCGCAAAGAGAATTTATGCCACCACCGACAAGGCGAAGGGTGCTTTGAAGCATGTGGCTGATGAGGAAGGCTACGAGACCTTTGTAGTGCCCGACGATGTAGGAGGACGCTTCTCTGTGCTTACGGCGGTAGGTCTTCTGCCCATCGCAGTCAGCGGTGCCGATATTGATAAGCTGATGGAAGGTGCGGCAAGCGGAAGAAAGCGCGCACTGGAAAATGATTTTGAAGAAAATGATGCGCTGCAGTATGCGGCACTTCGTAATATCCTGTTGCGCAAGGGCAAACAGGTTGAGATCCTGGCAAACTATGAGCCGGCAGTACATTATGTCAGCGAGTGGTGGAAGCAGCTCTTTGGCGAGAGCGAAGGCAAGGATCAGAAGGGTCTGTTCCCTGCAAGTGTGGATCTGACCACCGATCTTCACTCTATGGGCCAGTTCATTCAGGACGGCGCAAGGATCATGTTTGAGACCGTTATCAATGTGGAGCAGTCCAGAGAGGAGATCATCATCGGCGAGGAGCCTGTGGATCTGGATGGTCTGAACTATCTGGCAGGCAAGTCCGTTGATTTCGTAAATAAGAGTGCCATGAACGGTACGATCCTGGCACACACTGACGGACAGGTTCCCAACTTTGTGGTAAATGTGCCCGAAGTCAATGAGTTTTACTTGGGTGAGCTGTTCTACTTTTTTGAGTTTGCCTGCGGTGTCAGCGGATATCTGCTTGGTGTGAATCCTTTCAATCAGCCCGGCGTAGAGAGCTACAAGAAGAATATGTTCGCTCTCCTGGGCAAGCCCGGTTATGAGGCACAGAGAGAGGAACTTCTTAAGAGGCTGTAACGGATTGCAACAGCTGTAACAGAACATACAACAGAGCATAGAAAAGGAGCTGAGCACTGATCAGTGCGTCAGCCCCTTTTTATGGGAAGGAGAACTTTATGAATATCGTCGTATTGGAAAGAAACAGTGTGGGCCCGGATATTCCGGTAAGCTGTTTTGAGGAACTGGGAAATGTGACTTATTATCCCAATACCGTTACCATTGAGGAAGTAAAGGAACGCGTCAGGGATGCGGACATCATTGTGGCCAACAAATCCCCTATGCGGGAGGAGAGTCTGAAGGATGCCCACAATGTAAAACTGATCTGTGAATTTGCCACAGGATATGACAATTGTGATCTGGCATACTGTAAATCCAGAGGTATCAAGGTTGTCAACGTGGTCAATTATTCCACCGCAATGGTAGCGCAGCACACCTTTACCCTGGCGCTGGCCCTGAGCCAGAAGCTTGCGCATTATGACAATTATGTCAAGTCCGGTGCCTACAGCGCCCAGGACAGGTTCTCCAATTTTGATGTTCCCTTTTATGAATTGGACGGGAAGACCTGGGGAATCGTAGGGATGGGCAATATCGGCAGACGGGTGGCAAAGATTGCAGAAGCCTTCGGCTGTAAAGTGATCTTCCATTCCGTGACGGGCAGAAGTACCTGCACCGATTATCCGCAGGTGGATAAGGACACTCTGTTAAAAGAAAGTGACTTTTTATCCCTGCACTGTCCTTTGAGTGATCTGTCCCGCAATTTTATTGACAAAGAGGCATTGCGGAAAATGAAAAGATCGGCCATTCTCATTAACGTGGCAAGAGGCCCTGTGGTCAACAATACGGATCTGTATGAGGCCCTGGAAGCAGGAGAGATTGCGGCAGCAGGTCTGGATGTATTGGAGAAGGAGCCCTTGGAGCTTTCCAATCCTCTGAGCAGACTGAAGGACAGCAACCGGATCATTATCACGCCTCATCTGGCATGGGGCAGCGTGGAGGCCCGCACCAGATGTGTGGAAGGTGTATACAAGAATATACAGGCTTTTCAGAGGGGTGAGGAACGGAACGTGGTAAATCCTTGACAAGTCTTATCTTTCATAGTAAATTATTACTGTTGCATTTATGGAGAAACAGTACAGGACATCAATAAGAGGAAAAAGGAATGATCGATAAGATAAAAGAGCTTTGGCACAAATATGAGGAGATTATAGCATACCTGATCGTGGGAGGCCTGACCACAGTAGTATCCTGGGCGGCAAAATTTATTGCAAATGCATTGCTGTTTGACAATACCATGTATCCCACGCCCATGGAGAACTTTGCCCTCAGTGCCATCAACTGGACGGCCGGTGTCATCTTTGCTTATTTTACCAACCGTAAGTTTGTGTTCAAGAGCCATGAGCCTATGTTACAGGAAGCGCCTAAGTTCGTGCTTTCCCGTGTGTCCACACTGATCCTTGATATTGTGGTCATGCAGGTGCTGACGGCGGTGGGTGTAAATCTGCTGGTTGCAACTCTGATCTCCGCAGTGCTTGTCATCGTGGGCAACTATGTATTCAGCAAGCTGTTCGTATTCCATGGCAAGAAGGAGAAAGAACAGGAATAGAGGTTCTGTAATCAAATTCTCTGCACCATATCTTCCACCAATCTTGACGAGTGGATTGCCGCAGCCTTCTCAAAGGTGGGATAATCCATCTCTGCGCTGTCATCGGCCTTGTCTGAGATGGCACGGATGATGACAAAAGGAATATGGTTCAGAAAGGCACCGTGGGCGATGGATGCGCCTTCCATTTCCGCACAGTCGCCCTGAAATTCCGCAATCAGGTGTTCCTTTACCTCTTTGCTGGAAATGAACTGGTCCCCGCTGACCACACGTCCCACAACGGCGCGCAGACCGGGATTTACTTTCTCACAGGAGGCTTTAGCCAGAGATACCATAGTCTCATCGGCATGGAATTCTCTGGTGCCAAGCTGAGGCACCTCGCCCAAAGGATAGCCGAAAATGCGCACATCCACATCATGGTGGATGGCATCCTTTGAAATTAAGATATCGCCGATGTCAAGGCTTGCGTTCAGGGAACCGGCAACGCCCGTGTTGATAACATGGGTTACCTGAAAGACATCAGCCAGGATCTGCACACAAAGGGCGGCATTTACTTTTCCGATACCGCTTCTTACGATTACCACATCCGCACCGTTCAGGGTGCCTTCGTAGAAATCCATGTTCGCTTTTTTTACCACGTTGGAGACTGCCATTTTGGATTTCAATTCTTCCACTTCCAGTTCCATGGCTCCGATAATTCCGATTTTTTTCATTGTCTTGTTCCTTTCGTATTTTTATTCAGGATAGATCAGCCGGCTTTCATCGATTCCATACAGCACATTCTCCAAATATCTCTTTGCCAGGAACTTTGCCATGGGCAGATTCATGTCCAGGTAATTGCCACAGTCCTTTGGGGAAGCACCGGGCACTTCTCCTTCAAAGTCCCGGATAAATTCGTACATCTCTATCATCAGTGGCACGATATCCTTAGAAGCATAGTCTCCCGCCAACAGCAGATAAAATCCTGTACGGCAGCCCATGGGACCGAAATAGATGGTCTTGTCCTTATACATTGGGTGATTGCGCAGGAAAGTGGCTGCCAGATGTTCGATGGTATGCACTTCTGCGGTATTCATCACCGGTTCTTCGTTGGGGCTTGTCATGCGCAGGTCAAAAGTGGTGATGACCTCTGCACCTACGGTATCCTTACGGGATACATAGATTCCCGGCTGTAATTTGATATGATCTATGGTAAAACTTGCAATCTTTTCCATTTGTTTGTCCTTTCTGTTTTGTGCTCTTTGTTCAGTATACCGCAAAAAGAGCATATCAACAACCTTTTTTGCGGTATTATGCCTGCCTGTCCCTGTCCTTATCAAAATAAGGCATCCATTTGAACACCCTCTCCCTTGGAAGCAGGAAATTGACAGCCAAAGCGATCACCACACCGATGCCGGTGTCCACGATACGGTTGATAGAGTAGGAAATATAAGTATCTACGGGAGTGTTGAACAATATGATACACAGCATGACACCGCTTGGCTGGATGGCTCCGGGCCAATGTACCAGTTGGCTGATGCGGATGATCAGTACCACGCCGATAAATACCATCAGCAGGATGAGAGGATGAAGTCCTCCTTCCGGATAAAAACAGATATAGATCCGAAACAGCCCCATTCCTAAAAGTCCGCCAATGATGGTGCCAAACAGACGGTTTCCGCCATGCAGCTTGGAATTGTCCATATCGCTGCCCATGCCGAAGATGGCACCGATGCAGGCAAAGGTGGGATTGCGGTGCAAAAAAAGATATATTAAGGCGCACAGAGTAGCTGCCAATGCTGTCTTTAAGTTCCGCATACCTACATGGAAAGGGGAATGTTTTTTGGCCGGAGTGGCTTCGGGGAGTTGTTGATTTGTGTCAGTCATGATCTTTCTTCTTCCTTAACGATTTCTTAACGGTCAGCCGTATTAGACATAATACCATTTTATCCGGAAGAGAGCAAGAATATTTTAAAGGAGCAGGCAAAAAAAGAGGATAGACATCGTCTACCCTCTCTGAAAACTAGTTATAATTGTCAATGCAAGGCTGGAACATGCTCTTGTCAATACCACAGACAGGGCAAACCCAGTCATCGGGAAGATCTTCAAATGCGGTACCGGGTGCGATGCCGTGTTCAGGATCTCCTACCTCGGGATCATAAGTGTATCCACAGGGGTTACAAAAATATTTTTGCATATAAATGACCTCCTTTTTTAGATGAAAAATGGTTTTTAGCCAAAGTATCTCTTTAACAGACCTTCAAATGCTTTGCCGTGTCTTGCCTCATCTCTTGCCATCTCATGAACGGTGTCATGGATTGCGTCAAGACCCAGCTCTTTAGCTCTCTTAGCCAGATCGAACTTACCTGCGGTAGCACCGTTTTCAGCGTCCACACGCATCTCAAGATTCTTCTTGGTGGAAGGAGTTACTACTTCGCCCAGAAGTTCAGCAAACTTTGCAGCGTGCTCTGCCTCTTCGTAAGCAGCCTTTTCCCAGTAGAGACCGATCTCAGGATAACCTTCTCTGTGAGCCACCCTTGCCATTGCAAGATACATACCAACCTCAGAACACTCGCCCTCGAAGTTAGCGCGCAGATCTGCGATGATATCCTCTCTCACGCCCTTAGCAACGCCTACAACATGCTCTGCAGCCCAGGTTCTCTCCTCGGACTGAGCAACAAACTTGTCTGAGGAAACATGGCAGATAGGGCACTCAGCAGGTGCGGAATCTCCTTCGTGAACATAACCACATACTTGACATACAAATTTCATAATCCTGATCTCCTTTTCTTAAAATAAAATGTTAATTTGGTTTCGTACAATTTCCGCAGGTCCCGTAAAAATAGGTTACATGTCCTGCAATCCTGCCATCAAACCCGGCTCCGGCAATATCGGTAATTTTTTCAATGCTCTCCATCTCGAGGTCTATTACCTGCCCGCATTCCGTACAGACGAAATGATAATGGGGAGAAGTATCGGCATCGAAATGGTCCACGCCGTCTCCGACTCTCAGGCGGGTAATCTCACCCAACTCGGATAACAGAGTCAGATTACGATATACTGTGCCAAGACTGATGTTGGGGTACTTCTGTCGCACATTCATATATACGACATCGGCTGTAGGGTGATCTTTTCGCTCCATAAGGAAGGCCTTGATCATCTCCCTCTGCTTGCTGTGCTTTAGAGCCATGATGCCCTCCAATCTTAAAAACAGTAATATCAGTAACGATTACTAATTTTATTATACTGGATTCTTATGGAATGTCAATGATTTTTTGAGTTAATTTTTTTTTAATGATAATATACTATTGTTTTTACACATTTCGGAAAAAAGTGTGATATAATGACTCTGCGTACATAGCATTATCCTACCGGCAGGAGGCATTTGTCATGAAATTCAAGACACGGTTGCGGATTACTTTTATAAGCATCATTTTATTACCGTTAGTGCTGACCATCGCTGCGTTTCTGGTTATTGGCATCTATCTTTCCAGCATGCAGCAGGGATTTGATGTCCGGGAACTGGATTATGCCATGATGTCGGAAAATGTACAGCAGTTCGTGAACACTACGGATAAAGTGTATTATGTGTTGGTGAATCAGGTCAAGGAAGACTCTTCCCGGCTGGAGGATAAAGAGTATCTGGAAAAACTGAATTCCGAAGTATCCCGAAGATCCACTTATCTGATCGTGCGAAAGGGTCAGGAGATATATTATGCGGGCAATGAAACCGCAGCCAAAAAGATCTTTCCCAAGCTCCCCGGATACGGCAAGGGAGGATTGATGGATGAATCCAGCTACTATTATAATGAACTGGAAAAATATGTAAAACAGATCGACTTTGTTTTTCAGGATGGGAGTGAGGGCAGCGTCTTTGTAGTTGCCAAGATGAATTCCCTGATCTCCAAGCACCTCCTGGTGGATATGCTGATCGCCATCGTGGCGATTCTGATCTTTACCAGTTGTATGCTGACCCAGTGGATCCAAAAAAGCATCTTCAACCCGGTAGGACAACTGAATGTGGCCATGCGCAGGATCAAGGAAGGGGATTTTGATTATGTGCTGCGGACGGATGAAAAGGGCGAGATCGGAGATCTGTACCGCAATTATGAGGACATGAGGATGCGCCTGAAGGAATCCACGGAGGAAAAGGAGCAGCAGGAAAAGACCAACAAAGAATTGATCAGCAATATCTCCCACGATCTGAAGACACCCATCACGGCCATCAAAGGATATGCGGAAGGCATCATGGAGGGTGTGGCAGACACGCCGGAAAAGGTAGATAAATATGTAAAGACCATTTATAATAAGGCCAATGACATGGACAAGCTCATCAACGAGCTGACAGTATACTCCGGCATTGATAATAACCGTATTCCCTACAATTTCCACCGTATCAACGTGGCTGATTATTTTGGTGACTGCGTAGAGGAAGTGGGGCTGGATCTGGAGTCCAAAAATATCAAGCTGAATTATTCCAATATGGTACAGCCTGACACGGTTGTCATTGCAGATCCCGAGCAGATGAAGAAGGTCATCAATAACATTATCAGCAATAGTGTAAAATATATGGATAAGCCAAACGGTGTCATTGACATCCGTATTCTGGATGCGGTGGATTCCATCCGGGTAGAACTGGAGGATAACGGCAAGGGTATTGCCCAGAAAGATCTGCCCAGGATCTTTGAGCGCTTCTTCCGCACGGATACCTCCCGCAATTCCACCCAGGGCGGCAGCGGCATCGGCCTGTCGATCGTGAAGAAGATCATAGAAGATCACGGCGGCTATATCTGGGCCACCAGCAAGGAGGGCGAAGGAACCTGTATGCATTTTGTGCTGAGAAAATATATTGAGCTGGACAATGAGAAAGCATAGACGGAAAGAATGTGGAAAGTACCGTTGAAAAGGCGGAATGGAGGAAATGATATGAGCAAGATTCTGATTGTGGAAGACGAAGTGGCGATTGCCGATCTGGAGAAGGATTATCTGGAACTGAGTGATTTTCAGGTGGATATCAGCAATACGGGAGACGAAGGTCTGCAGGCTGCGTTAAGCGGTGATTATGACCTGGTCATCCTGGATCTGATGCTGCCCGGCATAGACGGCTTTGAAGTGTGCAAGCGCATCCGTGAGGAAAAGAATATCCCCATCCTTATGGTATCCGCCAAAAAGGATGACATTGACAAGATCCGCGGTTTGGGCCTGGGCGCAGATGACTACATGACCAAGCCCTTCAGCCCCAGTGAGCTGGTGGCGAGAGTCAAGGCTCACCTGGCCCGCTATGAGCGTCTGGTAGGCACCGGGAAACCCCAGAATGATATTGTGGAGATCCGGGGCATCCGCATTGACAAGACCGCCCGCCGTGTCTATGTGGACGGTGTGGAAAAGACCTTTACCACCAAGGAATTCGACCTGCTGACTTTCCTGGCGGAGAATCCCAACCATGTCTACACCAAGGAAGAACTTTTCCGCGAGATCTGGGACATGGACTCCATCGGCGACATTGCAACGGTAACGGTGCATATCAAAAAGATCCGCGAAAAGATCGAGCAGGACACCGCCAAACCCCAGTATATCGAGACGATCTGGGGAGTGGGGTATCGGTTCAAGGTGTAGGAGAATTTTAAAATATTGAGCGTTTAATGAAAGTCTTCTGGTACATTTTTATTGTACCAGAAGATTTTTCGTTGACAAAATAAATACAATAGATTACGATGTAATTAAACGAAATGTGAGGTGAAGAAAGTTTGAAACAAAGCGGTAGTGGATAGAGAATAAATTTGGGCATCACAAACAAGCCATCATATGGTGGCTGAAAATTGAATATGAACGCAACACCTAATCAGGAAGCTGATAAAGGCTCGTCTTTGATAACATAACCCC
>JAGATV010000048.1 GCA_017621075.1 Lachnospiraceae bacterium
ACCATCTCTAAGTCTTACCTTACCATCTCTTGAAATAGGTACACCCTTCCATAATGCTCTGTGGTCAAGGTGTTCACCTAAATATTTCATAACGCCTGCATCTAATGTATCCTCGTACTTAGCCTGGAAATCTTCCCATTCCATATTTACATAGTCATTAGCAAGCTCTAAAGTATCCATAATAGCATTCTCGTCAGCACCTTCGAATACAGGTGTGGCAACATTAAAGCCAAGAGCCTTAGCTGCAAGACTTAAATGTATCTCAAGTACCTGTCCGATGTTCATTCGCGAAGGAACGCCTAATGGGTTAAGAACGATATCAAGAGGACGACCATCTGGAAGGAATGGCATATCCTCTACAGGTAAAATTCTCGAAACAACACCCTTGTTACCATGACGTCCCGCCATCTTATCACCTACAGAAATCTTTCTCTTCTGTGCGATGTAGATACGAACTGACTTATTAACGCCTGGTGAAAGTTCATCGCCGTTTTCTCTTGTAAATGTCTTAACAGCAACAACAATACCATACTCACCGTGAGGAACCTTTAAGGAAGTGTCACGCACCTCCCTTGCCTTCTCACCGAAGATGGCACGAAGAAGCCTCTCTTCAGCAGTCAGTTCGGTCTCGCCCTTGGGGGTAACCTTGCCCACCAGGATATCGCCGGCGCGAACCTCTGCGCCGATGCGGATGATACCTCTGTCATCCAGATCTTTCAGGGCATCGTCACCTACGCCGGGCACGTCACGGGTGATCTCCTCAGGTCCCAACTTGGTATCACGGGCCTCTGCCTCATATTCTTCAATATGAACGGAAGTATATACATCTTCCTGTACCAGTCTTTCACTTAACAGGACTGCATCCTCGTAATTGTAACCCTCCCAGGTCATGAAACCGATCAGCGGATTCTTACCCAGAGCCAGTTCACCCATGGAGGTGGAAGGACCGTCTGCGATCACCTGGCCCTCTGCCACATGGTCGCCCTTGAATACAATGGGCTTCTGGTTATAGCAGTTGGACTGGTTGCTGCGTGAGAACTTGGTCAGATGGAACTCTGCCTTCTCACCGTCATCATAAGTGATCCTGATGGTATTGGAGGATACATAAGTCACAGTACCCGGCTTCTTTGCAATGACACAGACACCTGAGTCAACGGCAGCCTTAGGCTCCATGCCCGTACCTACTACAGGAGCTTCTGTCATCAACAGAGGCACTGCCTGACGCTGCATGTTGGAACCCATCAGTGCACGGTTTGCATCATCGTTCTGCAGGAAAGGGATCAATGCGGTAGCCACAGAGAACACCATCCTAGGGGAAACGTCCATATAATCGAACATTGCCTTGGGATATTCCTGGGTCTCATCCAGATAACGGCCGGATACGCTGTTGCGGATGAAATGTCCTTCCTCATCCAGCGGTTCACTTGCCTGGGCTACATGGTAATTGTCTTCCTCATCTGCCGTCATATATACTACTTCGTCAGTGACACGGGGATTGGCCGGATCAGTCTTGTCGATCTTGCGGTAAGGAGCCTCTATAAAGCCATACTCATTGATCCTTGCATAGCTTGCAAGGGAGTTGATCAGACCGATATTGGGACCTTCAGGCGTCTCGATAGGGCACATTCTTCCGTAGTGGGAATAATGTACATCTCGAACCTCGAATCCGGCACGGTCTCTGGACAGACCGCCGGGGCCCAGTGCAGACAGACGTCTCTTGTGGGTCAGCTCGCCCAGAGGGTTATTCTGATCCATGAACTGTGACAACTGTGAAGAGCCGAAGAACTCCTTCACTGCCGCAGTCACGGGCTTGATGTTGATCAGAGACTGGGGAGAGATCTCCTCAGCGTCATGGGTGGTCATGCGCTCGCGCACCACACGCTCCATCCTGGACAGACCGATACGGTACTGATTCTGCAAAAGCTCTCCCACAGCACGGATACGTCTGTTGCCAAGGTGGTCGATATCATCACCACCGCCAAGACCGTATTCAAGATGCATATTGTAGTTGATGGAGGCAATGATATCTTCTTTGGTAATGTGTTTGGGAACCAGTTCATGAGAGTTCTTCTTCAGAGCCTCGGCCAGCTTTTCCGGGTCATCGCCGAACTCTTCCAGGATCTGAGAAAGCACAGGATAGTATACTCTCTCATGAATGCCGAAATCCCTGGGATTGCAGTCCACATAATGAGCGAGATCCACCATCATATTGGAGAGCACCTTCACATTGCGCTCCTCCGTCTGGATATACACGAACGGAACTGCGGAATCCTGAATGATATCAGCCAGTTCCGCACTGACCTTGTCACCTGCGGAGGCGATCACCTCACCGGTGGAAGGATCAATGACATCGGCTGCCAGGATCTGGTGTCTGATACGGTTCCTGAAAGCCAGTTTCTTATTGAATTTATATCTGCCAACTTTAGCCAGATCATATCTGCGGGGATCAAAGAACATGGCATTGATAAGGCTTTCTGCACTTTCAACGCTCAAAGGCTCTCCGGGACGGATCTTTTTGTACAGCTCTAACAGACCCTCCTGATAATTCTCAGCAGTGTCCTTGGTAAAGCTTGCTTCGATCTTGGGTTCGTCTCCGAACAGCTCACGGATCTCTTCATTAGTACCTACGCCCAGTGCTCGGATCAGCACGGTAATAGGCACCTTACGGGTTCTGTCCACACGGACATAGAATACGTCATTGGAATCTGTCTCGTACTCCAGCCATGCACCACGGTTGGGAATCACGGTACAGGAGAACAGTCTCTTACCGATCTTGTCGTGTCCGATTGCATAATAAATGCCGGGAGAACGGACCAGCTGGCTGACGATGACACGCTCTGCACCATTGATGACAAAAGTACCGGTCTCCGTCATCAGCGGCAGATCACCCATAAAGATCTCATGCTCGCTGATCTCTTCCTTTTCCTTATTATACAGGCGAACTTTTACCTTTAAAGGTGCCGCATAAGTAGCATCCCTCTCCTTACATTCCTCAATAGAATACTTTACGTCATCTTTGCACAGTTCAAAGTCTACGAATTCCAGGCTCAGAGAGCCGCTGTAGTCAGCGATGGGAGAGATATCCTCAAATACCTCTTTCAGTCCCTCATCCAGGAACCACTGATAGGAGTCCTTCTGAACTTCGATCAGATTGGGCATTTCCAGTACCTCTTTCTGTCTCGCATAACTCATACGCATAACCTTGGTGCCTTCGATTGGGCGTATTCTGTTCTTTTCCATTGACATTTCACCCCGTTCTTTCAGATTTATAGCCTAAATTTGCACGAAAAATAAGCATAGCACAGCACAATAGTGCACTATCCATATTATCACAAAACGAAAATGGGGTCAAGCATAAATTTTCGAAATGTATAGAAATGTTTGAGAAAATTAGAGTAATTAAGACAAAAAGGCCGTGGCCTGCTCAAACAGGTCCACAGCCTTAAGTTCATGTTCCAAAACATCCTGCTTAAGATCAGCTTATTTAAGGGTAACCTTAGCGCCAACTTCCTCAAGCTTCTTCTTGATGTCCTCAGCTTCTTCCTTGGAAGCGCCTTCCTTGACAACCTTGGGAGCGCCGTCAACAACGTCCTTAGCTTCCTTCAGGCCAAGACCGGTTACTTCACGAACAACCTTGATAACCTTAACCTTCTCAGCGCCAACCTCGGTCAGCTCTACGTCAAATTCAGTCTTCTCCTCAGCTGCCTCAGCTGCGCCGGCACCTGCTGCTGCAACTACAACGCCTGCTGCTGCAGATACGCCGAACTCTTCCTCGCAAGCCTTTACGAGATCATTTAATTCCAATACGGTTAACTCTTTGATAGCATCGATCAGTTCCTGAGCTGTTAATTTAGCCATTTTTGTTTCCTCCATTTTAATCATTTTGGGTTTGTGTTTACTTTCATCGAGCAGACTGTCTGCTCACCGTCCGCACTTATTCAGCTGCGGGAGTTTCTTCTGCTGCAGGTGCTTCTGCTGTGGGAGCCTCCTCAGCGGCTGCAGGTGCAGCAACGTTGGATGCGCCGCCTTTCTCTGCCAACTGGTTCATGACACGAGCAAAGTTGGTGATAGGACTCTGCAGACTGCCAAGCAGTTTGGAAATAAGTACTTCTCTGGAAGGGATATTTGCGATTGCAGCCATTCCCTTGGCATCGTATACGGTTCCCTCTACGACACCGCCCTTGATCTCCAGCTTGTCAGCAGTTTTTGCGAACTGTGCCAGTACTCTTGCGGGTGCTGTTGCATCATCAGCAGAGATAGCTACTGCGGTAGGTCCTTCCAGATACTGGGTAAGGCCTTCGAACTCTGTTCCCTTGAACGCAAAGTTCAGGAAAGTGTTCTTATAAACCTTGTAGGTAACTCCTGCTTCACGCAAGTTCTTACGAAGCTGCGTATCCTGCTCAACAGTAAGTCCACGATAGTCAACGACTACTACGGACTGAGCATCTTTGATACTGGCAGAAATCTCTTCCACGATGGGTTTCTTTAATTCAACCTTTGCCATTTCTTTACCTCCTTATTAGATTTGTGCCGATAAGGATATCACATAAAAAATCTCCCTGAAGACTCAGAGAGATGACATCGTCAATGTGTGCTCTTCTCCTCGGTAGGATTTACGCTTCCAATGCTTTTGCAATGTGGGCACCTACTGTCTTCGGCGTGGTTTATAACCTTTACGATAATAACATAGGGGCTGACAGTTGTCAACCCCTAATAAAACTTTTTTATTAGTACTTAGCAACGCTTACCTTTACGCCAGGTCCCATGGTGCTGGTCAGGGTGATGCTCTTTAAGTACTGGCCCTTCAGTGCGCTGGGCTTTGCCTTAACGATAGCATCCATCAGTGCATTGAAGTTCTCCTGCAGAGCTTCCTCAGTGAAAGAAGCCTTACCTACGGGAACATGCACGATGTTGGTCTTGTCAAGTCTGTACTCGATCTTACCTGCTTTGATATCAGCGATAGCCTTGGCAACATCCATGGTTACGGTGCCGGCCTTGGGGTTGGGCATCAGGCCCTTAGGTCCCAGGACTTTACCCAGACGTCCGACTACGCCCATCATATCAGGGGTAGCTACTACTACGTCGAAATCCAGCCATCCATCGTTCTGGATCTTGGGGATCAGCTCCTCGCCGCCAACATAATCAGCGCCTGCAGCCTCTGCCTCGTTCAGCTTATCGCCCTTTGCAAATACAAGGACTTTCACAGTCTTACCGGTTCCGTTGGGCAGTACTACTGCGCCACGGATCTGCTGTTCAGCGTGACGACCGTCACAACCGGTTCTGATGTGTACTTCGATGGTCTCGTCAAATTTAGCAGTTGCAGTCTTCTTAACAAGTGCGATCGCCTCGTTCGGCTCATAGAATGTTGCGCGGTCTACAAGCTTAGCAACTTCGTTATATTTCTTGCCATGTTTCATTATTTTTACCTCCTAGGTTCCAGCGGCAATTTATAATTGCCTCCCAAATATAATTATTAGTCTTCTACAACAATACCCATGCTGCGTGCAGTACCTGCGATCATGCTCATGGCAGCCTCAAGACTTGCTGCATTCAGATCAGGCATCTTCATCTCAGCGATCTCCTGGAGCTTAGCCTTGGAAATGGTAGCAACCTTAGTCTTGTTAGGAACGCCTGAACCGGATTTGATGTTGCAGGCCTTCTTCAACAGTACTGCTGCAGGAGGAGTCTTTGTAATGAAACTAAAGCTTCTGTCTGCATATACAGTGATAACAACAGGGATGATAACATCTCCCTTATCAGCTGTCTTTGCGTTGAACTGCTTGGTGAATTCAACAATGTTGACACCATGCTGTCCAAGTGCAGGACCAACTGGTGGAGCCGGTGTAGCTTTGCCGGCAGGAATCTGTAACTTGATATATCCTTCTACTTTCTTTGCCATTGTGGCACCTCCTATAATGTGGTAATTCGGCGCAGGAAATACGGTCATCCGTCCCTGCTCCCACTGTTTGCCGGGCGATATGCCCAATGGGAAGCATGCGCTTCCGCATATATTTTATCAGAATCACTTCTGAAAAAATATCAAGATCAAAGTTTTCTGACCTCTGCGAAACTGATCTCAACAGGTGTCTCTCTACCGAACAATTCTACATTGATGGTAGCAGTCTGCTTGCCATAGTCCAGTTTCTGGACCACGCCCACAGTATCCTTCCAGACACCGGCCACCACTGCAATGCTGTCTCCTTCCGCAAAATCAATGGAGACATTGTCAGTCTTGATACCCAGGGGCTTCATCTCAGCTTCGGTAAGAGGAACAGGTTTGCTTCCGGGTCCTACGAATCCCGTTACGCCACGGGTGTTGCGCACAACATACCACGTGTCATCATTCATCTCCATATTAAGAAGCACATAGCCGGGGAACATCTTTCTGGAAACCGTCTTCTTGGCACCGTTCTTGATCTCCACTACATCCTCCATCGGAACCCTTACCTCTAAGATCTGTTCTGCCAGGTGCTTGTTGTTCTCGATAGTCTTCTCAATATTGGCTTTGACTTTATTTTCATATCCGGAATAGGTATGCACTACATACCACTTTGCCTCTGCCATACAATCACCCTCGCTCTATAATGATGTTAAGAAATTCACGCCATACTGGATCAAATAATCCAGCACAGCAATGATCACTCCCACTACGACTGAAATTGCAACAACCGCTACGGATTGTTTCAAAGTAGATTGTCTGTCCGGCCAAGAAATTTTCTTAAATTCAGATTTCACACCAGCAAAAAAGCTGGGGCGTGTCTGCTTTTCAGCGGAATCTCCCATTTTTGACCTCCAATATCAATAGAACGACGATTATTTGGTTTCTTTGTGCACGGTATGTGTCTTACAGAATCTGCAATACTTCTTGATCTCCATTCTGTCAGGATGAGTCTTCTTATCCTTGGTAGTATTGTAGTTACGCTGCTTGCACTCGGTACATGCTAAAGTGATTTTTGTACGCATTTGTCTACCTCCACGTATTTTCGATTTCATTAAATTTAAGCATAAAAAAAAGACCTAAATCTCATCTCGCTTGACTAATATACCACAGAAGCAAGCCTGCGTCAACTGTTTTTTATGAGTTGATAACTAATTCTTTTGGCAATTCTCCCTATCATATGGTACACTCAACTCAGAAAGTGAGGATGCCATGAGAACATTATCCGATTTATCCAAAGAGGCCGAACAATATTTCCGGCAGATGGAGCTGGACAAGGATGCCGCCCGTGAGGCTTACCGGCACATCCTTTCCACAATAAACGCAGCTCTCTCCACACAGGAGCTTTCTGCCATGCCGGGGCTGATTCCTTATATCGAAGAAGGGGACGGCCATCTTGCTTTCCAGTATATCGGCAAAACACACCGTTTCCTGCGGATGCTCCATATCATCGAGTTGGAGCAAAAATATCACAAAATCTTGTTCTGTAGTGACTGCCGCAGTGCAGAAAGCCTTTGGGAAAAATATATGCTGACTCTGTTTGCTTTCCGCAGAATTCTTTTCCGGCTCTCCGAAGACTCGGCAGCCGAAGCCGTTCAGTATCTGCAGAATCGCCCTGTCTCTCACTTTGCCGCCTACATCATGACCCAGGACGAACTTCTTGCACCTGACCAAAGATTCTATGAGACCCTTGCATCGATTTTTGCAGAATATTGGTCCGACCTTGATATGCAGCAATTCTTCACTTTAACAGGCACCGCCTCGCAAACGCCACAGGGAGATCTTTTATGAACGATCACAAATTTGCATTTATTATATGTACCAATGACGATCTGCTTTTGGAAGAATGCATCCATTATATCAACCATCTGACCGTCCCCCCCGGATATGAATTGGATCTTCTGACCATCGCAGATGCCCCCTGCATCACTGCGGGATACAATGAGGGCATGACCGCATCGGATGCCAGATACAAGATCTACCTGCATCAGGATGTGTTTCTACTGAACAGAAATATTCTGAGCGATCTGCTGGCGATCTTTGCATCCGACCCCCGGATCGGCCTGATCGGCATGGTAGGATATGACAGGGTCTCACCGGACGGCATCATGTGGCATGTTCCCCGCTCCGGAAATCTATATACCCGCAAGGACGCTTCCCGCTATCCCGATCCAGCCTCATATCGTTTTTCCATACACCGGGACGGCTACCGGCCCGTAGCCGAAGTAGATGGTTTCTTTATGGCAACCTGTGTGGACCTGCCCTGGGATACCGACGTACTGAAAGGCTGGGATTTCTACGATGCTTTTCAGAGCATCCGGTTCTTACAAAGCGGATATAAGGCAGTGGTCCCTGTACAAAACCATCCCTGGTGCCTTCATGACGACAACAAATTCCTTAATTTGTCCGACTACAATACCTATCGGAAGCTTTTCTTAAAAATCCACGCAGACATTCTGGGAAAAGATTGGGCGGAAGTGCTCTGTACACAGTCCGAAGAAAGAAAGGATACCTGATTTATGAAAATACTCTTTTATGATATGGGAAGCTATACTTACCGGGATTTTTTGTACTATTTGGAAAAGGCTGGCCATACCTGCAAAACCGTCTATTATCATTTCCCCGATAAATTTGAGGACGATTTTTTTTGCAGACGGTTTGACCAATATCTGACAGAGGACACTTATGATGTCGTCATCAGCGTCAATTTTTTCCCGCTGGTGGCTAAACTGTGCCATGAGCACCGTATCAAATATATCGCCTGGTGTTATGACAGTCCTCTGGAAGACCGCCTGAAAGAATATTTTGAGTATGAGACCAATTATATCTTTCTGTTTGACCGCATAGAAACAGCCCAGTATCAAGCCGAAGGATACACCCGGGTGTTTCACCTTCCCCTGGCGGTAAATGCAGATCGCCTGGCCTCCTTAACCTACACCCCGGCCCAGATTGCCGTCTACCGGTCAGACGTTTCCTTTGTGGGCCATCTGTACGATTCCCCGCTGGACGCACTGCTGTACAGCGCCGATCCTTACACAAAAGGCTATGTGGAGGGCATCCTTCAGGCACAGCTGCGCATCTACGGCTACTATTTTGTGGATGACCTGATCACCGATGATATTCTGGAAAACCTGAATACCTCTTTTAGGGCCATCGGACAATCTTCCGTGACACTGAACCGCCGTGGACTTTCCTTTGCCATCGCATCCCAGATCACACATCTGGAACGGACCTTTTTGCTGGAGCAGATGGGCTCGCTTTATGACGTCCGCTTTTACTCTACCGACCACTATCCGTTTTCCACCCCTGTCAAATCCTGCGGGCCCGTGAAATACCACACTGAGATGCCGGGAGTATTTCGATACAGCAAGCTGAATCTCTGCCCTACATTAAAGAGCATTCAGTCCGGCATTCCGCTGCGCTCACTGGATATCATAGGGGCCGGCGGTGTACTTCTCTCCAACTTCCAGCCGGAACTGGCAGAATATTTTGAAAATGAAACGGACGTGATCATGTATGACAGCATGGAAGACGCCTTTGCCAAAGCCGACTTTTACTTAAAACACGATGATCTGCGCCGCAAAATCGCCCTGAACGGGCACGAAAAAATCTGCCGGGACTTTTCCTATCCCGACAGAATCAGAGAAATATTTAAAATTGCGCAATTAAGTTAAGTGGTACAAGCCATCCCGCACTCCACTGATACTTCCTGCAGAATCGCAGATAATATTTCCGCATTCTTCTCCATTGCATGCTCATCTTCCCCAATCTGCCAACCCTGGATCTTTTTTAGGTATGGCAGATTGGGATATTTGTTTTTGAGCGCATCATAGTAAGCATCACCCACGCAGTAAAAGAACATGGCAATACTCAATTGCTTCTCCAAATACTTTTCATTGGGCAGATTCTCATGAAGCAAAAGGTGAATCTGTTTACAGCTTAGGAGATTGTAGGATATGTTATCCGTGAGAGTACATTGTTCAAAGCCCGCCAGGTCAGTTGTCACCAGAACATCCGGTGCAAACCCTTTCAACTCATTTATAAAAGGCTTCCTCACATTTTGCTTCATAAACAGAAGTTTCGTTTCGCCCTTTATGCTTTCTCTCAGTCTTGTTTCAAGCAATTCCCAACTTGCTCCGAATGCACTTTGTTCTTCTACTGCAATTGCAATTTTCACGAATATATCCTTCCGTTTCTATTATTGTTTCATAAGCCGCTTGATATTCTTTAATGCTTCCTCCCGGCTATTCCCCTTAAATCCGTTTATCTCCGCAATGAGGACAGGATCTATGATGACACTGTTAAACAATTCATCCAATTGTCCAAACTCCTTCCAGAGCATTGCAACCCCCATTCTATATGCTATCTCTTTAAGCGGCAACGCTTTGGAAGCCTCTTCGTAAGAGCAATAGAACTGCAGGATTGCCCTGTACAAAATGAACTTTGCCGGAATATGCTCCAACTTCCACTCCTGGTCGAACCACCATATCCTCCCATCCTTCCAAAAGGCATTTCTCAGAATCATATCCGGATATCCCATCCTAAGAATGGGCCCATACTTCTCCCGGTCCCGCTCAACCCCCAATGCAAGAGTATACATCAGATTTTCTTCCCAGGATACTTCTTCCGAAGACTGCAGTATCTCTTTATAGATCAGATCCCAGATCTCGCAGATCTTTTCCACATCCTTTCGGCGGCTGGCTTCCAAAAGAATATCCTCCAAGGTTGGAGCTTCCAGATAGGCAGTCTCTAAGCTCTGTTCCAGCAGGCGGCTCTTCCATACGCAGAGTCCCCTTTCCTGCAAAGCCCTTTCATTTTCCAAAATTTCCTGTACATGCCCCTCTCCCAAAGGATGGAACAACGGGAATTTTTCCACTGCAGTTTTTCCCCTGAACCTGGTCCCGATCTGATACTCAGGAAATCTCTTGCAGCTGAGGCTGGCAAATGTGATTTCCCCAACTCTTCCTTCTCCCGTACATTCCACCAAGAAGGAATTTGCAAAAAATTCAAACACGCCATTTCTGATCAGATCCCCGTATATTTTTTCCTCCTGCGCTACCAGGGTAGCTGCGTCCGGCACATAGTAATATTGTGTGTTCAGCAGATTTCCATTGGATGGAAGGCAATCCTGGGAGTATACTACTGTGGGCAGCTTATAATCCGGCATGGGATAATAAAAATAAACATTCTGAAAACCGCCTGCCCTGACCAATTCCTCCAGAGATGCCTTGGAAAAGGTCCGCACTTGTTTTTGAGATATGGAATACTGATTCATTCCCTCAAAGGGAATGCCGGTGTGATCTTCTCTTGCCCCGCACCAATACTTCAGTCCATATTGATTCTCGATGGCAATCAAAAGCTTTCCTTCCGGCTTTAACAGGCTTTTCACCTTCTTCAAAAAATCCAGATACGGATTTTCCGTGGCAGTGTAACTTCCCTGATACTCCAACACTCCGATTAAAGTGATGTAATCAAACTTCTTCTCAAAGGAAATCTCATTTAAATTGCCGACTATGATTTCCAGGTTATCCTTTTCACGGCAACGCAGCAGAGCACCGGTCGCCCGCCTTTTTGAAAGTTCTACTGCCGTCACTTCTTTACATCTGTCACACAGCATGCCGGTAATGGCCCCCATACCGCAGCCAATCTCCAGCACCGATGCCTCCGGATCAAAAGGATACCAATTTAGGATATTTTTTCTGACATGGCTCAGATGGTAATAGGCAGACCAGGAATAGTTGTCTGCAATTGCCTGCACATAATCTTCCGGATCATTTTCCGAAATCAGGTGGATAATGGTATCCTCGATCTCGCCCTCAGAATACAGATCCTTATCGTGATACCAGGTAAGGTTGAATTTCGGTTTGGGATTTAATCTTTCTATGATTTCTTCGTACATTAACAATCATCCCTTTAAATAATGTCTTTTTTTAGCTTCTGATAAATGTTCTTTCCGATCGTTCCTTCCAGATTCGGAAATGCTTTTCGCACGTCCGCCATCCGTTCTTCATATAAAGGGTCTTCCCCATCCAAAACCATTTGAATGAATTTAGGAAGCTTTGGTTCTTCACCCGCCGCTGCCTTATAATAATTATGGGTATAGTCGACCGGTGACTGTTTGCAATTATCTGCATTCAACCTATTTTGATATATATATATGGGCTTACCCAAAATCATGTACTCAGGAATAATGGAACTATAAGTCGTAATCAGCGCATCTGACAGTCCGAACGAAACCTTATATTCTCCGTTCTCATCCAGCACGGCATTGTCAGATTCGTTGATTCTTTGCTCTAATTTTCTCACAAATTCCAACGTTCCATAAAGATTCCGGCTCTCCAGGGTCGCTTTCATAAGAGGATGCGGACGCCAGATCAATGCACATCCTTCTCTGTTAAGCAGTTGATCAAATATCTGCTCATGATACCATTTCGCATAATCCTTTTTCCCCGGGTGCTCTGCCTCATAGATATAACCTCTGATAAAATAGGACAAATGCGTATTGAGAAGAAACACCTTTCGTCCACTCAATTTTTCTTTCCAGCTTTCCGGACAACCAGGTTCCTTCTTCATTTCCTCTACAATGGCATCTACCTTCGGTGCTCCCAGGGCAATCAGTTTTTTCCTGTCCACTCCATGGTCTATATATATCTGCTTTACCCTTTCCGATTGTAACAATGTATAATCTGCCACTTCAACCCCATTGGTATCACACATAAAAGCTCCGTCTCTGGGGCTGTAATATCCCATCATTCCATAGGGACTGTATATCAGACGTTCTGTATACTTTTTCAGATTATAAGAATAATATTGCTCCGGCACTCTGGTTACATTGTTCATATCATCATACGGATTATGAATAAATATCATATCCGGCTGTTCCTGGGCCACATTATACCGGCTATAATGCACAATGGGAACATTCTTAGGAAACAATTCCGCTTCATAATGAAGCTTAACTTTGTTGCAATCACTATCCAATGTGTAGTAAGGGATCACCACTACCGTGGCTTCACATTCCGCATCCTCACTGGCCGCTTTCCAAACGCTCTCCAAACTAGTCCACATCGCTGCCTTATACGGAAAGAATGCCACCTTCAATCGTACCTTGATGTTGTTACCGATATCATGACGCACATTGTCTATCCGCTCATCCAATTCCTTTGCAATATCCGGAATTCTGTCTTTGGGATATTCTTCCATTTCATTGCTGATGAAAAATAATTTTTCACAATATGCTTCAAGCTGTTTTACTATCTCTTCCTGACCAGGCTCAAACTGCTCGATGGTATCCCCAATCAATACAGCACAATCCTGGCAATCTGCCAAAAGATTCTGCACCCTGGTGTATTCCTTTTTCTTCAGATATACTCGGATTTCTTTATGTGCCTCCTGCAATGTAGCAAGTAATTGCATAATCTGTGTCTTTACCGATTTTCTCATATTTTTTCCTCTGACTACCACTCTTCCCGAAGTTGCTTTATCTTGTTACAGACGGAATAGTATGCATATATATACTCTTCAAATGTCATTTTTCTAATTCCGTTATAAAGCACTATATCATATAAGGTGTCCTTATTGCACCACTCCAACCCCAAATGCTTTGCGACACTTGGATATACAGGGACCTCCGTGCAATGGCCCTTATACATCCTACATGCCGGGTTATCCGCATCCTGTCTTACCGCTTCCACCTCTCCGGCATCCATACCAATACACTCCAGTATCCTTTTTACCACTTCCCAGACAAGATCCATCTGCATGTGGGTCATATCGCGATACAGCATCTGTTTCGTATATCTCTCCTTAATATAAGAAGACATCTTTATGTCGCAGCCGTCTTCCTCATATTCTAACATGCGCATCATCATATTGATATGATTCCTGACCTGTTCTTCTGTGTAAAAATCCTCAGCGGTCAACGCTGCTACAATTTCCTCTATATCTTTTCCCTCTTTGATCATACGGTTGATATTGGCATCTCCGTACTCAAAAGGGCCATGGGTTTTATAGCTTTTATCTGTCAGGAAATATTCATTCCTGGCTTTTTCCCTGTTTGCCTTCATTTGAGGCCAATACAATCTGACAAGCAGGCTGGGCACCACCACGATCCTGCAAGTCTCAGGCAATTCTTCACGGCTGAAAAACTTTAAATCTTCCTCATCATGGCGTATACAGATATATAAATCACACAGGCCGTGAAGATAGCTGATGGTTTTCAAAGACCACCTGCTCTTCCAATAATGCGAAGCAAATCGGAATACATGATATTCATCAGTAAATCCTTTCACTTCTCTGATAAAATCAAATGTCATGGCCATCTGGCAATTTCCTGCCATAATCGCGATTTTCTTATCCGTCAAAAATACTTCTAATACCGTTGCCTCTATGTATTCCTCAAATATCTGCAGGCCGTTAGCCAGCATCTGGGTTTCAACATGCACGAAAGGCGATGAAAATACAACGATATAATCATTCGCACCTCCTTGATAATCCTTCCACTCCATAATAGGCACCGTCTGCTCATCATCCAGATAGTCAGGATGGCATCTTAGCTCCGTCAGCCCTCCCTTTATATGGAATATATCCCTATATTTCTGATAAAATGCCTTTGCTGCATCCTCACACCCCCAGAGGAAAATATCAGCAGTCTCCACTTTTTTTCTTACGGTTTCCCTTATCTGATCTGCATCCCTTTTCATCCGCACTCCTCACAAATATAGTCAATGAGCTCACCTATACACTTCAATCCTCTTGCCTTTCCTACATCAAATCGGATGTTATATCTTTCTCCAATCATAGTCAGGATATTGATTTGTTCATAAGAATCCCATCCGTCAATGTCCTCTGCCGTTGTCAGTTCGGAAATATCCAATTCGTCTTTCTCAAAAATTTCTTTCTGCAGAATTTCTTTCAGATCCTTCAATATCTGTTCTCTATCCATGTTTCTCTTCACCTGTCACAATTTGCTGTATAGTATTTTGCCGGCTTCGTTCCTGGGAAGCTTTTCAATATAACACACTTTGAATGCGCTGGAATTAATATTGGTCTTGTCTGAGATATAGCGTCTGATCTTATCATGATCCTTCTCGGTGGTCACATATATCTCCATACACTCATCATTCCCAATACAGGCACATTCTACGTCAAAAGCAGACTTGATAATATTCTCACACTCATCAAGCCCCACCCGATAGCCCCATAATTTTAAAAAGCGCTTCTTTCTCCCTACGATATAAAAGAATCCATCCTTGTCCGTCTTTACCATGTCACCCGTATATAAAATGCCATGTCTCTCATCTCCCAGTATCAGATCTTCTCCCGATTGAGCATACCCCAAGGTAACATTAGGGCCTTCGTATACCATTTCTCCGATGGTATACGGTTCTGTAATCTCATTTCCGCTCTCATCCACCAGGAACAAATGGCCGTTAGGAATGGCCTTCCCAATACTTCCACATTTACTCAAAGCATATTTCGGAGGCAGCCATGCCATTCTGGCGCTCCCTTCCGTCTGTCCGTAAGTGACAATAAACCTCCTGCCGGTATTTTGAGCATACTCGGCAAACTCTTTGTGCAGTTCTTCATTCAGTTTTCCGCCCCCCTGGGAAATAGTCCTTAAAGAAGGCAGCTCCATTCTGAAAAAACGCAGCTTCTTTAATATTTCATAATAATACGGAACATTTGTAATACTGGTTGCCTCATTCGTTTTAAGGAACTCCCAGTATCCCGGATTTAATGGATTCATAGAAGTAAGCAGTACCGTGGCTCCCGAATACAAGTGGCTATTCAGCACCGATAATCCATAGGTATAGTTAATCGGCAGATCCAACATCGGCTTTTCCATATCGTCCAGTTCAAAAAAAGCAGAAATATTTCTTGCCTGTGCTTCTAAATTTCCATAGGAATGTCTCACCAGCTTGGGACTGCCCGTGGAGCCGGATGTAGTCAACAAAAGAGATAATTCCTCATATAACGGATATGATTTTAAACCGGTAGCCACCAGTACATACTGATACCGTTCCAGCAAAATCCTCTCATGATCCTCTACCATGCTTACAGGTTTCCAAATGTATTCCGGATGATATACCCGAACCAGCTCTCCCAATAATTGCCGATCCATAGAAGCTCCCAACATCAACGGAACGATATGATGTATCATGGCTCCCAGATATCCTGCCGCCGCCCCTACGCAATTGCTGCACAGGACAAATATCAGAGTTCTTCTACCGATCACCTCATAAAAATTTTTCCCAAAATTGATGATTTCTTCATAAGAAACTATCTGCTTCCCGCTATCTGTCAATGCGATTTTTTTCCCATCTTTTTTATCAAGCTCCAGGAACATATTTTATCCTCCGCAATACAATGATACATAATGTCCTACCCTATTGGCTCAAAACACGATGCCGCCTCCCACTGCAAGTATCTGCCCGGTGGTATAACCGGACCTGTCCGATGCAAAATACATGCAGGCATCCGCAATTTCTTCCACTGTTCCCAGCCTTCCCATGCCGATAAGAGGCGTATGATCCTTATAGGTCTCCCTTATGGTATCCTGCAGCCTTTCGGTTCCTATCATTCCCGGTGCGATGGCATTGACCCGAATATTATGCGGTGCCAATTCTTTTGCCATAGATTTTGTCATGGCAATCACCGCCCCCTTGCTGGCCGAGTAAGCTATCTGTCCTTTACTTCCCTCCAGTCCTACCAAAGAGGCCATATTGATAACACTTCCACTCTTTTGCCGCACCATGAATCTGGATACGATAAGTTGCGTGAGGTCTAACAATCCCAATACATTTACTTCAAACATATCCCTGGTCCTGTCCCGGGATATCATTCCCAGCACCTCATTTGTGACCACTCCTGCGTTGTTCACCAACACATCCACTCTACCCTGCTCCTTTTTCAAGTGCATAGCCGCCCGCTTTATTTCTTCCGGCCTGGTCAAATCAAAGTAGATTGGGACAATGCACCCTTCCGCATTGGCGCTAACCGTTTCTGCCCAACTTGTCAGGCAGCCCTCCGCCCGTGCATTAGCATATACGATTGCACCTTCCTCCGCAAATCGTTCCGCCACTGCCCGACCAATCCCGCGACTCGCACCAGTTACCAGACATACCTTATCTTTCAGCATTCTGTACCTGCTCTCCATTTCTTATCCGTCTTTACATTTCCACACCGTATTTTTTCAATATCTCTATTCCCTCCATATAAGAGGACAGCCCTAAAATATCTTCCGTCTCAAACATAATATCAAAAGCATCCTCCAAAGCTGTGATCAATTCCATGTGTCCCACAGAATCCCAGTCTTCGGTGTCATTTATTCTTACAGCAACACCATCAAACCCCTCTTCCAGAGAGAATAATTCACAAAACGCCTGATTGTACTTTTCCAGATTACTCATTTTCTCTTTTCCTCCTATTCTAACAGCCATTCATCAGCCAACTTGTCACTGATTTCGTACCCTATTGCCTGATGATAATCAATGGATTTTTTGTTATCCCTTACTACCCATCCAAAATATTGAGAAATATCATGTTCTATGGCATACAGAAAAGAATGGCAGGCCATTGCCGTTCCGATTCCGTACCTGATTTTATACTCTTCTTTCACTGCCAGCCAGTCTCCTTGCAGCGTGCCATTGCTTACATAAAAGTGCTGTGCCGCACAGATTTCTCCCTGCGCATTATAAGCACACCGATAGTAACCCTTCCGAATATCTGCACTGATTTCTTCCTTTGTTTCATACAAAAAATGATACTTTTTAAGCAATGGCTCCTTTTCCCTCAGGTTTAGGATCTCTTTGGCCTCCCCTTCCTTTGCATACAGGATCTTTATACCCGCTCTTTTCAAAAAAGCTTCAGCCCTGTCATATTTGTTCTGTATGTTTTCCCTCATATCCAAGGGCCTTGCCACAATCTGCACCGATTCATCATAGACCTTGAATCCCTGCCGACCGAGATTCTCCTCAAGCTTCAACAATGCCTCCGGCTTTCTATTTTCCTTGTAAACATTTCGGATCAGCACAGGTTTATCCTCTTTTTTGATGATTACCTTAGCTTCTGCATCGATCTGTATGTACATACGATAATACGCTTCTTCATCCGTTATGAACATCAAAGCATTCTCAACCGTTTCATAATAGATTCGCTGCAATGCAATGTAACGGTTCACCTTATCCAAGCCAAGATAATTATTATTATAGCCCCGCCTGCAGACCTGCTTATATTGCATGAGTAACGCTTTATATTCCTCTATACTCTTCAATCTTTCCACTTAAATACACTTCCTTTAGCTTTTTCCTGCCAATCTTTCCATTTGCGTTATACGGAAGTTTCCCTAAATTGACAACGAGGTTCGGAATCATGTATTCAGGAACTTTAGCTTTTAATGCAGCTTTTACTTCCTTATCTTCCATTTTCTTTCCCACATAAAAAAGAATGATTCTTCCTTTCTCATCATCATATATACAGGCACAGGTCTCTATTCCTTTGATATTGGAAGCTGCTGTTTCTATCTCCCCCAATTCAATCCTGTGACCCATGTGTTTAATTTGAAAATCCTTTCTTGAAACATACATCAATTCCCCGTATTCATTATATCTTACCAAATCCCCCGTCCTGTAGATAATCTCTGGGTACGCTTTATTTAAAGGATTTTGTACAAACGCCTCTTTCGTCTTTTCGGGATTATTATAGTATCCCATGGCCAGCCCGGAACCTCTGATGCAAAGTTCACCAATTTCGTTTCCTTCCACCAATACATTATGTTCATTCAATACCAATATATCAGTATTCTCGCAGGGGAACCCAATCGGCAGGGATGCATCATCCGCAAATTCTCGGTTGACCACATAATAAGTACATGCATCCGTAGCCTCACATGGGCCATACAAATTTACGAACATCGCATCAGGCAAGGCTTCCCGCCATACATTTAACTGCTTGTTCGGCATTACCTCGCCGCAGAACAGTATCCTGTCCAAATATACCGGCTTTATTTTATTTAGCGCTCTCAAATTTGCCACCACACACAAGGCAGACGGAACCCAGAAAATAATATTTATCTTCTTCTCATTCAAATACTCTATCAATTTAACCGGGAAAACAAACAAGCTCTTAGGTATAATATAATTCGTGCAGCCCATTTTCAAAGTACAATAAACATCCCCTATCGACAGATCAAAAAAGAATGGTGATTGATTTCCGAAATTATCCCGGCTAGTTATATGGAATTTATCGCTCATCCAATCAGTGAAATCAATAACTGCACGATGATTGATAATCACTCCTTTGGGCACCCCTGTCGATCCACTGGTAAACAATACATATACCGGATCAGTATCTGTCATCTGCTTTCTAATGGATTCCAAGCGATCATCGTCCACCTTTTGACAGACAGCCTCTTCATATATCACAATTTTCCCCGTATACTCCAACCCTTCCAGACGGCGTACACTTTCTTTATCCGCAAGGATCGCTAAAGGGTTTAAGGTATTGAAAATTACCTGTATTCTTGACAAAGGCATTTCTGTGTCAATAGGGCAATAAAAATTTCCACTATACACAACCCCCATAAATGCAGCAATATTGTCTGCGCTCTTCTCCATAAAAACAACAACCGGCATGTGTGTTCTTTTATTCATGCTGATATAACTGCCAATTGCCTGAGCCTTATGTAACATCTCTCCAAAGGACAGTTCCTTTTTAGAATCTACAAAAGCAGCTTTATCCGGGTATTTGGCTGCAGTCTCCTCCAAATATGTTAATACATTCGTTACCATTTCCTGCTCCTTCAACCTAGTTTCTGGCTTTATCCGTTTCCCTTACCCACTCATCTACATACTTATTCACAAATTGATACCCCAGACTCTCATGATAGCGTAATGAAGCCTCATTTTCCAGCAATATCCATGCTTGTATATATTCGATGCCATTGTCATGCAGCCATTTATACCGATAATAAGATAACATCGGTGCCAACCCATGCATCTTAAATTCTTCGGCAATCGCCACACCTTCCCCATAAGCGACCCCATTGTCAATAAAGCATACGTTTACGGCACACATCTCTTCTTTATTATTAAATATACACAGATACGCACCTTTTTGGAACTTTTTCTTTTCATCCGCTGTCCTGTAATCAATCTGATAATCTTTAATGATTCTGGAAGCCAGCACCATTTCTTCTATCTGTTCATAGCAGTTTTCATCAGCCATAACACATCGATATCCTTTTGCTTCCATCTTTCGCACATACTTTTCAAGTCTGCTGCTCTTTTCAAATAAAGTCTGGACCACTCCTCTGATTTGAACATCCGTTCCCCTCTTTTCAAAATGCAATTCCTCAAGATTCTTTTCTATCTGCCCCAGACACGGCTCTTCTTTCCCTTTACGGTATACATTCTTTATTATTGCTCTTTTGTCCATGACCGGTATGGTAAATTTCTGTTGCGCATCCACATACAGACACACTCTATAATACCTTTCCTCATCCAATATTAACAGGAAACCCTTTCCTGCCGGTTCATAATACGCCTGTCCCACATCAATATATCTTTGAACATCAGCCGGCATAAAGTAATTGTTTGAAAAAGGATTCTTACATTCCATCCGTGCCTGTCTTACCAGATTTTTGTAATCATCAAGCCTTTCTATTCTCTCCATACTTCAAGCCTCCGCTATTGCAGGTTCCTTTTTATTAAATCTACAATAGCTGCCACTGTTTTGAAATTGTCCGGAGTAATCTCCTCCGGATCTATCTCCATGTCAAAAGCCTCTTCCAATTCCATTACGATATTTACAATTTCAAAGGAGTCTATCATACCTTCTTCCAAGAGATCCGACTCCAGATTCTCCCAAATCCGGGGATTTACCTCACACAATACCTTAACAACCTTATCTTTGATATCCATATCTTTTTCCTCCCGGCTTTCATCATATTCTATTATCTATAATACTTTTTACCAATGCAATAATCGTATTCGCTGTTTGAAAATTTTCCGGCACAATCAAATCTGCATCAATGACAATGTCAAACGCTTCTTCCAAGGCCACCACCAATTTTACGATATCAAAGGAATCCAAAATATCAGAGGCCAACAGATCCCTGTCCATATCTTCGATCAGTTCCATGCTGATATCACTCAATATCTCTATAATTTGTTTTTCCATAATACTTTCTTCCTTTCTTTTTATGCTATGGTTTTATCGGAATTTATCCTTTTCTGTAACTCTTCATCTGCCCCCATAAGCTGCATCAGATCCATTGCCCGATACAGATATTCTGCCAGAAAACGGACATACTCTTCCTTAAGCATATATCTCACATGATAGTATGTAGTTACTCTATATTTCTTATTGGTCAACTCTTCTTCCAACCCCAATGCTTTCTGTACGCTGGGATAAATCAAAATCTCACTCCCGGAATTTTGTTCTATCAGATTCTGCCTTTCCACCTTGTTCAGTGACACTCCGGGCAATCCGAGTCTTTCCAACAATTCATCTGTCACATAAGAGACCACCGGCTCATTCCATTCATTCAGATTTCTGCATAAGCATTCTTTTTGATGCGCCTGTATAAAATCTCCCAGTCTGATATCATCAGACGCCTCCATTGTTTTCAACCGTTTTACCTCGAGGTCAAAATACTTTTTCACCTCTTCCCGAGAATAAAAATCCGTATCCAACACCTGCGCGACGATATCTTCTACACTCCGCTTTTCTTTGCAGAATCTTTCTATTTCCTTATCGACTCTTGAGAATGCAAATGTTTCATAATTTAAATCCAAGCGTTCCCGCTCCCTCAGCATAAAATCGCTGAATATATCTCTATTCCGGATAATTTGTGGAAAATATCCGCCAAATCCATGATCTGATACGGTAATGACCCGGCATTGAGGACTTAAAGCATTTTTCCCCAATATCTTAAAAGGAAATCTTTCTTTTTCGCAGGAGGAATATACATAAACATCACACCACCTGCACACATGCATATACTCCTGCAGGCGATTCATATACTGCTCCCATATATCACTCTCTATGTAATAGAGTATGCTGTACTTATCAGGGGCTTGACTACCCTGCTCAAGCAACGCACATACCTGCCCAAGCAACTGGGTCCCCATACAGACCAACAGATCTTTCTGATACACCAAAGCCTCTACCAGTTCCTGACTGATAAAATCTCTATACTCTACTTTCCCCAGATGTTTTAACCTTCTCAGCAAAGTGCCAAATCGGGTTCTATCACAGACGATTATCAGTTCTTCTTCAAAAACCATATCCTCCACTAATATTGTCTTTACACCTGCCACCATGTAAGACTGAAGCTTAACTTCCTTTTTGTGATCCGTTATGACTGCTTTTATTTTTAACACAGACTGATACCGTTCTAAAAAATTACCGATCTCCTCAGAATCTCCATACAGAACAATTTCTCTTTCTATTATGTTTCCGCATACTGTATTTAATTTCATCATTGCTCCTTACCACATTTTCATTATTTCCATGACTTTTCTGGTATACTCGATATAATGTTCTGTATATTCTTGAAATGTCATATAGACAACTTTGTTGCCTGTCAAGATTTCATACCGTGTATCCTTATTCACAAAATGTAAGTGCAAGCATTTAGCAACACTGGGATATATCGGAACATCTCCACTCTGATGGATATGCAATGGCGACCCTTCTTCCAGTTTCTCCACATCTTCATCGGAAATTTCAATCTCTCTCAACAACCGTCTGACATACTCCCAGATAATACATTTGTTGGGATGAAAAGCATTCTGGTATAGCATTTCCCGCTGATAATTCTCCCGTATAAAATCCGCAATCTTTACGTTCACGGCTCTTTCTGCAATATCTACCAGTTTCAATGCCATCTTATAATTTCTTTTGACCTCCTCTTCCGAATAGAAACCATCCGATGACAAAGTTCCCACGATTTCCTTCGTAGGCTTTCCTTCCAATACCATCCTGTTAATGTTGATATCTTCACGCCGGTACAGGGTATGATAAAAGTCCAGGCTTCTCTCTGCATTATAAGAGTGCAGATACAACTTGTTATATACATCTATTTTGGTCTCGACCTGTGGCCAGTACAAAGATACCACCAGATTGGAGACGCTCACTACTTTGCAGTCTGGCGGCAGCTCTTCCACGGATAGAGAATATGCACTATCATGATCCAACAATTTGGGAGTATAAACATACAGATCACAGATATCTTTTAAATGGTATAACAGCCGATTGGTCACAACCGCCTGGCCTTTTGCTGTCTGTGTATATACTGAGACATATTCCTTATCAAATGCCGAAACCTGTATAATGCAGCGATAAATGTCTCTCAAAATGCATTGTCCATAAAACAATGCTATCCTTTTCCCGGTACAAACAGCATTTGCAATATTGGACTCCACAAAATGCTCGTACATCCGAAATCCTTCATTTATCAGCTGCAGTTCTATTGTTCGAAATGCGATCGGTCCGCATACCACAATATACTCGTCCTCCCGGAATTCTTCCCTGCAGAATTTTCTGACATCCAATCTGCCCAGGAAAGTCGCTTCTCCCCATTCCTTTTCATAATTGCTTACGCAATGGGTAATATGTAACTTATCCTTATACTCATTATAAAATTCTTCTGCCACTTTTCCAGCGCCAAAAAGTATAACCTTCTTTGATGACAGTTTTTCTCGTACAAGTTCTTTTATCTGTTCCTTGATCATTATAATTTCCACACTCTCTGATACATTATTTATAATGTCCGTCTCACCAGTTTGCCGTACTCGCCACATTTAGTGTGCAGCAGATCGTGATAACGGATCATCTTTTCGGACAGCGAAAATGTATATGCCATTTTTCCTTCTTCCGCCAATTTCTGCAACATATAATTACTAAGCAGCATATAAAAATTGCTGTTTCTGTACTCCGGTGCAATTATGGTCCCCCCCACCACCGCTATTCCTTCTGCCTCCGCATAAGTTGCACTATGGGCGACTATTCTCCCCTTATCCCTGATAATATAGCTACGTCCGGTATGAGTATGTATTCTTTCCGTCAACTGTGCTTCTAGGCCTTCCCGTGTATAGTGCCTTCCTATCTCCCTGTCCGTGCAGATCAACTCTGCGATCTCTCTCGTTTCCGATTCCATGGCTTCACAAATGTCAACAGCAGCCGGAACTTCCCGGTATCTGTCCATTAGGAATACTGCCCCGTAAGCCGCTTCATATTCAGGACATTGCTTTTCCAGACGCTCAATGATATCTTTTTTCCCAGAAAGCATTGCCACAGGATATTTTTCCAAAAGAGATTGGACTGCTTTTACATCAAAGGCAGCATCACGGCTGTATATCTGGAAACTATCATAATATTTCATTACTACCATCCGGATTTCTCTCGCTTCTTCCTGCAACCACACCTTTATATTGTCCGTAGCTATCCCATAATTCATAATGTCAATATAAAGATAGACACAATCCTGCAAATTTTCCTCAAGATAATGCAGGATATCTTCCCGATCTTTCTCTTCTGCCACTCTCATAACAATTCCCTTATACATTCCATAGCTTCCAGTAGCTTGTCATAATCTTCCCAACACACATTCCCCAAATGTCCTACCCGGATCAGCACCTCTTCCAACTCTCCCCCGCTGGGAGTGACTATGAAACCATAATCCTCCTTTAGATGGAGATACATTTCTTTTGCATGCGGTTTCAAAAGGATTGGGGTCAATGCATTGGACAATCGATAGACGGGAACTTCAAAGTCTCTCTGTTCCAGCTCCATCCTGAAGCGTACGGCCAGCGCATGACATTCTTCCTGCATTCTTTTCCATCCCGCTTTTTGGATTTGCTTTAATCTTTCATTCAGCTCCAATAATATCCCCACCGCCGGAGTAAAAGGAGTCTGGCCCCTCTTTAGATTCTCTATGCACATCTTGAAGTCAAAATAGAGGGTGGACGGCTGTATCTTTAGGACCCGTTCTTCGTAAATCCGTTTACTGATCTCCACGATGGATATTCCCGGTGACAATGCCAGTGCCTTTTGGGAACTGACGATCAACACATCGATAGCATACTGTGAAAAATCGACTTCATCTGCGCCATATGCGCTAACAGCATCCACCACAAAGTATAAATTATATTTTCTGCAATACTGTGCCAGCAAAGCTATATCATATAACTGGCCGGTAACAGTCTCATGCAGGTTTACAAGCAGTCCGCTATACCGACTTCCGTCAACTACTTCTAACAACTCTTCTGTAAGTTCTTTTCCAAATTCCAATATCACTTCATCGTGAGGGATCTGATGTATGTTACAGATTTCTGCGAAGCGCCGACCAAAACTACCGCCATTTATCACCAATAACCGGTCTTCCTTGGTAAAGCAGTTCATTATTGCAGCTTCCATTGCTCCTGTTCCCGATGCCGTCAGGAAAACAGTCTTTGCATCCTGCGGAGCATTTATGCTCCGCTTGAACATTTCCTCGTTTTCAAACATGATTTGCGAAAATTCCCGGGTTCTAAAATAAGGCAGCTGCCTGGATGCTGTCGCCAGCGTTTCTGGAAACATTTCAACCGGTCCGACCGTAAATAATTTCATGATTTATTCTCTTTCTGTGCAGCAAAATAGTTTAATATTCTCTCATAATCATCAAAATAATCTATTTCCGACCAAAACAATCCTTCCACATCCTTGGTATAAATCCAATACTTATTTTCATGTGTAAAAGAATAGAGAACATCCTCCCACCACAAATTGTGTTTTCCTTCCCCTATCAGCTGTACCAAACGTTCTGTAAAACAGGGCATAAATCGCTCTGTCACCTTGGATACTCCCACATACTCACAGCTTCTGTATTGCAGAGGCAGATCCTTTCCATATTTTCTGATACAGCCGCTGTCTGTGGTTGCAAAGAAATAGTCACCATTCTTCCTACGGGTCTTGTCCACCATCATCACTGCTTCATGTTCGTCTTCCATTATCATCTGCAGAATCGTATTTGGAAAATATACATCCGCATTGATGATCAAACAATCTTCTCCCAGTTCCTCCCTTGCAAACCAAAGACTGGCTATACTGTTAGTCACATCATAAAAAGGATTGAAATAGTACTTAACTGTATAGTCTTTTAATGCCTCCCGTACCAGATTTTGTTGGTATCCAACACATACCACCGTTTCAATTCCCCTTTTCTGAAGCATTTCAACCGTCAACTCAATCAAAGGTTTGCCATTGATCGGCAATGTTGACTTTGGTATTTCTTTTACCATTCTTGAGATTCTGGTTCCTTTTCCGGCAGCTAATAGAATCGCCTTCATTAATGGCCTCCTATCCTAAGTATCAAAAAACTCCTACCCCGTGTTGCGATTCAAAATCGTTTTCATTCCACACGTCAGTAGAAGCATCTTCACGGCATCCTTGCACAACACTATTTTATTCTTTTATTTATATCGGTATATTTTCATAAATACTTTACTTTTTGCCATTTCATTTTTCTTTTACTTTCTAAATAAATAATGTTAAAATAATATTATCAGAGACATATCAACATTTCAAAGGAGACCAGTATGACACCCATATCCATCTGCGCAATTGTCAAAAACGAGGAAAAGCATATTGAGAATTTCCTTTCCTCCATCAAAAAGCACATGAAAAATTATCCTTACGAGCTGGTGATTGTCGATACCGGTTCCACAGACAAAACTGTGGAAATTGCCGGGCATTATACCAACAAGATCTTTCATTTCGAATGGATCAATGATTTCAGTGCCGCCAGGAACTATGCACTGCAATGCGCCTCCTGCAACTGGGTCCTGATGTTGGATTGCGATGAATATATCATTGATGTGAAAACAGAATGTTTCCAACAGATGATGGAGCAATATCCCAAAGGGATCGGATTGATCTCCCTCCAAAACCACTGCTGGACCAACGGCAGGGATCGTATCCTGACCAGCGAGGGGTATCGTTTCTTCCCCAGAAAATTCTACCATTATGAAGGCATTATCCACGAGCAGCTATGTGCCCTGGATGCACAGTCTCATGAATTAGTCAATCTCCCTCTCACAGTGGAGCATTTTGGTTACATCGGCACCAAGGAAGAGCTTCGTGCCAAAGCGCAGCGCAACAACGCACTCCTGTTTCAACAGTTGAAGGACCATCCCGATGATCCTTATCTCTATTTCCAGATCGGACAGTCCTACGATCTGATAGATGATGCCGAGAATGCGTGCTATTACTATGGCAAGGGGTTGGAATATGATGTCGATCCCAATTTGGAATATGTGTACCAGATGGTTCTTTCTTATGGATACACACTATTAGCTTTAAAACGTTACAAAGAAGCCCTTGCCTTTGAAAATATTTACGGAGCTTTTCAGGCGACTGCTGAATTTGCCTGCCTGATGGGTCGGATCTACATGGAGAACGGTCTCTATGTAAAGGCCATGACCGAATTCTTAAAGGCCACTACCTTTGAAACTGCCGAAACAGAAGGTGCCAATACCTATACTCCTCTTTACAACATGGGATACATCAACGAACTGTTGGGGAACAAGGAAGACGCCGTTCGCTTATATGAGAGCTGCGGAAATTTCGAACCGGCTTTACAGCATTTAAAGAATATCAGAATGTCATAAAATATATACACATAAAAAAGGGATTGGATAACCAATCCCTTTTTCGGTAGCATTCGCAATGCTTATTACTGTAACAAGGACAGTACACCCTGATTAGCCTGATTAGACTGTGCCAACATTGCCTGACCTGCCTGTGCCAGGATGTTGTTGTTGGAGTACTTAACCATTTCAGATGCCATATCGGTATCACGGATCTGGCTCTCTGCAGAGGTGGTATTCTCAACTACATTATCCAGGTTGTTGATGGTGTGCTCCAGACGATTCTGGATAGCACCAAGGTCAGAACGCTGCTTGTTCAGAGTCTTGATCGCATCCTTGATGACGGTGATATTAGCCTTAGCCTGGGTTCCGTCAGCACCGCTGACACCGCTAGTCTTCAGACGATCAACGCCTAATCCAGCAGCATCCATTGCATCGATAGTAACAGCAATCTGATTGCCGGGCTTACCTTCTGCGCCAACCTGAAGTTCTACGCCACTAAAGTCACCATTCAGCAACATCTTCTCGTTAAAGGTAGTCGTCTCTGCAACACGATCGATCTCATCGATCAGGGCATCAACTTCGCTCTGGATATAAGAACGGTCTTCTGTCTGGTTGGTGCCGTTAGCAGCCTTAACTGCCAGTTCGTTCATACGCTGAAGCATATCGTGAACTTCATTCAGAGCACCTTCAGCAGTCTGTACTGCAGAAATACCATCCTGAGCGTTCAGGGAAGCCTGTGTCAGACCTCTGATCTGACGTCTCATCTTCTCGGAAATAGCCAGACCTGCTGCATCATCTGCTGCACGGTTTACTTTGTAACCGGAAGATAACTTTTCTGTTGACTTTGCCTGAGAAGCTGTGGTTAAACCAAGCATTCTGTTAGAGTTCATTGCGCGTAAGTTGTGTTGTACTACCATATATTTTTCCTCCTTGAATTTTAAGTCGCATCCTTGCGACCACTATTTGTTTTTGCCTTTCATCCGATTCGCACGTATCGGTGTCCGGCAGTTGGTAACAGGTGATTCTCAACTCAATCGTGCGTATTGAATTTTGAATTACCTATTTAAGAAAGCTTGAACTGTATTTCCTGTTCTATTTGCTTTACTTGTTAAGTATATCGGAGAGTTTTTTAATTACTTTAGGGGGAAATTATATTTTTTTGAAATTTTTTCATCCCTGTCTGTTATTGCTTATTATCATAAAACTGTGGCGGTGTATAAGATGTATTGTTCACCTTTTTGTAATAGTCATAAGCTGCCTTTGATACCTTTCTGTTCTGCCGGATCCCTGCCCGCTCTTTTGCAAAAAACTGCTCCACCAGCTGTTTGTTGCGCTTCTCCTGGACCTGGATGGCCACACTCATCTCTGTGATGACTGAAATCTGACGTTGAAGCCCACGGATTTCTTCCGCATATCTTTCTCGATTGCCCTCCAGCTGTTTGGCCAGTCCGGCATAGAGGCTTTCAAAGCCCTCATCCAGCCGGGTCAGCCGCTCTATCAGCCTTCCCTTTTCCTCCACTGCTTCATCGAAGTCACCCATGTCTACCTGTTCCGCAGTAAACACTTGCTCCTGGCGCTTATTGTACTCCTGTATCTGCTCCAGGACCTTGATCTTCTTTTCCAGGCTCTCTGCCAGAATGGTTAATTGGTTCTCCATTAAATAATTCCTTTCTCACGATTGATACGCATTACCTCTTTCCAGGTATCCCGCACGGAACGTAGATGCGTATTAACCTCTTCCAGAATTTCCTTGTCCTTTTTGATATTTGCTTCCACCAGGCGCTTGGAAAGGTAAACATAGATCCTTTCAAAGTCTTGGGCCACCTGATACTTCATATCCAGGGTCTGGCGTAGATAGTCAATGATCCGCTGAGTCTTTACAATATTCGTATGGGCCTTGGCAATATCTTTCTGTTCAATAGTAATCTCCGCAATATTGCAGAACTTGATAGCCCCCTCATAAAGCATCAGGGTGAGTTCTGCCGGAGAGGCAGTCAAGACCTTACTATTATTGTACTGTGTATATGCGTTAGGCAGCGGCATCTTGTCAACCTCCTAATAATGCTGTGACAGCATTGGTATTTGACTGCATCTTAGCCATAGCAGTCTCCATGGCGCTGAACTTCTTATACCATTTGTCTTCGTAATCATTCAGCTTTTGTTCCAGTTCCTTGATCTTGCTGGTATAGTCATCATAATCAGACTTCATCTTCTTGTCTTCATAAAAATTTCCGTAACTTCTGTAACCATCCACTGAAGATGAAAGATCAGACATTTTTCCATAAAGATTTCTGGACAGCTGGGTGAAGAAAGAAACAACCGTATCAGGATCGTTGGAAATCAGGCTCTTTAACTTATCGGCATTGCCGGAAGTATTCGCATCGTCCGGATCACCGTCAATGTGGTAGGCGTGCTTCTCATTGTCAGGTGCATTGAAATATCCCAGAGTATCAATACCAAAATCATGGAGATACATAGTCTTTCCGTTTACTTCGATACCGGAAGACATCACTGCCTGAAGTGCCGAATTAATGCTGGAAAGATTTTCGTCACGTCGAAGCAGGGCATCCTTGACCTTAGTCTCCCACTCCTCGATCTCTCTTTCAGACATGGCATCCTTTTCTTCATCCGTAAGAGGCTCATAGCCCTTTGCAGAATCCGCATTGTAGAGCTTATCCATCTCGTTCACGATGGCATTATACTCTTTCAGGAAATTCTTGACCATGTCGTAAATGCCATCGGTATCATTCTGGGTCGTAACGGTAACCTTTTCCCCTTCCTTGGTCTCGCTCAAGGCGGTAAAGGTCAGCCCATTGATGGCAAAAGTATTGTCATTGCTGGTAAACTCCGCATCATTTAAGGTAATGAGTGCATCCTGCCCGGACACCTTGGTGGCGCTGCCTGTCAGCTTGCCGTTCTGATAGTCCTTCATAACTGTAGCGGCATACTCTGCCTTATCCAGATATCGTTTTTCTACCTCTGCAGTCAACTTATCTGTTGCCGAAGCGCTGTAAGCAGTGACACCGTCTACAGTATCTTCTGACACATTGATATAGGTTCTGATGTCTGCCATCTGCTCATCATATTTAGCAACATTGGCAGTCTGGGCAGCCAATGTTGTCGCATCGGCTTTCTGGTCGGACAGTTTCTTTACGTCATCCTGCAGGATCTTCAGTTCTGTCTCCAACTGCTTCTTCCGATCCGGGTCTGTCTCATTCTTGATAGCTTCTTCTATCTCTTTTACCGATTTATTCTTGGCATCAAGCAGCTCTGCGTACTCCTCCACAGTCTTTAAGGAAGTATCTTTGTATTTTTCGTTGATCTCATCAATCTTTTTCTGGGCGTCCTCCTTGGAAGATACCAGATTCTTGTACTGATCCAGATATGCATTGGTGCGCTCTTCCACAGTCTTGTCGATAAGGCCTCTCATATTGCCCAGCGTCGCCGCTTCGTCACCCGGTACATAGTATCCGGCATAAGTCTGATATTCCGCAAGGGTAGCCTTGTCGCGGCTAAGATCCGTCTGCAGTCCCAACTTCTCCAATGCACTCCTGCCGTTTGCATCGGAAGCAGTGATACTGAAATCATTGTCAGCACCGGACTTTTTGGAACTGATAAAGAGCCTCTGCTGGTTGGCATCAAAATTGGCATTCAGTCCGACATCTTTCAATTTGGTCAGGATATCGGAAATGGTGGTGTCTGCCGTCACGCTGATATCCACAGACTTACCGCTTGCTTTTACAGTAAAAGTTCCCTTGCCGCCTTCCCCGAAATCAATACCCAGGTCGCCAAGCTTGGAAAGTGCCGTCAGCTTATTGTCTTCTCCACCGATCCTTGCACCGGTCAGATAGCCGGTCTTTGCCAGCTGCTTTACCTCCAGCGACTGTACGCCGTCCACTGCATTTTCGCCGGTGATGACGCTGACCTTGCTGCTGTCCGAAACTTTTGTAGTCTTTTTGGCATAAGCGGTGCTGAAACGCATACTGCTGAGATATTTGGACTGAAGGTTTTTCAGCTTCGTATTCAGGCTCTTCCATGCATCCTGCTTCCAGGACAGCTTGGTCTGTGCCTTCTTGGCATCATCCACCTTGGTTTGCTTCGCCGCTACCAGCTCCTGTATAATACTCTCTGTGTCCATACCGGACATCAGACCACTCAAACGCATTGCCATGGGGTTTCCCTCCTATCTTCTTTCATCCACGAGGATACCGGCCATCTCCCACACCTTGGCGATCATATCCAGAGTCTTTTCCGGGGGGAGTTCCTTGATGATCTCCTTAGTAGCCTTATCCACGATCTTAATGGTAACACGGTTGGTTCCCTCATGAATACCGAACACAGCCTCCGAATGGGTCATCATATTCTTGTTCATCTGCTCAACCGCTTTTTTGATCTGTTCATTGGTTGCCGCCTGCTGTCCTTTTTCCTGATCAGAGTTGTTGGACTGCCCTTTCTCCTGGGCATTTTCCACCACATTGATGGTCTTGTCGATCTGATCTGCGGGCTGCACATTGCTTGTTGTGTACTCTGCGGCATTCTTTGCCGTCTGTGTCACAGGCTTCTGCGTTACCGCATTCTGTGCCTGCACTGTCATTGCGCTTCCTAATGGTTCAATTGCCATTGTAAGTCACCTCCATGTGAATCGGGACACCTTCCTTCGGCATCCGCATCGTCTCTGTTTTAACAAAGAAAAAATCTGGTTTCTACAGTCCATATCGGCAAAAATAAGGAAAAATTAATAGGGAAGCGCAATTTTTTTTGCACTTCCCTATAGTTTCGCTTTCCCGCCAGCGTATCCGGCTCTTATCCCAGCAGCTTCTTCAATGCCTCCATACCGTCTGCATCCACAGCGGCTTTATTGGCCTCCTGGATCTGCAGATAAACCTCCTTTCGGTATACCGGCACCTCCTTGGGAGCAGTGATGCCGACTTTCACCTGGTCGCCTTTTACCTCCAAAATAGTAATCTCGATATTATTGTTGATGATGATCGCTTCATTCTTTTTTCTGGACAATGCCAACATACTACTCACCTGCCTTTCCCGCCTGAAGAATATCATAGATCGGGAATTTTACCGGATAAATATCCCCCTCCACGATGATCTGGCACGCTTTTCGTTCCTCTACATTTACCACAAAGGGGCCCTGGAGATTGACAGTCATCTTCGTCAGATCCGAGGGCACGGTCACTGTCACCAGCACCAGGATGTTCTCCGCCGTCAGGGTCCCTACGCTTGCCAACAGTTCATCGTTGACTTCCGGATCATAATCCGGTTTCACGATCAAGGGATCCATGACCGGCATTGCAAAAGCCGGTTCTTCTATAGACTGTAAAAAACGGATTCCGGCGTTGGTCCCTCGCTCTTCGTCGTGGATCAGGGTGAAATGTTTCAGTTCCGGAAATCCCACGATGCCATTTTCAAAGGTGATGATCTTGTCATCTGCGATTTCGATTTCTCCAAAAATCTTGGTATTGATCTTCATAAGGTGCCTCCTATCCTTTAAATAAAATTCAGCAGGGAAGTCTGCATTACTTTTCCCGTGGCCATCAGTGCTGCTTCATAAGTCAGTTCCGCACTGCTCAACTGAATAGCCACCTCCGTGATGTCCACATCCTCATTTTCGCTCTTCAGTGTCTCAAAAGTGGTCTTCTGGTTCTGCATACGGTTCTCGATCAGTTCCAGTTTCTTGCTTCTGCTGCCGCAGTTGGTGATACTCAGATTGGCCGCATCCAGGTATCCCTGAAAGGCGGTGATGCCGCCCTCAAACATCTTCTGACATTTATCCTTGGAAAGGGTCAATGCCTTCTCCACTGCATCCAGTTGTTTCTGCAGTGTCTTTTGGTCTGCGGCATCGGTGGTGTTCTCCAAGGCATTGGAAATGCCCGCCTTGATGCCCTCCAGATCCAGCACCTCCTGCATGGCATCCACCAGATCATCCACCTCACGGCCGATGCCCTGTTGGAAGCACTCGTCCGCAGTAGAATTCACGCGGATGGTCTGATTGAATCCCACATCATACTCAATCTCCTGTCTCTCGGGATCCCCCGTCAGATAATCCTCGTTGTATTTGATGGTATCCGTGGTCCCGGCCGCATTTTTCTTTTCCGCTTCACAATAGAAATAGTGTTCCGGGTGCAGATCCCCGCTCTCCCACTGGTTTTTCTGATAGGTCACCCGGATCTCGCCCTCATCATAAGCAGTAGCCGGATCGTCCTTCACTGCCATCAGTGCATCATGTCTGTTCTTGCCAAGCAGAAGTTCTCCGGTCTCCGGCACATAGATAACGGCATCAGGGTCACCCGCAGTCACGGTATAAGGGTCCGGGTCCGCATAAGAATGCACCATGGCGGCAGTCAGCACCGTGCCCGGATCGTCTGCACCGGTCTTGCCATACACAATGGTAGGAGCTGTCCCATCATCCCGACAATTATTATAAGACAGGCGGATACGGTATACTTCCAGGGAATCCACATCTGTTTCCGCAATATCCTTGATGGGCGCCGTATTGAAATTACCGCTGGTCCAATTCTTGATCTCCCCGGTATTTACCTTGGTGATCTGATCGATGGCAGTATTGTCCAACTGCTCGGTAATGGTATAATTGGTCTCCTCCGATGCCCCAAAGCTCAGGGAAGTATCAGTGCGGTATCCGGTAAATACATATCTGCCGGCATAATCCGCATCACCGGTACTGTACACTTCCTCTCCAAGGGCTTTCAGCTCTTCCAGGATGATCTGTCTGTCCTGTGTGGTCAGATCGCCGTTGGACCCTTTCGTGCATTGTGAAATCATGTTCGTTACGATCTCAGACAGATTCTTCAAGGCATCTTCCGTCACATTCAGCCAGCTTTCCGCATCAGGGATATTCTTGCTGTAATACTGGGTCACCTCCGTCACGCTGCTGCGCAGCCGCAATGCACGGATCGCTACCACAGGATCATCGGAAGGCCGGTTTACCTTTTTCTGGGTGGACATCTGTGTGCTCAGCTTATCCTGGTATATCTTGTTGGTATTGATGTTAGACAGGTTGTTTCTCTGCATGATCTTATTGGTGATTCTCATACCTGCACCTCATTTCTCTTCTCATTCTAAACGCCGGTCTCCAGGATCAGTCTGTCATAAATTTCAGTCAGTGTCTGGATCATCTTGGATGCCAGATTATATCCGTTCTGGTATTTGACCAGATTCACAGCTTCCTCGTCCTCATCCACACCGGAGATGGATATCCTCTGAGTGTCGATAGTACCTGCAATGTTGGAAAAACTCTTCTGGAACAGATTGGCCCTGGATGCATTCAATGCCACGTCTGAGAGTATGCACTGCAAAAATTCGGATGCAGATGCGCCGCGAAAGCTCATTACGTCTTTGTCCCTGGCCAAAAGGTCCAGTTGCTTGAGCAGATCATCCTGCTCCACACCGTCTCCCTTTTGGAATTTGTTGGCCATCAGACCGGGGTCCATCTCCATGGAGGTAAGGATCGCAAAATTCTTTGCAGTCAGTCGATAATAGCTGTCATCTCCGTCCGCAACCGTCATGCTGGAATCAGCCAGGCCTGCCTGGGTGAACAGGTCATAACGGGTACTTTGGGTGCCGTCTTTTCCGTCCGGGAACCGGAACTGTTCCTCGGAGGAAGCACGGTCTCCGGTAAACATCTTCACTCCGGCTTCGTTGTCAGCATTGTAACCGCTTGTAAGGATATCATTGAACTTTTGGGAGAAGGTCCTCACCCATTCGTTCATCTGGCTCATGTAATATGGGATGCCCTGATAGTTGATGCCCGCTCCCACCGTTGCCGTCTTACCCATCCGGTCGTTTGTGACATGCATGTCATTCTTGTCCTGTGAGGATAAGATAAAGGTATAGGAATAAGTGGCATTTCCCGCATCATCATAAGAGCAGGTGTATTGCCAGGAATCGTAATAGAACTCCTGATTGCCCAGATTGATGATCCCTCCCTGGTCAGAAAGGTTACATTTATTCAGATCCTGTAAATAGGCTTTTCCCACCTCAATGGTAACCGTATCGTGGGTTTCGCCGCCTATATTGGCGGTTCCCACATCCGTGATCAATCCGGTAAAATTCTCACCGTTATTACCGTCCCTGAGCTCTATCAAGCCTCTTAAATTGCCGCCCATGGCCGCATTGTAAAGGTTGAACTGCTGTCCATCCTCCCAATACACATCATAGAGGCCGTCAATATCCGTCTGATTTACTTTCTCATAATTCTTTCGTGCAACGCACTCCAAACCACGGTACTCATTGGTATCTACCAGAAGCTGCCCTCCTGCGATCTTTACCAGAAAACGGTTGCCCCCGGTCTCGCGCTCCGGATTGTTGGCATCGGTAATGGGGATCTCCTTGGTCTCGATATCCACGATCTCAGAGAGCTGGTCCAACAGAAGGGTCCTTCTGTCCCTAAGTTCATTCGCCTTAGCCCCGGACAGTTCGATCGTGTTGATCTGCTTGTTCAAGGTGGCGATTTCTCCCGCCAGAGAGTTGATCTCATCCACCTTCAGCTTGATCTCCTGATTGATGTCCTTCTGCATGGCTTCCAGATTGCCCGCCAGTCCGTTAAAATACTCCGTCAGATTTCCTGCATAGCCCACAAACTGTGACTTTTTGGTCTCATCACCGGGGCTCTTTAATAGCTCCTGGAGACCGCCCACCATCATCTGATCGAACACCGTCTTAAATCCTGCATTTTTGCCGTTGTCGTCAAAGTAAGTTTCCAATTGTTCCATGTAATACTGCTTCATATCATACTCGCCGACCTTGGCATTGTTATCCCAGAATTTGCCGTCATAGAACTCATCCCGGACACGCTCGATAGCCAGCGTCTCAACACCTGCACCTGCACATCCGTAGGTCTGAAATACCCTGAGAGCATTGCTGGCCTGCTGTTTTACCTGCTGCCTGCTGTAACCCTCCGTCTGTACATTTGCGATATTATTGGAGGTGGTGTTCAGGGCTGCATTGCTGGCCAAAAGCCCCGTATATGCAATATTCAATCCAAAAAATTGTGATGGCATACATACCTCCTTACTATACTCCCAAAGTATTGATAATGTGCTCCAGCATCTCGCTGATCACGTTGATGTAACGGCTGGAAGCATTATAGGCATTCTGGAACTTGATCATGTTGGACAGTTCCTCATCGCTGGACACGCCCACCACCTGTTCCCTGGCACTCTGGGTGGATTCCACCGTAGTGACCTGATTTTCATAAATACTTCTGTAAACATAACCGGAATTGGCGATCTGTGCTACCAGATCATCATAATAATCTATAAAGGAAGTCTTCTTCTGCACATTGGGATTCAGGGTGTAGGCTTCCTCGGAAAACGCCGCTTTCAAGGCTTCCGCAGTGGCATTGTCCTCCGATCCGTCTGGAAGTCTGAATCCCAAAGTGGAAGGCTTCTGCATCAGCTCCTGATTGATTTCCAGATTTTTGACGCTGTACATGCTTTCAGGCTTACCCAGGTCCTCTTCCACATATACCCAGTACTCACCGGTATTGCCCTCCGCATCGGTGGCAGTCACCTTCTGATAGCCTTCGGTAGTGATCTTGGTAAACAATTGAATAGGGCTTCCATCCTCACCCCTCATGTAACCGTTACTGTCGGCCTTGGCATATCTGACATTCTTCATCTCCTCATCGGGGATGACCGTTCCGTCGGCCAGGGTCACATTGGTGAGATCCCCCTTCTGCACCCCTGCTGCCACCATCAGAATGTCATTGATCTTGGTGGTCACATTGTGGACCAACTGATCAAACTCCGCCTGAACATTCATGATCACAGACTGGGAAACGCTGTCATAGTTGCCGCTTTTGATATCACCGTAATCGGCCCTGTGATCCCCTCTGGCCAAAAGCATGGCTTTCAGCCCGCCGATATCCGTGCTCAGATCCGAAGATATCTCGATGCTAAGGTCGAATACCTCGGCTCCGTCAATATTGTATTGTCTGGTGCCGTCATCCATCACGCGGTAAGATGCATTCTGAGGCCAGTACGGAGTATAAAAGCCGGTGGTCTCGTCCGTCTGCAGGCTGATCTCGTAACAGGTGCCTCCCTTTACAAAATCCACGCCCTCTATCTTTACGGAAACATTGCCGTACATATCCTCCTCAAAGGACATATTGGTCAATTCTGCCAGTTCATCCAGGATCTGATTCCTCGCATCCCTAAGATCATTGGCATGTTCGATGCCGCCCACCTCTATGGCACGGATCTGATCATTCAGGGTCAAAAGCTTGTTGCCGTAATCATTGATCTTGTCAACCTGCTGTTTGATCTGTATATTCAGATTATTCTGGTAAGAACTCAGACCGTCGTATACCGCAGCCGCCCGCTCCACAAACTCGGACGCTCTCTGCACCAAAAGCCCCTGGGTCACGGAACTGCAGGGATCTTTTGTCAACTCCTGTATGGAAGTCCACAGATCGCTTATGGTTTCCTGGAAGGCTTCGCCGTTCAGCTCGCCAAGCTGGCTTTCCACTTCCTCCATGACCTCCGTGGACACCTCGTAAAACATACTTCTTCCGGATTCCCTGCGGTAGGTCTTATCCAGGAAATAATCCCTTACTTGTTTTGCTCTGGAATATACAACACCCAGACCCGTCTGCTTGTTTGCAACAGATTTGGGGTCCACCGATAATGTGATATAAGATTTATCCGACAGTTGGACCTGCTGCCTGGTGTAGCCCACAGTATCCACATTAGAAAGATTATGCGCTGTGGTGTTCAGCGCATTCTGACTTGTCTGTAATCCGGATGTCCCTATATATAAACTACCCATCAATGGCATGATGATTCACCTCTACATTTCACAAGGAGTATCTGCAGGCTACTGTTTTGCATCAAAGCCCTTACTGCCGATTCCCATAGTATCGCCCGCGCTGTATGCGCCTCTGTTACAATTGGCCGTTTCGGGTGCCGCCTTCATGGCCTGCATCATATTCATCTCAAATGCCACGACCTCCAGCGCATTATTCAAAAGTTCCCGATTCTGCTCATTGACTCTCTGCAGACCTCTTACAGACACCTGCAGACTGTCATGTACTTCCGCCAGTGCCGCCTGTTCTGTGGGTCTGCCGGACAGCATCCTGATCAGATCTGCAAGTTTCAGATCCTTGACATCCTTGTTCAATACATTGGCAATGTCCGCAGTCACTTCCACCCTTTCCTTTTCCAGGTGGTTGATCCTGCTCACCAGCCCTTGTTCCTCATCCGTGATTTTTTGTAACTCCTCCAGATTACCGCTGACGATAACAGGAGTCTTTTTTTGTGATAATTCAAGCAGCCCCTCATATTCCCTGCATTCTTTTCTCAGTACATCTATCAGGTTTTCCATCAGACTGGCCACTTGAATTACCTCATTTCTTCATATTTCTTCAATAACTTGTCAGCAAAGCTTCCGGTATCTACCGAATAGGTTCCATCCTGGATCTTTGCCTTGATAGGAGCCGTCAGCTCTTCCCGGATATCGGGAGCACTTGCGACCGCTGCTTTTGCCGTCCGGAAATCCTTTCCCAGGCTGCTGATCTGCACCTGATCTGTATGGCTGATGCTTCCGGTCTTCTGACTCCTGTTCACTTTCTGTGAACGATATAACTGCTGTACCTGTGTGTAAGCTTCAATACGCATATCGGACTCCTCCTTCCTCCATGATTTATGCTATGAATGAACACTTGCAATTCTGCGATTCAATATGTTTATCGGAAACTTTGCCCAATACTTTAGCATATAGTCAAATTTTTCCCGGTTTAAAATTCCATGGAAATATTTCCCATACAAAAAACAGGGACTGTGCCCTGTTTTTGTATTCTCTATTTATCATGGATCTCACTGTGCAGTTCCTGCAGGGATTTTAGCTGTCCCATAGCATGGGTCTTCACATAATGGATACCCTCGGCAGATGCCTTTGCCGCCGCAATGGTGGTAATATAACATACCTTTTCCTTGATGGCCGCTTTTCGCAGATAACTGTCATCATGGATGCCGTCCTTGTCCCTGGGCGAGTTCACCACCAGTTGGATCTCACCGTTGGTGATCATATCGGCAATATTAGGCCGCCCCTCCGAAAGCTTCTTCACCTTGGTAACCGGAATGCCGGCTTCCTTGATCATATCATAAGTTCCTCCGGTAGCCACCAGTTTGAAACCGTCTGCCGCAAAACTTTCAGCGACCTCCACCACCTCGCTCTTATCCTTATCGTTGACAGAGATCAGCACCGTACCTTCCAGGGGAAGTCTGGACTGGCATGCCTCCTGGGCTTTGTAGAAAGCTTCACCATAGGAGTGGGACAGCCCCAGGACTTCGCCTGTGGAACGCATCTCCGGTCCAAGTACAGGATCTACCTCCTGGAACATATTGAAGGGGAATACCGCTTCCTTGACACCGTAATTGGGGATGACCTGCTCCTTCAGGGCAGGAACAGGTGAAGGACGCCCGGTAAGTTCCGAAGTGATGATGTCGGTAGCCAAAGGCACCATACGGATATTGCACACCTTGGATACCAAGGGCACGGTACGGGATGCCCTGGGGTTTGCCTCCAGGACAAACACCTTACCATTCTCGATGGCATACTGCATATTCATCAGACCCTTGACATGCATCTCTTCTGCGATCTTCCTAGTGTATTCCTTGATGGTCTCCACATTTTCTTCTGAGATATGAAGGGAGGGAATGATACATGCAGAGTCTCCGGAATGAATGCCCGCAAGCTCAATATGCTCCATGACAGCAGGTACAAAAGCGTGAGTGCCGTCGCTGATGGCATCTGCCTCGCACTCCAGCGCATGATTTAAGAAACGATCAATGAGGATGGGTCTGTCCGGAGTGACACCTACAGCCGCATTCATATATTCTCTCATACTCTCGTCATCATAGACCACTTCCATACCGCGTCCTCCCAGCACATATGAGGGACGCACCATAACAGGATAGCCGATCTGCACCGCAATGGCAATGGCCTCCTCCGCAGTGGTAGCCATTCCTGATTCAGGCATGGGGATCTCTAGCTTCTCCATCATTGCGCGGAACAGGTCACGATCCTCTGCCAGATCGATGACAGAAGGAGAGGTACCCAGGATCCTGACGCCGTTTTTCTCAAGCTCAGCAGCCAGATTTAAGGGTGTCTGCCCTCCAAACTGTGCGATAACGCCCACGGGCTTCTCCTTTTTATAGATGCTCAACACATCCTCCAGCGTGAGCGGCTCAAAATACAATTTATCGGAGGTATCATAATCGGTAGATACCGTCTCCGGGTTACAATTCACGATAATCGTCTCAAAGCCCAGCTTTTTCAATGCCATGGACGCATGGACACAACAATAGTCAAATTCGATACCCTGACCGATACGGTTGGGTCCGCCTCCCAGGATCATGATCTTGGGCTTCTCTGTATTGACGGGATTCTTGTCCGGCGCATTGTAGGTAGAATAGTAGTAAGCACTGTCCTTGGTGCCGCTCACATGCACACCTTCCCATGCCTCTTCCACTCCCAGTTCCATACGGCGGTTACGGATATCCTCCTCCGGGATCTCAAGCAACTGGCTTAAATACTTATCGGAGAAACCGTCCTTCTTGGCAGCGATCAGCATAGCATCTTCCGGCATGCTGCCCTTGTGCTTCAGAATTTCTTCCTCTTCCTCCACCAATTCCTTCATCTGCTCAATAAAGTAGGCTTTTACCTTGGTGATCTCATGAATCTCGTCAACCGAAGCCCCTTTGCGCAATGCCTCATACATTAAGAAGTGGCGCTCACTGGAGGGAGTTGCCAGACGGTTCAACAGTTCTTCCCTGGAGAGGGTATCAAAATTTTTGGCGTGGCCAAGTCCATAACGTCCGGTTTCCAGAGAACGGATGGCCTTCTGGAAAGCTTCCTTGTAGGTCTTGCCAATGCTCATGACCTCACCTACCGCACGCATCTGCGTACCCAGCTTGTCCTCCACGCCCTTGAACTTTTCAAAAGCCCAGCGCGCAAATTTGAGTACTATATAATCTCCATCCGGCACATATTTGTCTAACGTACCGTATTTCCCGCAGGGAATATCCTTTAAGGTAAGCCCCGTTGCCAGCATGGCCGATACCAATGCGATCGGGAAACCGGTTGCCTTGGAAGCCAGTGCGGAAGAACGTGACGTACGGGGATTGATCTCGATCACGATGATACGGTCGGACACGGGATCATGGGCAAACTGCACATTGGTTCCGCCGATCACCTGCACAGACTCTACGATCTTGTAAGCCTGTTCCTGCAGCCGCTTCTGACACTCCTCGGAAATAGTGAGCATGGGAGCGGCGCAGAAAGAGTCCCCGGTATGGACTCCAAGAGGGTCGATATTCTCAATGAAGCATACGGTAATGATATTGTTTTCTGCATCACGGACCACTTCCAGCTCCAGCTCTTCCCATCCCAGGATGGATTCTTCCACCAGGACCTGGCCCACCAGGCTGGCCTGCAGTCCCCTCTCGCATACTACTTTCAATTCTTCCTTATTGTAAACCAGGCCGCCGCCTGCACCACCCATGGTGTAAGCAGGGCGCAGCACTACAGGATAACCCAGCTTGTCAGCAATTCCCAGCGCCTCATCCACAGTGTAAGCCACCTCACTGCGGGCCATCTCGATCCCCAGCTTGTTCATGGTCTTCTTGAATTCAATACGGTCCTCGCCACGCTCAATGGCATCCACCTGTACTCCGATGACCTTTACATTGTATTTGTCCAGAATACCGGCCTTGTTCAGCTCTGCACACAGATTCAGCCCGGACTGTCCGCCCAGGTTGGGAAGCAGTGCATCCGGTCGCTCCTTGGCGATGATCTGCTCCAGCCTTTCCACATTCAGCGGTTCAATATAAGTCACATCCGCTGTCTCCGGGTCTGTCATGATGGTTGCAGGATTGGAGTTTACCAATACGATCTCATATCCCAGCTTGCGCAACGCCTTGCAGGCCTGTGTTCCCGAATAGTCAAATTCACACGCCTGTCCGATGATAATAGGTCCTGAACCTATAATTAATACCTTGTGAATGTCTGTTCTCTTTGGCACCAGAATACCCTCCCGATATATACAATTTATTTCGTACCATTTTATCATTATAATGCGGCTGCTGTCAATTCAGACTGCCTCCTTCTCCCCTATATGGGACCATCCGCAGGCACACCTTTGGGATCAAAAAGATTCCACATACCGATCACGGTAAAAATCCCTGGTGTAGACCCCCTCTTGTGAGGAAAGCGCCGGCACTTCCACACTGTCCACGGTTTCCTCTCCCCGGGACAGGCTCACTGTCTCCCCCTCCTTTAAATTGAAATTCATGCCAAACTGTCCCAGTCCTTCGACATCATTGCAGTCTTTTCCATAAAATCGTACACTGTCACCCGGCTTTAAGGTCATCACCGGAAGTACATACTTTTTCAGATCTTCGCTGTCACTTAAGAAATAGCCGCTTGTGCTGACCGCTTTCCCCGACCGGTTGACCACCTCCACATAATCGCTGTGGCCCTTGGCTTTCACTGCGGCGATCTCAAGCAGCGGATCCCCCACATCATGGGTCACCAGGCATACTCGGATCTGCCCGTCTTTCACATCCGCACCACTTAAGGCAAGCTCCGCTTCCAGACGTTTCTCTCCGTTCACTTCCCAGTGATCAAAAATCTCATTTTCTGTGACCAGAGCTTCCAGATTCACAGTGAAATCCTCAAAATAAGTGCCTTCAAAGACCGCATCCGAAAAATAAATGCTGTTGATGCGCACTCCGCTGAAAGCCTCCCCCTTGTCAATCTTCAGGGTATAAGTCTCGCCACAGCCAAAGGTGTCCTGAATGTCCTTGATGACCGTCTCCGGCCTTGCCTTGGCAAAATCCTTGATGATCTGAATATTTTCATCAGCGGTATCGATATGCAGGCTTTCCTCCGACTCCCACAGAGAACCCTTCATGATATCCGTCTCCTCCAAAGTATGATACAGCTCATCATATCTGGATGCATGCATCTCATCCACCACTTTCGTCACATAAGGCTCCGACATGGTATTATTCATCAGATCACAGGTAGCATTCACGAAATATCCCAGGCAGTCCGGGCGCTCCATCAATGCTGCGAACAGCGGAGTATCCTCAGAGATCACCCTGTAAAGGGTGGGCTTCTGTGCCCAGATGCCGTAGGACTTGTTGAACGTCAAAAGTCCGAACCCGTAATCCGAATCAAACAAAAGGAACCGGTATCTGCCGTCGAACACGGAATCTTCCCTGTATTGTCCGTCCTCCGCCACATAGCGGTACACTTTGAGATTGTGCTCCGGCCAATCCGAATTGCCTATATAATTTTCAATTGCAAAATAATTCAGATAATTCTCTACGTCGATAAATTCCTGAAGCGCCCGGTAATTTTCCTCCACGGTCATATCCATGGCGGCAAATTTTGCATAAGTACTGTTGTAATCCTCCACGAATCCCTGCACATAAGCATCCTCCGTGTCATTCTTTAACAGGTCGCCTCCCTCCAGTACCACAAATTCGCCGTCATAAGCCCCGTATCTGTTCTCAAAATATTGACCGTCATAATAGTTTTCCAGCCAGTACACACCATAGTAGCCGCCGTTGATATAGACACAGACCGGCACCGCACAGATCGTATCCGGATATCCTGCATCCGCCGCAAGCCTGCCTACCAGCTCCGTGCGGATATACCCGTAACCGTTGTCATTGCCGGAGCTGCGTACCACAAGTCTCTTATACTCCCGGCCCAGCACACCGTTCTCCTCCGAATGCAGTGTGCCAAAAAAGGGATAATCAAACTCGTTTTCCTCATCATATTCTTTTCGGGCATACAGGCGGAAGGACTTTTGATTCTTGATGCGGGTCTGATCTCCCTGTATCCGCACCCCGCCATTCTGGGCAAGGATCTCATTTCCATCCCTGTCAAAGAACTGGATGTAGACCGCTCTCTCCCACTGGGGCCCTCTCATGGTATAGTTTGCCTCCACATAAGAGCCTACATGCGCATCGGGATTGGCCTCCCAAAATTCATCCCAGATCTTTCCCGGCACGAAGATACCGTTCTCATAGCCAAACAGGCCATCCGGTTCCCCCGTGATATTTAACACCAGCATGTTGTAGCGGTCCTGTATCTGCTCGCCCACGAAATAAGTGCGGATGGTTTCCTCCGATTCCCTGCCGTCATCATAGACGGTCAGGAACCGATATACATATACCTGTTCCTCCTCCATCGCCGGCAGAGAAATCGGTCCTTCATACAGGATTCCCGTTTCGGCAGTGGGCTCTTCGCAGTTTACCGTATAATAAACCTTTGTGTTCTCCGGAACAGACACCCTGATCTCCATATCCTTTGCATAAAAACCACTGTCCGGGGAAATCTGTGTATCTTCTGCAAGGTCTCCCCCAGCATTCTGCAGCAGGTACATGCCTGTAGCCACAGCCGCCAGAATGCACCCCAGGGAAAGCATTGCTATCATAAACTTTTTCGTTTCTGTCTTTTTCATGTTGCCTCTCTCCGAAAATGAAGTATGCCGATCATGCTGACATTAATCATAACATGACTGCCTCATTCCCGCAAGAGACTTACCACGGCCATCCCCACCTGGTGATTTCTGATCTGCGTGACCTGGATCCGCAGTCCGGCCACTTCCAGTTCCATATCCGTACCATCCTCCGGAATGCTTCCCAAAGCATGCAGGATCAAACCGCTAAAGGTATCGCAATCCTCACAGGGCAGAGTGGTGCCGAGAACTTCTGACACCTCTTTGATCCATGCGCTGCCGGGCACCAGCCAGACGCCCTCCTCTATGGCTTTGACAGTGGTTTCCTCTTCCTCCTCTTCTCCATGAAAGCAAATATCTCCCACCAACCGTTCCACCAGATCCTTGATGGTGATAATGCCGCTCATTCCGCCATATTCGTCCAGAACAACTGCCATCGTCTGCTTTTTTTGTTTCATATTCCGAAACAGAGTATCCGCTTTCACCGTATCCGGAATGAAATAAGCCGGATGCACAGCCCTCTCCATCACCGTCTTCCTGTCCTGATTCTCCAGGCGAAAATACCTTCCGGCATCCAGGATCCCTATGATTCTGTCCGGAGAACCTTCGCAGACCGGATAAAGGGTATGCCTGCTGCCATAAATGATATCCTGCCATTCTTCCATAGAGTCCTCCACATCCAGCATGACCACATCCGTCCTGTGAGTCAGGATTTCCCCCGCAGCAAGATCATCAAACTCAAATACATTCTGAATGAATTCCTTTTCCTCATGGTCAATGGCTCCCTTTTCGCTTCCCACATCCACCATCATCCGAATCTCTTCCTCACTGACCTGTTCTTCCCGGACATCGGGATCGATGCCGAGAAGGCGCAGAATACCATTTGTTGAGGCCGTCAGCAAAAAAACAATAGGCGCAAACATCCTGGCGATCCCACTGATCAGCGCCGACATCCCCAATGCCAAAGGTTCCGCCTTCCGCATAGCCGCCTGCTTGGGTACCAGTTCACCAAATACCAGGGTAAAATAAGACAGGATGACCGTGATCAGAACCACCGCCAGGGAATCCAGCACTTTCACAGATATCGGCACTCCCAGCCTAACCAACATTTTTACCAGCACATCAGAAAAATGTTCTGCCGCAAACGCACTGCCCAGGAATCCCGACAAGGTAATGGCCACCTGAATGGTCGCCAAAAACCTTGCCGGCTGCGCTGTCAGGCGTTCCAGCCTCACCGCACGCTTATCTCCCTCCAAAGCCAGCTTTGCCAGCCTATTGTCATTCATCGAGATGACTGCGATCTCCGCACATGCAAACACAGCATTCAGCCCGATCAGAACTATTTGTAATAAAATCATCCAAAAGATAGAATCTTCCATAAACATACCTCCAAAATCTACTGATCCAAACGCAAAAAGGCACGGCCTGCGCTCACTCCCGCAAGCACAGGCTATGCCCTAAATGTTTCAGTATGTAACATAACGGAGGTTGATTTGTACAGTCGCCTTCGTCCATTTGTGGTGCACGTTTCTCCTTTCCCTGTCTTCCCACTTATTATACCAACCGGGCAAAATCCTGTCTATAGGATCAGCCCGGTTCCCCATAAAATCCATCGACAAATATCGACGATTCTCCCCACAAACGCTCCTTCCATCACAGTGTAGCTCCTTATGCTGCGCTGCCACTATGGCCGTGGGCCTTGCGCGCCCTGTCATACTCCATGAGTTTCTGCTGTTCCTCGGGGGTCAGATATTTCGGCACCTCAATCTGGATCACGATATACTCATCTCCCTTTTCTGCCGGATTTTTCATGGAAGGAATCCCTTTATTCCTAAGTCTGATCTTGCTGCCGGGCTGGGTTCCCGCAGCGATCTTACAGGAAACCTTTCCTGTCAGGGTGGGAACGATTGCTTCCCCGCCAAGCACAGCGGTGGTATAGGGGATGCTCACCGTCACATAGACATCCTTTCCCTTCCGCTCATATCCCTGTTTGGGCGCAATATGGACCTTCAGCATAAGATCCCCTGCCGCTCCCCCTCCGATGCCGGGTTCCCCTTTTCCTTTCAGCCGCACGCTCTGTCCTTCATCGATGCCTGCGGGGATGTGTACCTGCAGGGAGCTGACCTTACCGTTTTCCTCCCGGATCTGAAAGACTTTGTCGCAGCCAAAAACTGCCTCATCAAAACTGATCCTGATATCGGCACGGGCATCAGCCCCCCTCTGCCTGAAAGTGCCACCGAAGCCTCCCGTTCGGAAACGGAACCCACTCCCGCCGTTGCCATGGAACAGATCTCCAAAAATATCCCCGAAGATATCCCCCATATCTCCCATATCCCCGCTCTGATCCTGCCCCGGCCGGAATCCTTCCTCAAATGCCTCAAATCCATACCGGTCATACAGCTTTTTCTTCTCGGCATCGCTCAGGACATTATATGCCTCCGTGAGTTCCTTGAATTTCTGTTCCGCCTGCTTATCTCCGGGGTTTATGTCCGGATGATATTTCTTGGCAAGTTTCCGATAGGCACGCTTGATCTCCTTTTCATCCGCACTGCGGTTTATGCCAAGGACGTCATAATAATCTCTCTTTGCCATCAGTCTTCACCTCCGAAAAAGGCGGAGACACACAGTATCTTAACCGGTATCCCCGCCTTTTGCTTACCACTTATCGCTGCGCATCCTGTGGTCAGCCCTCAATGGTAATGAACTTGTTTTCCTCTACCTTGGGTTTTGCATCCTTCTTCGGGACACCGATCTTCAGAATGCCATCCTCAAATTTTGCCTTGATGTCCTCCTGCTCGATATCCTCACCTACATAGAAGCTTCTGCTGCAGGTGCCGTAATATCTTTCCCTGCGGATGTATTTGCCGGCTTCGTTCTTCTGATCCTCATTGCTCTTGGTAGAAGCTGTGATGGTCAGATACCCATCCTTTAACTGGGCCTGCACATCTTCCTTCTTGTATCCGGGAAGATCAATATCCAGTTCATAGCCGGTATCGCTCTCCTTGACATCTGTTCTCATAACAGCCGGTACAGAAGCGTTGACTCTTGCAACACTTTTTGCGGGACGTGCAAAATCATCAAAAAACTCATCAAATAAACTTTCTCCAAAAATACTAGGCATCAACATAAGTCATTCCTCCTTTAAGCTGGCGGTGTGATCACCGTTTGTTTTCTTTGTTATAGTTATGTTATAACACCATTATTAGCACTCGTCAATAGTGAGTGCTAATAATTTTGATAAAGTTTTTATGAACTTTCTAAAGAGGAAATAAAATGAAGATTCTGATTCCGGCAGATAGGAAAACACAGTCACAGCGGCTATTCCTACAACAGCCTGCCCAGCTCACGCCTGATATTCTCCACCCGTGTAATTGCCTGCCTTATTCTCTTCTGTGCCTTATTTATCTGTAAATGCACCAACACATCCACAAAACCGCTATCAAACCACATATCGATCACGGATGCCAGTCTTGCGTACTTCAGCCGGACACTCTTATGATTCGACAAATTCCGCAGCTCTGTATTCAGAACTTGTAATGCACTCTGAGCATTCCGCAATTCCACATCTGCCTCTGAAAGAGACGAATATTTCCACAAAGGTGTAAAGGGGCCCTTCGCCACCATATCTATAAAACTGACATTACTGCCATGATTTATCGCACGCTGCGCCTGAACCAGACAAGCCAGTGCATAATCTGCAGCTTGTATGGCAGAAGAAATCTCGAAACTGATGTCCTCTATCTCTTCCTCTTCTGCCCGTAAACCTTCCGGCAGTTTGATGTTCTGCCGCCTGGCAGCCTCGATAATGATATCATCACTGACATTTCCGTACAGTTCTTCCAAGGAATCCTCATTGAATAAAGGACTTGATAAAAGCACAGCCTGCCTGATAGTATCTTCGTTACACAGCCCGGTTAATTCCACCAGGTTTTCATCCCGGAAACGCACACCGGCATTCAACACTCTGCCGACAAACCGACTTGCCTCATATTTATCATTGGAAAACAGTTCCTGAATGACTTCCATCACTTCATCCTCATTGCCAAAATCGCTGATGGCACGAGAACGTGTAATGGCGTACTCTCTATTCCAATCATAAAAAGCATTGTAAAATCTGCTCCACATGATAGGCGTGGTTACATCCGGGCACAATTCCTCCGCATACTCATCGGCAAGATCCGCCGGAACAGATATCTGATACCTCTTCGCCACATCAACGATCAGCCTGTCATCAATGCAGCCATACATGTCTTCCAAATCCTGTGATGTAAGTCCATCCGCAGATTGATACAATGCTTTCTTAAAGCTTTCCTCTGTAAGGATGCTCTCGATTTCCACAAGATTCTCTCCGGAAAACTTCACGCCATGCTGCAGGGCCCTGTTTAAGAGCCTGACAGCCCCCTTTTTATCCTCAAAGGCGATGATGACGAGTACGTCAACTATTTCATCCGGCTCACCCATATCCTCCAAGGATGATATTTTTTGTACGGCGGTACTTACCGCCCAGTCATTGGTCTTTTCGTAATAATCGTCCCATTTCATGTAAGAACCGCCTTTCCTGCCGGATTGCTCCTAATTCATTGGTGTTCCGACCTCAATCAAATTACCATCCGGATCATAGAATCTGACAACCTTCTGTCCCCAGCTATGTTCCATCCATTTGTTGACATACTCAATATCAAAATCAGGTTCCTCCAAGCGCTTTACAAATGCCTCAAGATCCTTTTCCTCAAAATAGAGCTCTGCCATGTTGTTCTTTGGGATCAGATCTTTCTTCAAAAAATCTTTCCAAATCCCTGCATCCTGCAGAACCAGTCCCTCAGACAAAATAACATTGCCTCCTTGATCCAGGATTACCTGTAATCCAAAAAGATCCCGGTAAAACTTAATAGATTTTTCCATATCACTTACTGCAATAAGCACATTTCTCAGCCGCATTCCATACCACCTTTTCCGGAAACTTATCTACAATACAAAAATATATCAATCAATCGGTGCATACAAGTACTTTCCATTGGCGTCCCTGATTGGTCCAATGTATCCGTTCCTGTCAAAAGCTGTATAATACTTATCACCATTTTCATTTACAAGAGTTATCGAATATGCCTTTTGGTCAACAACCTTATCTGCATATTCCACAATAAGTCCGCATCCTGCCTTTTCAAGTGTATTTGCAGCTCCTAATGCCCTGTCTTCCTCAAGGCCAAGCTCCTGAATCAGGAACGTCTTATTCTGTTCAATTATATCAGCATTTACATCATCAGAACATCCGGTCATCAACGTACCCATTAAGCATAATAAACATGCCAATATTATTCCTTTATCATTATGTAAAAGCATTATACAACCTCCTCGTCTTTCATAAATGCATTGTTAAACTCTGTCCGGGAACAGACCATGTCAGGCTTTTCGGTGTCCTGATCCAGACCCGGCTCGTGGCTCACCACGAGTTCAGCCACACAGTCCCTTTTCCTTCATACCATCAAGGATGGCATATACAGAAGCAAGTGCCATAAATTTATTCCCAAGGCTTCCAGTCCTCTCCAAGCCTAAAAAATCCAAATTACGGTTGCGACAGATTCGTAGCCGTCATTGGGAATGAATCATAAGCATCGGATAACTCTCCATCCTTCCATAATCTTTCCCGTTTTGCAGTTCCATCGCCTCCATGAATGTAGCGGTTTACATATTCGTTCCTTCCGATATCTTTATGCAAGGCAACGGATTCATCCCCTAAAATAACAAGGTTATCTCCCGGCTTGATACGGAAGATCTTTCTTGCCTTGGCCGGGATCACGATTGGCCCTTGTTCACCCACTTTAACCATTCCAAAGATGTGTTTCCCCTTGGGCGGTATCCCGAGTCCCATTCCGGTTGATTTTTCATAACAGATCAGATCATCCACCGTAATGCCGAATACATCAGCCAACGCCTTGCATTTTTCAATATCCGGCAGAGATTCGCCCGTCTCATATTTGGAGAGGGTCTGTCTGGAAACGCCAAGCTTCTCGGCCAGTTCCTCTTGGGACAACGCATGATATTTTCTCAACTCCATCAAATTATCCGCAAACATTATTTTCCACCTCCAATTCCGCAGACGCACCATCTCAAAACCGGGATGCGACGAATGATCTCATAGAGAATAAGCGCTCCGGCAAAGGCGGCTGCACCCACCAAAGGATACATAGCCAGGGGTGGCAACGGGATGTAGAGATGTAAATACCATGCGTAGACGTTGCACAGAAGTGTGTCCAACACCTGATGCCCCGCATAGGGTGCGCCCCATAAGGCGAGCACAAAGCCAATCCCTAACCCCAGAGTCGCCAGAGCGAGGGGAAGCCACCATTTTTCCAGCCTTTCCATAACCGCATCATGGGAAAAGATAAAATCCCCCAGGAAAAACCCTGCGCCGTAGATGCCAAAACAATACACCACAATCACCGGCGTGTTTAAGATCTGAGTGCCCCCCAAATCACAGGGGTCAGGCAGAGCAAAACAGGAAGATTCGCCTTTTCACACAGCCCGTAGAGTCTGTCTTTCTCTATTTTTCGGATGAAAAGCAGGAGCAGGAAAAATATCCAGAGCAGTTGGATGTACCATAAAGGACCGATGCCACTGATTGCCATTATTACAAACAGAATCGGCTTAGGTACTGCGGACATATTTTCAAATGCGCCGCCGACCACCATGTTGTAATAGCCCGAAATCCACCAAAAGACAAACAGACCTATGGTGGATGGAACCAACAGCTTGGTCGTTCTGCTTTTCAGAAATTCCTTCTCTGAATGCCCCTTCAGAGAAAACCTTGCGCTCATACCGGAGATTACAAACAAAAGCAGCATGAACCATGGATAGATGAAATACAGATAGCTATCCTGGTACTGAACCGGTGTGAAGGGCCCGATCACACCGCCGGTTACTGCGCCATTGAACATATAAAGCACATACACTGCTGCATAGCTCCTCATCATATTCTATCTTCAATCTATTATTCTCAATTTGGCAATTTCACTCTCTGTAAACATAGTTATCCCGCCTGCATAATCTATTCCCAGCTCAATTTCTCCGCTGTCGGAATCTTCAGGGCCTACCAATTCCACAACTTTGCCCTTCCATACCTTGCCATCTACATCAACAATTCTCACTATATGGCCCAAATGCTCCGCTCTGATCATCATCCACCCGCTCCTGCTACATTTTATTCAAATATTGCCATGATATGCTCCGCATCATCCTCATTTGGAACATACAAAAAGGCCTCCTCACCGGCAAACAGTAAATCAAATTCTCTTCCATCCAATCTGCATTGGTATATATCCTCCAAGCCTGCTGCCTTGCAGCTTCCAACCTGGCACCCTGCTACTTGTAACCGCTTCAGCACCTCTGCCAGCTCTTCCTCAGGTGGGATCCGGTTCAGGTTCCTGAAATATATCCCCTTTCCATCATCCTGCATCTGAAATGCTTCCATCATAGCCTCCGCTGCAAACAAGGCACTTCCTGCTGCCGATTTCTCCCGGCAGCAGTATCTCTCCACATACCATTATACACTAATGCCCCGCATCAATGAAGATGCAGGGCATATTTTCTCTGTTTTTCTCCTGAAATGGGTTAAATTTGGGTTAAAATCCATTTTTCCAGCATTTTCTCCCTCTCAGAAATGCTTGATTTCCGGGCTTTTCCGGCATTTTCTACTTATCCAAACTCTTCATCGTCGGGAACAACAGTACATCCCTGATGGCAGGACTGTTGGTCAGTAGCATGGCCAGTCTGTCCAGACCATAGCCGATGCCGCCTGTGGGAGGCATGCCGATCTCCAGCGCATTCATGAAATCTTCATCGGTGGTGTTGGCTTCCTCATCACCTGCTGCCAGTGCGGCTTCCTGGGCCTTGAAGCGCTCCCTCTGGTCAATGGGATCGTTCAGCTCAGAATAAGCGTTACACATCTCACGGCCATAGATGAACAGCTCGAAACGCTCTACATAGTCGGGCTTATCCGGCTTTCTCTTGGTCAGAGGAGAAATCTCCACGGGATGATCCATGATAAAGGTAGGCTGGATCAGGTGTTCTTCCACAAATTCCTCAAAGAACAGATTCAGGATGTCTCCCTTCGCATGCCGTGCCTCATAGTGAATACCCTTCTCGTCGGCAATTTTCTTTGCAGCCTCAGTATCAGGGATCTCATCAAAATCCACTCCGGCATATTTCTTCACTGCTTCCACCATGGTAAGGCGCTCAAAAGGCTTGCCCAGATCTATCATTTCTTCCGCATAAGGGATCAAGGTGGTGCCACATACCTCCTGTGCCACATAGCGGAACATATTTTCCGTCAGGTCCATCATGCCGAAGTAATCGGTATATGCCTGATACAGTTCCATCAGTGTGAATTCCGGATTATGTCTGGTATCCAGTCCCTCGTTGCGGAACACTCTGCCGATCTCATATACCCGTTCCATACCGCCTACGATCAGTCTCTTCAGATACAGCTCCAGGGAAATACGAAGCTTTACATCCTCGTCCAGAGAGTTGTAATGGGTCTCAAAAGGTCTTGCGGCAGCACCGCCTGCGTTGGCCACCAGCATTGGGGTCTCCACTTCCATGAAGCCCTGTCCCTCCAGGTAACGGCGGATGGCACTGATCATCTTGGAACGCTTTACAAAGGTATCCTTTACCTCTGCGTTCATAATCAGGTCCGTGTAACGCTGACGATAACGGATATCTGTATTGGTCAGTCCGTGGAATTTCTCGGGCAGGATCTGCAGGCTCTTGGAAAGCAGGGTCACGCTCTTTGCATGGATGGAGATTTCCCCTGTCTTGGTCTTAAACACTTCTCCTTCGATACCTACGATATCGCCCACATCATATTTCTTAAAATCAGCGTAGGATTCTTCGCCGATGCTGTCCCTTGCCACATAGCTCTGGATATTACCGGGAAGATCCTGCACATTACAGAAGGATGCCTTGCCCATGACACGTTTGGACATCATACGTCCTGCCACGCGGACAGTCTTGCCCTCCAGGTCCTCAAAATTTTCCTTGATATCGGTACTATGATGGGTCACATCATACTTTGTGATCTTGAAAGGATCTTTTCCTGCTTCCTGCAAAGCAGCCAGCTTATCACGTCTCACCTGTAAAAGCTGGTGGATATCCTGTTCCTGAACATTGTTATTCTGTGCTTCTGCCACGGTCCTTACTCCTTATCTGTTAGTTGCTTCTCTCGATTGACAGGATCTTGTATGCAAAGACGCCTGCCTGGGTCTCTACCTCCACGGTATCCCCCACCTTGCGGCCAATCAGGGCTTTTCCTACAGGACTCTCGTTAGAGATCTTGCCCTTTAAGCTGTTTGCCTCTGTGGAACCTACGATCTTGTACTCCATTTCCTCGCTGTACTCAATATCCAGAAGGGTGACCTTACAGCCGATGTTGATCTTATCCAGATCCACTTCATCCTCTACCACTACTTCTGCATTCTTCAGGATCTTTTCCAATTCCTCGATCCTTGCCTCGATGTCCCTCTGTTCATCCTTGGCTGCATCGTACTCGGCATTTTCGGACAGATCTCCCTGCTCTCTTGCCTCCTTGATCTTCTGGGCAACCTCTTTACGTCTTACCACCTTCAGATCATGCAATTCATCTTCGTATTTTCTGAGCCCCTCGTAGGTCAGGATGTTTTTCTTTTCCTGCATTTTCACTACACCTTCCTGTTTTTATTCTTGAATTTTATCTTTTAGGTCCAATTAACTAACGTATTATACCTATTTTTGCCTGTAGTGTCAAGGTCACGACAGAGTTTTCCCTGTTTTTTGTGGGTTTTGCCACTCTTTTTGCAGGGACAGATAACACACTCTTCCGTTCCCGCTCTCCAGTCTGCGTCTTTTCTCTTCCATGGAGTCCGGATCGATCCAGACACTTCCGGAAGCCGCCGACCAGACGGATACCTTCTCTTCCCCGGAAAAATCCAGCACGGTACAGGCTGTGGTGCCAAACTCCGGCAGCCTCCCAAATCCGCAGTTGTCTCCCACAAAGTGCACATCCGTTGCCAGTCCGTATTCCTCGAACAGGTCCTCTAACAGTGCCTCCAGCTCCTGGGTAAACTGTTTTTCCCACAAAAAGAACTTAAGGCTCTTCATTTTCCCGGCGTATTGCGGCAGAAGCTCCCACAGGCAGGGTGCGCTGCCCATCACCACCAAATGAGTCAGTGTCGTCTTTTTCAGCAGATAGTCTACCCACTTGGCCTCCCGGTAATCCGTAAACTCCCATTTTCGGAAATAAGTGATAGGTTCCCTGCAGACGCAGTAGGTATTGCAGGGATCTTGCCACAGGCTGAATACGGCGTCCGTCAGCAATATCTTTTCCTGCTGATACTGTTTCTTTTTCCGGCACTGTTTCCGGTTCCAGAAACTGCATATGATATCCTCTTCCAAAACAGCAATTGCATGTCCCGTCAATCCGATTCTGAGCATGCGATAGCCGGGAAATATATATTCCTCCACAGTGTAGCCGGGCGCAGCCAACCTGCCCGAGGGTTCTTTTTTTAATGGATAAAAATATAATATGGTGTCCATGCATTCATTATATGCACGGTTTTTGCAAATATGTGGCTCCCATCCGGCAAACCTCAGTCCCCGCCAAAGATTTCCTCCACTGCCGCCGTCAGCTCCTCCATATGTTCCATGGTGTTGATTGCCTGGCGGAATCTTGCGGAATTGGGAAGGCCTGTGGTATACCAGGAAAGGTGCTTGCGCATCTCCCGGACTCCGGTATATTCCCCCTTATACTCTAACTGCAGTGCCGCATGGCGCAGGACCAACTTCTTTTTCTCCTCATTGTCCGGTGGCGGAAGCAGGATTCCCTGTTCCAGATAGGCCTTTACTTCCCGGAAGATCCAGGGATTGCCCTGGGCCGCCCTGCCGATCATGATGCCGTCGCAGCCGGTCTGCTCCAAAAGCTGCCCGGCAGCCTGGGGGCTGTCCACATCGCCGTTTCCGATGACCGGGATCTTTACCGCCTCCTTCACCCGGCGGATGATATCCCAGTCGGCCTTTCCGCTGTAGTACTGTTCTCTGGTGCGTCCGTGCACCGCCACAGCAGCCACGCCGCAGGCCTCTGCGATCTTTGCGATCTCCACGGCATTGACAAGATCATCACGAAAGCCCTTCCGGATCTTGACCGTCACCGGCTTTTTCACAGCCTGTACCAGACTCATAAGGATCTTTTCCACCAGCGCCGGATCTTTCATTAATGCCGAACCTTCTCCATTATTGACCACCTTGGGCACGGGGCAGCCCATATTGAAGTCCAGGATGGCAAAGGGGCGTTCTTCGATCCGCCTTGCCATCTCTCCCAATATCACCGGATCTGAACCGAAAAGCTGCAGGGATGCCGGCATTTCCTGTGGATGTATCTCCATCAGTTCTTCCGTATTTTGGTTGTGATAATAAATTGCCTTGGCGCTGACCATCTCCATGCACACCAGCCCTGCTCCCAATTCCCTGCAAAGTAATCGAAATGGCAGGTCTGTTACACCTGCCATGGGAGCCAAGATGATGGGATTGTCCAACGTCACGTTGCCTATTTTCAGTCTGTTCATTTCTTCTTTCCTTGATTTTTCTCATATAAGATGCGCAGTCCATCCAGGGTCAGGGAACTGTCGTAGATATCTATGGTGTCAGTCTCATCTGCAATGATCCTGCCCAATCCTCCGGTGGCAACCACCTTCAGATCGGCAATGCCACTCTCTTCCTTTACCTTGCGGATAATGTATTCCGTCTGACCGATCTGGCCGTACATAAGCCCTGCCTGCATACTGGTGATGGTTTCCTGTGCCAGGATGCTGCCAGGCTTTTTGATCTCGATATTAGGAAGCTTTGCCGTCTGCTTCCACAATGCCTCGGAGCTGATACGGATGCCGGGAGCAGTGATCCCGGCACTGAATTCTCCCTTTTCGGTGATCAGGTCATAAGTGGTGGCCGTTCCAAAATCCAACACCAGCACAGGGCCGCCGTACTTTTCGTAGGCTGCCACCGCATCTACGATACGGTCTGCGCCGATAGCCCTGGGGTCCTCTGTGACGATACGAATGCCCGTTTTTACCCCGGGGCCCACGATCAGGGGCGTCGTACCTGTATAACGGCTCACTCCTCCCACCAAGGAATGCATTACATCCGGGACCACGCTGGCTATAACAGAGCCTTCCAGCAGATCCGTCCCAAGCCCCTTAGCCTGCAGGATCTGGGAGATCATGACACCATATTCATCCGACGTGCGGGGGATCTTGGTGGTCATGCGAAAGGTCGCCGCAAGTTCTTCACCTTTGTACACTCCAAAGGTCAGGTTGGTATTTCCCACATCAATTACCAAAAGCATTGTTCATTCCTCTTTTTCTATTCTTCATCCAAAAGGCTTCCGGGATTCTCTCCACAGATCACCACTCTGTAATACAGGCTCAAAGACTCAAACAGTTCCTGCCTGCTCCTGCGGATCTCTGAGATCAAAAGTCCGCTGGACACCTCATCATAGTAGATGTCGTCTTCCTCTGCATTGGTTTCCATCACCACCGCTCCGTCTTCCTCGAAAGCAATGGTAAAGATGCCGCCCACCTCCTCGGTGAACAACACACATATAATATGCAGCTCGTCCTTGATGGATTCCGGAATCCTGTTAAATTTTTCATTAAAATAATATTTCTTCTCATAAGCGTTGGCTCCGCAGAGCACTACTTTATCGTCTGCCATATTTTCTCATTCCTTCTGTCATTCCCTCATCTGCAGCACCCTCTTACACATACCCATAGATGCCCCGCACGGAAACCTCTCCGGCATAGACGCTGACCGTACTTTTGTCGGCAAGCTCCACCAAAAGTTCCCCTGCATCGGTGATGCCCCGGGCTATGCCTCGAAATTCTCCCCGAGGGTCCAGCACACACACTTCTCTGTCCTTATTCACCAAAAAACTCTCATAGCTTGTCCTCAGCGCTGCCAGACTTTCCTCCCGGCAGAAGGCTTCATAATCTGCCTCAAAGACTTCCATGATATCCGCAAGGAGCGCTCCCCGGGAAATCTCCAACGTTCCGAATTGCTCCAGGCTGGCCGCCCTGTCCTTAAGTTCTGTTGGGAACGCCTGTCTGTGTACATTGATGCCCACACCGATGACCACAGAAGCAATGCGGCCCTCCTTAAGTTCCATCTCCGTGAGTATCCCGCAGACCTTCTTTCCATCCATCACGATATCGTTGGGCCATTTGATACCGGGTCTGACCGGCACGGACCGGCTGACGGCCTCTGCCACCGCATGGGCCATCACAAGGGTCAGCATGGAAGCCTTGTCCAGTGCAAAATCCGGCTTTAACATCAGGGTGAAATACAGATTGGTCCCGCCGGGGCTCTTCCACTCCCTGCCACGTCTGCCACGTCCTGCGGTCTGTCTGTCCGCCACGATCAGCGTTCCGGAGGGTGCACCTTTTTGGGCTTCCTCCCTGGCCAGGATATTGGTGGAATCCACCACCTCATAAAATCCTGCCGTTCTTCCCATCCACCCGGTATGGATCCTCTTTTCGTACTGTTCTTTCATATCCTTTATGCAATCGTAGCCGCCATTACAGCCTTGATGGTATGCATACGGTTCTCTGCCTCCTCAAATACCAATGACTGCTCTGACTCGAACACCTCATCCGTCACTTCCATTTCTGTGATGCCGAATCTCTCTCCTATATGTGCCCCGATCTTGGTCTTCAGATCATGGAAGGCGGGCAGGCAGTGCATGAAAATAGCCTGGGGTCCCGCATTGTCCATCACAGTTCTGTTCACCCGGTAAGGGGACAGGGCTTTGATACGCTCGGTCCATACTTCATCTGGCTCACCCATGGATACCCACACATCCGTGTAAATGACATCTGCGCCCTTGGTGCCTGCTGTCACATCATCCGTCAGAGTAACGCTGCCCCCTGTCTGCGCAGCAATTTCCTTACATTGGTCCACCAGCTCTTTTGCCGGGAAATATTCCGGGGTGGTACATGCAGTGAAATGCATGCCCATCTTGGCGCATGCCACCATTAAAGAATTGCCCATATTATAACGGGCATCCCCCATGTAGGTCAGACGGATATCCTTCAGATACCCGAAATGCTCTCTGATGGTCAAAAGATCTGCCAGCATCTGCGTGGGATGAAACTCGTTGGTCAGTCCGTTCCACACAGGCACCTTGGCATACTTTGCAAGCTCCTCCACGATCTCCTGCCCAAATCCCCGGTATTCGATTCCCTCGAACATGCCGGAAAGGACTCTTGCCGTGTCGGCGATACTCTCTTTTTTGCCGATCTGGGAACCTGTGGGGTCTAAGTAGGTGGTCCCCATTCCCAGGTCATGTGCCGCCACCTCGAAGGCACAGCGGGTGCGCGTGCTGGTCTTTTCAAAAATCAGTGCCACATTCTTTCCTCTGAGATCATCCACCGGGATTCCCTTTTTCTTTTTGTCCTTCAACTCTGCGGCAAGATCCAGCAGATAGGTGATCTCCTCGGGGGTAAAATCCAGTAATTTCAAAAAATCCCTGCCCTTTAAGTCCATTGTTGTGCCTCCTTGTATGTCATACTGTCCATAGTTACGCATTGTACATCTAATAATATACTTCATTATAAGCGGTTTTTCAACCAAAAACGGCAATTAACGATGAAAGGGATGCCAAAAGGGCCGGCTGTCCCTGCGGTATGATGCCGCCGGGGCAACCGGCCCTTTCCGGTATGCTCTGATTGAAAACAACTTGTGTTGTTTATTTTACAGCGTTGCCGCCTTCCTTCCATGCTGCTGCCACGCTGGCAATGCCCTGCAGTTCTGCGGGGAGCAGGATGGTGGTGGCCTGGCCGTCTGCTACTTTCTCAAACGCTTCCAGACTCTTGATCTTTAAGACTGCCTCGTCTGCGCCTGCCTCTTTCAGCATACGGATACCGTCTGCATTTGCCTGCTGTACCTTAAGGATTGCTTCCGCCTCACCTTCTGCCTCGCGGATCATCTTTTCCTTCTCAGCCTCTGCACGGAGGATTGCAGCCTGTTTGTCAGCTTCTGCACGAAGGATCGCGGATTCCTTTTCACCTTCTGCCTCCAGGATCCTTGCCTTCTTCTCACCTTCCGCACGGGTTACGGCTTCACGTCTCTCACGCTCTGCCTTCATCTGCTTCTCCATGGCATTCTGGATCTCAGCGGGAGGAATGATATTTTTCAGCTCCACACGGTTTGCCTTGATGCCCCAGGGATCGGTTGCGATATCCAGAGCCGCACGCATCTTGGTATTGATGATCTCACGGGAAGTAAGGGTCTGGTCCAGCTCCAGATCGCCGATGATATTACGCAGGGTGGTGGCTGTCAGATTCTCGATTGCCATCATGGGATTCTCAACGCCGTAAGCATACAGCTTGGGATCAGTGATCTGATAGAATACGACTGTGTCGATCCTTACAGATGCATTATCCTTGGTGATCACAGGCTGAGGCGGGAAATCTGCTACCTGCTCCTTCAGATTGATCTTTCTGGCCACCTTGTCAATGAAGGGCACCTTAAAGTGAAAACCTACGGACCAGGTTCCCTGGTATGCTCCCAGACGTTCCACTACATAAGCCTGCGCCTGAGGTACGATCTTGATACAGGAGATCAGGATCCAAAGAACTACAACAATTAAAATCACTACGAGCATTTTATCCTCCTTCTGTGCCGTTTTGTGCGGCACCCACATAATTACCCCTTATTGGTTACCGGAATCAGCCTGCGGTTGGGTTCTGGGTCTTAGGGTCCACGGACACCACCAGCTTGACACCGCTTACTGCCTCCACTCGGACTACCGCTCCCACAGGAATCTGCTGTCCTTCCTCCACGCTTCTTGCGCTCCACTCCTGGCCGCCTACCGTCACCTGTCCGATGCCCTGCAGATTATCGATCTCACTGATCACGATAGCCTGCCGTCCGATCAAACTTTCCACATTGGTGCGGATGCGCTCCTTGTTGAAGTATTTTACTGCAATGGGCCTTGTGAAGATGATCAGCACCAGTGACACCCCAAGGAACAGCACCACCTGGAGCCAGAAAGGGGCATGCACCAAAGATGCCAGCAATGCTGCCAGCGCTCCTCCTGCGAACCAGATACTGGTAAGTCCCAGAGTGATCGCTTCGATGACAATGGAAAGGATCAATACAACCAGCCAGAACATCATAAATTCATTCATGTATCCACTCCCTATCTTTCTTCTGCCTGTGAATTGGTTTCTGAGATCAGTTTACTACAAAATGCCTTTAGTGGCAATCCCTTTCTCCGCACGATACCCACAGCTATCGTGCGCAAAAAAGCAGCATATCCTATCAGTTAAGATATGCCGCTTCTGCTGTCTGTATTCTGTATCATTTAATAGAACACATGATTTCCGATAACAATGCCTTCTCTTCCGTTATTGCGGCGGAAATGGGTCATGTCTCCCACATTGGAAACCCCGCTTATCGCTTCTTCCGCAGCCTTAATACAGCTTTCCTTGATCCTGCCCGACTCATAGACCTTGTTCACCTTGCCGTTCATGGCAGGAGTAAACTGCCCGGAAGCATAGATCACACCGTGGATGGAATCCGGATAAGCTCCGCTCCTCACACGATTCATGACTACTGCACCCACTGCCACCTGTCCTTCATAAGACTCGCCGCCTGCTTCGCACTGGATCAGTGCCGCCAACAGCAGGGTGGTATCTGCATCGGTCGTGTACGCTCCGTAATTCACATGGCGCTTCGCCTCGCGCTCTGCCGCCTCTCTTGCCTTGATCTCCTCAATGGTCTCACCGGCATCAATCTGGAAATCAATGGTCACATACTCTGCGGCCACATAGCCGTCATTGCCTTCATAATCAATACAGATCCATTCCGACTGCCCGTCGTCTAAGACCTCAACGATCTCTCCTTTGGGAAGCAGACCGTAAACCTCGGCATCAGCCGAAGGCTCCTTGCGGACACGGAGTGTCTCTGTGTTGATGGTAGCGATCAGCCTGCCCACATCGTTGGCAAGGGCTTCCGCCTCCTCATCAAAAAGGAGATATTCATCCGATGCCCAGCCGATGATATTGCCGGACTGCAGTTTGGTCCAACCATCTTTTCTTTCCAGAATGGTGCCTCCGCAGTCCTTGTACAATTTGCCAACTTTTTTGGCATCCCCACTGGCTTCACTTCTCACATTCAGGGCATTGCTGACATTTGCCATGACCAGTGTGGAATGTTCCTCCTTGGGAGGAATCGTCAGATTTAATTCCTTCGCTTTCGCATTCAGGATCTCAGTCGTATTGCTATTGCCCGGATCTAACAGGGTGGCTACTCCTCCGCTGAAATCCTCCAGGTAATTCCTATCTCCGGCATGAACGGTCATATCTGACTGTAACATCAGGAGCACGGCTGCTGCCAACGCCCACAGTGCCACAGACCATCTTCTGCTTTCTGCCATTTTCTTACCTCCAAAATCATAACGCCATAACAATATTGTTTCAAATTTTTATTAAATTATTACAACTTTGTTAAGTTTGTTACCTAAGGTATCATAGCAGAAGCCTTTATTTTTGTCAAGTTCTTACGATTTCCTTAATTTTTTGCCATTTTCGACAAGGTTTTTACATATTTCTGGACTTGTCGATACATGCCTGCATGGCATCCATCACCGCACTTCGGAGTCCCTTTTCTTCCAGTACTTTCACCGCCTGGATGGTAGTACCTCCGGGAGAGCATACCATATCCTTCAGCTCGCCGGGATGCTTTCCCGTCTCCAGCACCATCTTTGCGCTGCCAAGCACTGCCTGCGCTGCAAATTCATAAGCCTGTTTTCTGGGCATGCCCTCAGCCACTGCGGCATCCGCCATAGCCTCAATAAACAAAAACACATAAGCCGGGGAGCTTCCGCTGACCCCCACTACCACATCCATCAGTCTCTCAGGCACCACACTTGCCCTGCCAAAGGACCTCAAAAGCTCCAGCACCTGATCCAGTTCCCCGCCTGTTACATATTTTCCCACGCACACACCGGTGCAGCCCTCCAACACCAAGGCAGGCGTGTTGGGCATACAGCGGATCAGCTTGCTGCCGGGTCTGAAAGCCCCTTCCAGATACTCCATGGTGCGTCCGGCCGCAATGCTGACAATAACCGTCTCTCCACGGACCACATCTCTGATCTCCTCTATGACTTCCGGGAAAAATACCGGCTTCACCGCAAGAAACAGGATATCTGCTTCCTCTGCCGTCCCGGCATTGCTGTCCGCAATACAGATACCAAACTGTGCCTTTACCTTTTCCCCGGTAGCCTTCGTCTTTGCCGACCCGATGATATCACCGGGCTTCACGATTTCCTTCTGCAACATGCCACCGATCATTGCCGTGGCCATATTTCCAAGACCGATAAATCCGATTTTCATAACAATCCTCCTTTTTGTCTCTGTCTGTGCGCTTCATACATCAGCAGGGATGTGGCAATGGCGGCATTTAAGGATTCCACTTTGCCTTCCATGGGAATCTTTAGGTACTGCCCTGCCTGATCCGCCAGTTCCTTTGTCAGTCCGTTTCCTTCATTGCCAATCAAAAAAGCGGTAGGCTCTCGAAAGGAAAAGCTGTCATAATAGGTCTCCCCCTTCAGATGGGCCGCATAAGTACGGATACCTTTCTCATGCATCCTCCTTATAACTTCTGACAGATCTGTCACATACAGGAAAGGCACTCGATAGACGGAACCCATGGTGGCACGGATGGTCTTGGGATTGAAGAGGTCCACCGTCCGGCTGCTCATGATCACCCCCGTTATCCCTGCTCCTTCCCCAGTCCGCAGGATGGTGCCCAGATTCCCGGGATCCTGGATATCCTCCAGAACCACCAGGAGCGGATTGGGTGCATCCAGCAATACGTTCGGTTCATAGGAAGGCTGCTTTACCACAGTAAGGATTCCCTGAGGGGTCTGGGTATCCGACATTCTGGCAAACACTTCCTCCGTCACGGTCTCATATCCCGTCTCCATCAATTTCTGCCGGACAGCGGGTATGTTCTGCACTTTTTTCTCCGCTTCTTGGGAAAGATAGACTTCCAGGATGCTGCCCCCGGGCGCCTCCTCGAACATTTTGACACCCTCCGCCACGAATACGCCGTCCTTCTTTCGTTCCCTGGCTTTGCTCTGCCACTGTACCACCTGTTTCACCCTGGGGTTTGCAACACTTGTTATCATTTCCGTCATCCTGTCTCCTTGCGCTTTCTGTATCCATATCCTCATTTCAAACAACAAGCGGCCATGCTCCTCTGTGGGGAATACAGCCGCTTTGCATTTCCTGCCATGAAATCAGATCGCAAGCAGACGGGATACCTCAAACTGGTATTCGTCAATGCCTTTCTCCATATTCAATGCAGATTCAATATCAAAATCAACAAACTCACCATGCTGGTAACCCACCACTCTGTTAGTCTTTCCCTTCAGCATGATGTCCACCGCATAAGCGCCCATGATGGAAGCATAATAGCGGTCCTTGGCGGTGGGACTTCCGCCACGCTGCATGTAACCTAATATGGTAGCACGGGTCTCCATGCCTGTGGCCGCCTCGATCCTGCGGGCCATGGAAGTGGAATGGCCGATCCCCTCCGCATTGATGATGATGTGGTGGGTCTTGCCCATCTTACGGTTCTTGATGATGCTGTTTATGATCTCCTGCTCGTTGTAATCATATTTCTCAGGCAACAGAATATCCTCCGCGCCGTTGGCGATACCGCACCACAGTGCAATGTATCCTGCATTGCGCCCCATGACCTCGATGATGCTGCATCTCTCATGGGAGGAGGAGGTGTCCTTTACCTTGTCGATCGCCTGCATGGCAGTGTTGACAGCCGTATCGAATCCGATGGTGTACTCGGTGCAGGCGATGTCCAGATCGATGGTGCCGGGAAGTCCGATGGTGTTTATCCCCAGTCTGGACAAGGCCTGTGCACCTCTGTAGGAGCCGTCACCACCGATGACTACAATGCCGTCGATCCCATGCTTTCTGCAGATATCGGCACCTTTCTTCTGCCCCTCCGGGGTCTTGAACTCCATACATCTTGCAGTTCCCAGGATCGTGCCGCCGCGCTGGATGATATCGGAAACATCCTTTGCCGCCATATCCACGATCTCTTCATTCAAAAGTCCCTGATAACCTTTTTTGATTCCTTTTACCTTTAAGCCTCTTGCAATGGCAGTACGGACAACTGCCCGGATTGCCGCATTCATTCCGGGAGCATCGCCACCGCTTGTCAAAACGCCGATTGTCTTTACTTTGTTTGCCATGACACTACCTCCTACGGTTACTCTGTATCTATCTCATCAAAAATATTCTTATCCTTGATTCCCTATTTTAATCTATTTCTTGTGGGTTTTCAATAGGTTTTGTCATAAATTTAACATTTTAATTCCAGTTGTCCGCACCTTAGGCATGACATAACTTTCACTACTGTTCAGACTTTTATTATGTCTTTGTAGCTCCTTATCGTTTTTGCCATATATCAGAAAAATCGAGGATGCTCCATGGCGGTTGTCGCCAATAGAACATCCTCGATTCTGCA
>JAGATV010000049.1 GCA_017621075.1 Lachnospiraceae bacterium
TGTCCGGGTCCCTTGGGAGCGATCATGGTAACATCCACATCCTAGGGAGGTACAATCTGTCCGAAATGGATATTGAAACCGTGAGCAAACATCAGCATATTGCCGGGCTCAAGGTTGGGCTCGATATCCTTCTTGTACATAGCTGCCTGCAATTCATCATTGATCAGGATCATGATGATGTCAGCCTTCTTTGCAGCCTCTGCTGCGGTATATACTTCAAATCCCTGTGCCTCTGCCTTTGCCCAGGACTTGGAACCCTCGTACAGACCAATGATCACGTGACATCCGGACTCCTTTGCGTTCAGTGCATGTGCATGTCCCTGGCTGCCGTAACCGATAACTGCGATGGTCTTGCCCTCTAACAGAGACAGATTACAGTCTTCCTGATAAAAAATCTTTGCCATTTTCTTTTCCTCCATTTGATTTTGTAATAACTGTTTATAACTGATAGGTTTCCCTAGAGCTAACTATTGATTTATTATGTAATAACAAGACATTATGTCAGAGCATGGTCACATTCTCGATGCCGCGGCCCAGACCTGCGATACCGGTCCTGGCAAGCTCAAGGATCTCATATCCGTCCAAAAGACTGATGAATGCATCAATCTTGCTCTGATTGCCGGTGAGTTCAATGATAAGGCTCTCCGGAGCCACATCGATGATCTTGGCACGGAAGATGTCTGCCACCGAGATTACGTTCTGGCGCTCCGATGCCGCCGCCTTTACTTTGATCAGCACCAGTTCCCTGTACACGCTTTCATCCGGCTTCAGTTCCTTGATATCTCTTACGTCTACCAGCTTTCCTACCTGCTTCTCGATCTGTTCCAGCACCTCATCGTCACCTGAGGTCACAATGGTGATCCTGGTAAAGCGGGGATCTGCTGTCACACCTGCCGTAATACTCTCGATATTATATCCGCGTCTTGAGAACAACCCTGAGATACGGCTCAGTACACCGGAGGTATTGTCTACCAGTAATTGAAATACTTTCTTCTGCATTCTGCCATCATGCCTTTCAAAATAGGTTAAAATAAACTACTTTTCTTAATATATCAATTTCATGTCCTCTTGTCAACAGTCAAGCAGGGTCATTTCTTGATGTTTTTTAACCTGATTGTATGCTTTTGATCTAATCGTCATTCTCCATACACTTGGACAGAGCCAGGGTTCCGGTCCTTGCCACCTCCACGATACTGATGGATTGCAACATATTGATCATGAGCTTGATTTTCTCCGGGGTATCGCAGATCTGGATCATCATATACCGTATGGACATATCTACGATATCCGCCCCCATGACCTCGCAGATCTCCATGATCTCCCGGCGGTTGTTCTTGTTGTATTTGATCTTCACCAGCATCAGTTCCCTGGTGATACACTGGCTTTCGGAAAAGGTCTTGACCTTGATGACATCCAGCTTCTTGTTCAGTTGTTTCTCAATCTGCTCAATGGTCCGTTCATCCCCGCTGCTGACGATGGTCATGCAGGATACGGAGGAATCGTCGGTCTCTCCCACCGCAAGGCTGTCAATATTGAAGCATCTTCTGGAAAAGAGCCCGGCCACCTTACAAAGCACGCCGGAACGGTTCTCCACAAGCACGGAATAAATTCTCTTTTTCATGGATTTCCTCCTCCTATTTTACCAGATCCATGGGATCGATCAGACATTCTAACAGCACCGATTTTTCATCTGCCAGGAAAGCGTCGATGACCTTGTCTGCCCCTTCCATGGTTTCAAGGCGCAGGAAGTCAAAATCGTAAGCTGCGGCAAGTTTTTCCAGATCAGGGCTTCCGGACAGATCTACCACGGAATAGTGATCCTTGTAAGTATAATGCTGGTGCTCTCTCACCATTCCCAGATAATTATTTTTCAAAACGATGATCTTGGCAGGGATGCCATGCTGTCTGTGGGTAGCAAGCTCCATCATGGACATCTGGAAGGAACCGTCACCGCATACGGCAATGACCTGTCTGTCGGGAGCAGCCACTTTGGCACCCATAGCTGCAGGGATGGAATATCCCATGGTGCCCATGCCGCCGGAGGTTAAGAATTTGCCTTTTTTTACCACACAATAGCCACAGGACCAGATCTGATTCTGCCCCACATCCGCCACATAGACAGCATCCTCCTCCATCTTTTCGGAAAGCAGGCTGATGAAGGCTGCCGGGTCCACATAAGCAGGATTCGGACTTCTTCTGGGCCTGAGCTCTTCCCGGTAACCCTCCAGGGTGTGTACCCAATCCTCATAATCCACTTCCATCTCTTCCTTGGCGAAATCCTCAAAGATATGCTTTGCATCGCCTACCAGAGGGATGGTGGGGCCGGCATTCTTGCCAATCTCGGCAGGGTCCACATCGATATGTACCAGCACCTTGCCCTGAGTAATAAGGCCCGGCTGGCTCACCGCACGGTCTGCTACCCTGGCACCCACCATGATCAGCAGATCCGATTCATTCATGGCACGGTTGGCATAAGGCTTCCCGTTATTTCCCACCATACCAAAATACATGGGATGGCGGGTGGGCATAACACCGATGCCCATCATGGTGGAGACTACGGGAATATGATATTTCTCAGAAAATGTGCGAAGTTCTCCCTCCGCCTCGGAAAGCAGCACGCCGCCGCCTGCGCAGATAATGGGGCGCTTTGCCTTCTCAAGCTCCTTTATGACCTTCTTGATCTGTACCGCATGTCCTTTTACGGTGGGTTTGTAGGTGCGCATGCTCACCTCTTCCGGATATTTAAATCTGGAGATCTGGGCATTCTGGACATCAATGGGGATGTCGATGAGGACAGGACCTTTGCGTCCTGTGTTGGCGATATAGAAAGCTTCCTTGAAGATCCTGGGGATGTCATTCACATTCCTCACCAGGTAGCTGTATTTTACAAAGGACTCCACCGCCCCGGTAATATCGGCCTCCTGAAACACATCGCTTCCCAGAAGGGTACTGTTCACCTGCCCGGTAATGACGATCATGGGAATGCTGTCCGCAAAGGCAGTGGCGATCCCGGTGATCACATTGGTTGCACCCGGACCTGAGGTCACCGCACACACACCGGGTCTGCCGGTGATCCTTGCCAGTCCGCTTGCCGCATGGGCAGCATTCTGTTCCGTGCGGATCAGCACTGTCCGGATCTTGGATTCCAGAATGCTGTTATAGAAAGGGCAGATTGCAACTCCCGGGTAGCCGAATACTACTTCCACCCCTTCTGCCTCAAGACATTTGATGATAGCGTCTGCTCCGTTCATTTGTTTTCCTCCTTCAACTGTTCTGTGTGGGCTGTAACCGTTTGGCCAGCTTTACGGCATCCGCCGCATCCTTGGAATAACCGTCGGCACCGATCTCATCCGCATACTCCTGAGTGATGACCGCACCTCCGATCATGATCTTGGCATCTATATTCTCTTCCTTGGCCAGCCCGATGACCTCTTTCATGCGCTGCATGGTGGTCGTCATAAGGGCTGACAGGGCAATGATCCTGGCATTGTATTTTTTTGCCGCTTCTATGATCTTTTCTTTGGATACATCCTTGCCCAGGTCAATGACTTTAAATCCATAATTTTTTAACATCAGTGCCACCAGATTTTTGCCGATGTCATGGATATCACCCTCTACGGTAGCGATGATGACCACAGGCATATCAGTGGAATCACTCTCCTTCAAAAGCAGCGGTTCCAAGACCTCTATGGCATTCTTCATGGCCTCTGCGCTGGCGATGAGCTGCGGTAGGAAATATTTGCCTTTGTCAAAATATTCCCCCACTTCATTGATGGCAGGGAGGAGCACTTCGTTTAAAAGTACGGAAGGGTCCTCTCCCGCTTCCAGGGCATCCCTGGTCAGCTTGGCGATACCATTTCGGTTGCCTTTTAACACGGCGGTCTTTAAAAGGCCCTTTACCCCTTCCGGCTGTGTGGGGGCAGGGGTTTGCACAGAGGGCTTTTCCGAAGGGGCAGGCCGTACTTCCAACGTTTTTTGTACTGCCTCCCGCTGTTCCCGCTTCTCCTTTACCATGCCTGCATACTCTATGTAGCGCAAGTCTGCCTCTTCCTTGGCAAGGAGCAGATCCGTTGCCAGGGCACAGCTCACCAGAAGCTCCTGGGAGGGATTTGCAATGGCCATGGTAAGGCCTTCCCTGATGGCCAGAGTCAGAAATGCCGTATTTACAAAGCTTCTCTCCGGCATGCCAAAGGAGATATTGGAAAGGCCGCAGACAGTGGCAAAGCCAAGCTCCTTACAGTAGCGGATGGTCTCCAAGGTTTCCAAGGCCGCTTTTTTGTTGGCCCCCACCGTCGTCACCAGGCCGTCTACCACGATGTCTTCCCGGCGCATGCCAAGCAAAAGGGCTTTTTCATATATCGTATGAATGATGCGTTTCTTCTCATCAAGATCCTTGGGAAGCCCCTCGTCGGACAGGGGCAGCAGGATGAACATGGCACCGTATTTTGCCGCCAGGGGAAGAAGCTTCTCAAATTTCTCTTTCTCCAGGGAGATAGAATTGATCAGCGCACGTCCCGGATACGCCCGCAGTGCCGCCTCCATGACCTCCACATAGCTGGAATCCAGGGAAAGAGGCAGATTGGTGACTCCGCTGATCTCCTCCAGGGCACGAAGCATCATGGCTTTCTCATCGATACCGCTCATTCCCATATTCACATCAAGGATCCTTGCTCCGCACTGCTCCTGTTCCTCCGCAAACTGAAGGACCTTGTCCATGTTGCCTTCCCGAAGCTGCGCCTGTAAGAGTTTCTTTCCGGTGGGATTGATCCGCTCTCCGATAATCAGGAAACCATCCTCCAGGCCGAAGGAGACCGTCATGCGCTCTGAGGTAAGATACCGGATACCTTCCGGGCGCCTTTGTACCGTTACGGTATGCGTCTCCCCATAGAATTCATGTATTTTTTGGATAAACTCCGGCGTAGTCCCGCAACAGCCGCCTAAAATGGATGCTCCTGCCTCCACCAGCACTTTCATTTCTTTCGCAAAAGTATCGGCATCCATATCGTAGCAGGTAACGCCGTCCTCATTCAAAAAGGGCAGCCCTGCGTTGGGTTTTGCGATCACGGGGATCTCGGTTACGGACACCATATCCCGGATCACCGGTGCCATATCGGACGGTCCTGTGGAACAGTTGGCCCCCACAGCGCAGGCGCCGAGGCTTTCTGCTACGATGGCAGCCGTTTTTGCGTCGGTACCGTACAGAGTCCTTCCATCCTTTTCAAAGGTCATGGACACCATCACCGGGAGATCACAGACTTCCCTGGCTGCGATCAGTGCCGCTCTGGTCTCTGCCAGGCTCATCATGGTTTCCACCACCAGCAGATCCACACCGGCCTGCTCCAGACAGCGGATCTGTTCTTTATAAATATCGATCAGGGTCTCAAGCTCCATGGTTCCCATGGGACGGAGTTGTTCGCCTGTCATGGTCAGATCTCCTGCCACCAGGACCTTCTTGCCGGTACTGCTTTGCGCCGCCTCTCTGGAAATCGCCACCAAATCCTTTGTGAGTTGTTCTATCTGCCCCTCAAGGTCATACTCTGCCAGCTTGACTCGGTTCGCTGTAAACGTAGGGGCATACAGGATATTACTTCCCGCCTGTACATATTGCTTCTGCAAAGCGAGCAGCACATCCCTGTGTTTGCATATCCATGCCTCCGGGCAGACACCTGCCGGCATCCCCGCCTTTACCAGATTGGAGCCGGTAGCTCCATCCAGATAGATGATATTATTTTGGATAAATTCCTGAAACTCTTTTTTTGTCATTTTTTTCTTTCCTTATTTGTTCACTTAAAGATAAATTATATCATACATACAAAATAAACGTAAAGGGGGCGATTTTATATATTTTCTTGCAATATTGGATAAAATATGATAATTTTTTTATATGCCTTACGCAAATCGAGGTATGGAGGAAAACAGAAATTGAATAAGAAAATAAAACTTGCCGCAGCAGGGCTCTTTCTGGCTGTCATACTTACCGGCTGCGGAGAAAGTCCCGAACTGACCAGGTTCAAGAATGAAATGGATTCTTTCTGCTCGGACATTTCAGAAATCGACACCGCCATCAACAACGTGGATGCCTCTTCTGAGTCCGCCGTAACAGAAGTTCTGGTCAACCTGGACAAGCTGGATGAACGCTTTCAGGATTTTGCAGAACTGGATTTTCCGAAAGAATTTGATTATCTGGAGAAATTTGCCGATGAAGCCGCCGCTTATATGACAGCGGCCGTAGCCGGCTACCGCGACGCCTACACTAACGAAAACTATGATGAAGCCGCCGCAGCTGCCCAATACGAATATGCTTCCGAAAATTATTCCCGTGCTTACAAGCGCATTCAGATCATCATCGCCCTTCTGCACGGAAAAGATCCGGAAGAAATAGGTCTTGCAACCCAGTCTGAGCCGGAGTCTTCCCCATCAGCTCCACAGTAACCCATTTAGACAACGCACGTCCCTACAACACAAAGCAATACAAAAAGAGGATGCAAAAGCATCCTCTTTTGTTTGTAATCTGTTATGTCGGATTACTTTAAGATCTGAATCTTACCGATCAAAGGAAGTTCCTTCTCCTCTTCCTTGCAAGCTGCGATCAAACCAAGGATCCAGCATACGAACAGGAAGATACCGCCAACCAGGGAGATGATGGTTCCAACAATCGGGATGATACCAACAACACCGCATATAATGTTAGCGATCCAAAGAACCAGAGCCTGGTTCAGGTGGAACTTAGCACCCTCTCTATCGCCAGCGCAAAAAGCGATGATCCAGCCAATCCAGAAGATGTAAGCAACAATGCCAGTAACTTTCTTATCCATTTGTTTTCTCCTTCTGCATCTTTTGATGCAATAAAATTTTCTGTATTGTAACTACTACAAATACATTCATAAAGTAACGTGGAACATAATAAGCAGGATATTCTTGCAGATCATGTTACCTACCACGATCGCCAGTGCCGTAAATAGCCACCAGCTATGGAATTTCCAGCCCCGCACCCTGCCTATATGCAGCTTCTCCATGGTATGAGTGATCATAAAACCTGCATAGATCACTGCCACATACAATACTACCGGATGATACCATAAAGATTGTAGCAGATTTCCATGCAACAGCGCCACGATCGCCCTGGTTCCTCCGCAGCCGGGACAATACAGCCCGAAAACAGTATAGAATACACAGGGAAGCGTAAACTTTGGCACCAGGAAATTCAGATACAAAATGCCAAACAGGGTACTAAGCACCAGAGTGATCAACCCTATCCGATAAAGCTGATCCTCCAGAACATTGGACTTTTCCATGTTTTAGTAATAGGTGTAGGAACTGTCTGCCATGCCCATAAGGCCAACGCCAACCAGGGCAAGGATCCAAATAATTGCAGATAATACAAGACCTACGATAGAGCAGATCATAGCAGCCTTACCAATACCGGTCTTAGTCTGTTTGTTGCCGAATACTGCGCAAACAATACCGCCGATACCAAACAGGATGCCAACCCATCCGCAACACATGCAAAGGATGGAAATGATACCAAGAACAAGACCTACGATAGAAAGTGCAGGGGTAGCAGGCTTTGCTTCTGCAGGCTGTGCAGGTGCTGCATATGTAGCAGTGTTGTCCTGGTAATTGGTGGTCTCCTCTACAGGAGCCTGAGTCTCAACGACCTGATCATTATTGAAGTTCTGTCCGTCCATTTTTAATCTCCTTACTTGATTAATCTTTGAGGTAGTTACCCTGTGCATCTTTGTCGATCTTGCCGGTGAGAATCATGATGCCCTCTACAAGGCCCCAGATCCAGATCCCAAGTACCAAGAAGATACCTATGTAGACACAACACAGCAGATAGCCGATCAAAGAAAGCACCAACTGTGTCACTGCTTTGGCTGTGTAGCCAAGGTAAAAATTGTGTATACCGAAACATCCTACCACTACGCCCAGGACACCCGCCAACACTCTTGACTTTGCATCAGGTGATATCTGGGGCCCATTTGCCACTCCACAGTGCATGCATACCTAGTCAGCCTCGGTAATAGGATTGCCGCAATTACGACAGTAATTAGCACCCATCCCTTTGGCAGTTCCACATTTTACGCAAATCACTGCTTCGTCGGTTGCGTACGGTTCACCGCAATTTCTACAATAATACATGGAAGCTCCCTCTTTTTAATTATGAATTTTTTATAATATATTTATAAAAAATTCATCACAGCACATTATACTACATATTTATTAATTTTTCCAGTACTTTTTATGAAATATTTGCATTCTGTTTGATACAAATCGGAAGCTTTATGCGAAAGAAATGCCGCAACCCCTAAAGATTGCGACATTTCTTAAAAATCTGCATCTTTTACCTGTTTATCTGTTAGAATCTGCCTGCCTTAGCAGCTTCCTCGATGGACACTGCTACTGCAACCGTCATACCTACCATCGGGTTGTTGCCTGCGCCGATCAGACCCATCATCTCTACATGAGCGGGTACGGAGGAAGAACCTGCAAACTGTGCATCGGAGTGCATACGTCCCATGGTATCTGTCATGCCGTAAGAAGCAGGACCGGCTGCCATGTTATCGGGATGCAGAGTACGTCCGGTACCGCCGCCGGAAGCAACAGAGAAGTACTTCTTGCCCTGTTCGATACATTCTTTCTTGTAAGTACCTGCAACGGGATGCTGGAATCTGGTAGGGTTGGTGGAGTTACCGGTAATAGAAACATCCACACCTTCCTTGTGCATGATAGCCACACCTTCACAGACATCGTTTGCACCGTAGCAGTTTACCTTTGCACGAAGTCCGTCGGAATAGGACTTGCGGAATACTTCCTTTACTGTATTGGTGTAAGGATCATACTCGGTCTCCACAAAAGTGAATCCGTTGATACGGGAAATGATCTGAGCCGCATCTTTTCCAAGGCCGTTTAAGATAACACGCAGAGGTTTCTTACGCACCTTGTTCGCTTTCTCTGCAATACCGATAGCACCTTCGGCTGCTGCAAAGGACTCATGTCCTGCCAGGAAGCAGAAGCACTCGGTCTCCTCCTCCAAAAGCATCTTGCCCAGATTGCCGTGTCCAAGGCCTACCTTACGGGTATCTGCAACAGAGCCGGGAATACAGAAAGCCTGAAGCCCCTCACCGATTGCTGCCGCTGCATCTGCCGCTCTTCTGCAATCCTTCTTGATCGCAATGGCAGCGCCTACGATATAAGCCCAGCAGGCATTCTCAAAACAGATTGGCTGGATGCCCTTGATCTGATTGTAAACATCAAGTCCGGCATCCTTGGTGATCTTTTCTGCCTCTTCCAAAGAAGCGATGCCATAGCTGTTTAATACGGAATTGATCTTATCAATTCGTCTTTCATATGATTCAAATAACGCCATCTCTATGTCCTCCTAATGAAGTTTGCTTCCGTTTACTCGTTTCTGGGATCGATGATCTTGACTGCATCAGCCACACGGCCATACTGACCCTTTGCTTTCTCCCATGCAGTGTTGGGGTCATCACCCTTCTTGATGAAGTCGGTCATTTTGCCAAGGCTTACGAACTGATAGCCGATGATCTGATCTTCCGCATCCAGTGCGATACCGGTTACATAGCCTTCTGCCATCTCAAGATAACGGGGCCCCTTCTTCAAAGTACCGTACATTGTACCAACCTGACTCCTTAAGCCCTTGCCTAAGTCTTCCAGACCTGCACCTACAGGCAGACCATCCTCGGAGAAAGCACTCTGGGAACGACCGTAAACGATCTGTAAGAACAGTTCTCTCATTGCTGTATTGATAGCATCACACACAAGGTCCGTATTCAATGCTTCCATAACAGTCCTGCCGGGAAGGATCTCAGCAGCCATAGCTGCGGAGTGGGTCATGCCGGAGCATCCGATGGTCTCAACCAGCGCTTCCTGGATGATGCCCTCTTTGACATTCAGGGTCAGCTTGCAGGCACCCTGCTGGGGAGCGCACCAGCCCACACCGTGAGTCAGACCGGAAATATCTTTCACTTCTTTTGCTTTTACCCATTTTGCTTCCTCGGGAATGGGAGCACAACCGTGATTTACACCCTGTGCTACGGGACACATTTCTTCAACTTCTTTTGAATAAATCATGTGGAATCTCCTTTCAAACCTATACTTACGACATTATTTGACAAAATAATATCATAA
>JAGATV010000050.1 GCA_017621075.1 Lachnospiraceae bacterium
ACAGAGCGTAGTTCTGGAATACCATTGCGATATCTCTGTCCTTAGGCTCAACATCGTTTACAACTCTGTCGCCAATCTTCAGTTCACCGGAAGAAATATCTTCCAGACCTGCGATCATACGAAGGGTGGTAGACTTACCGCATCCGGAAGGTCCTACGAAAATGATAAATTCCTGGTCTGCGATCTCAAGGTTGAAATCCTTAACAGCTTCGAAACCGTTAGGATATACTTTGCAGACATTCTTTAAAGATAAACTTGCCATTAGAGTAAACTCCTTTCACGTTCTGAATTGTGATACTGAAATTAGTATAGCGGAAATATAAAATTTCCGCCATGCTACTATTTCACAAATATTTTAATTCAAATTGTAAGAATTGCTTACAAAGTTGGTTTTTTTTGAAATCGTTTGTCAAGTTGTACAAAACCCCGGGGTTCTCTTGGGCAAATTATACAAACCTCATTCCCCTGCTTTTTCACCGGAGGTTCCTTTATCTTCCCCATAAAAGGCCAGCCGGTTCTTTCCATTGCGCTTTGCTGTATACAATGCACTGTCAGCCGCTTTGTACAAGCTTTCAAAATCCTCCGCATCCTTGGGATAGACCGCAGCCCCGAGACTTGCGGTAACGGAATACTTTACATATTCCCCCACCTCGAAATGACGGAAGAAGTATTCCAGCTTCTCTCCCTCACGTCGGATGACGGCCTCATCCTTGATATTTTTCAAGAAGATCATCATCTCATCGCCACCGGTCCTCCCTATGATGTCCGTCACTCGGAACATGGACTGAAGACGCATCCCCAGTTCACTGAGCACCTCATCTCCAAAGGAATGTCCCATGCTGTCATTGATCTTCTTGAAATTGTCCACATCCACAATGAACAGGACACCGGGGCCGTTTTCTTTGTTCGCCAGATACTCTTTGATCTTGCGCTCTGTGGCCAGTTTATTGTTCAGTCCCGTCAGTTGGTCGGTATCCGCCTTATCTTCCAGTTCCCTGCTCTGCTCTCTGGCATGGTATCTGCTGGAAAAGAGGTAATACAAAAACACTACAAAGATCAGTACCAGTGCAACGACGATCCAGACTTGGAAGTCACCGTTCTCTCTCCACAAAGCATTTTCTTCTTCCGAGAGATAATCTTCCTCCACACCCATGACCAGCATCCGGTCCGTGCCCTTCATAGGGCTTACGCACACGAACATTCCTTCCGGTCCCACCATGGTATGGATGCTTCCGGATTCCTGCTTTTCAATCTTTCTCTCCAGGATCACCTTCTGGCTCTTGGACTTAGGGTCGGCCAGAATCTGTTCCCACACATTACCGGATGCCAATGCTTTCTGCTCATCGTTTCCCAGCAGATATTCCGTTTCCCCGTCCTTGTTCACGATGGCAAAAAAAGCCCTGTTCTTATATTGAAATCCTCTGATCTGCTCCAGGGTATCTCCGTTCTTTAGAAAGACAAGTACATACCCCTTCAGCATTTCATCTTCTTTTACGGGAGAAACATACATTACTCCGCCCTCTCCGGTGACGCCGTCATCCAAAACCGGGAGAAAAAACGAAGTCTCCCCTTCAAGTTCCCCAAAATACGCCGTCTGCTCCATATCTATCTGACTGCCTTCGCTGGTCACCCCGCTCTTGCCGATCTCATAATAGATCGCCAGATAAACACCGCCCGTCTGTGCCAGGACTTTCATTGCATCCCGGGATTCATAGGTCCTGTTGACCAGACCCTCGCCCAGCAGCGCTGCCGATACATCTGCCGCAGACACCATCCAATTCCATTGGCCGTCAACATCGGCACTGATCGCCTCAAGCTCCTTCTCCGTTCTGGTCTCTATCATCCTTGTGAGCATACGTCTGCTGTCATAGCTGAATGCCGTCAACATGGCGATGACTGCTAAGATCAGAACCACCAGGTAGACTGTCCCCTGTACCATTATGTTCTTTGTATCTTTTTTCTGCATATCACACCTCAAAGGTTGTCACACACCCTGTTACTGCATCTTGTCATCTGTTACAAGACTCTCGTCCAGCTCATCCTTGAAGATCCTCTCGTCTTCTCCGGCCTCTTCTGCCTCTGCCGATTCCGGCGCGTGTGCTTCTTCAAACTGTTTTTCCATTTTTAAAAAGGTCTTATTATATAACTGTGCAGACAGATATGCCGGCAACGAGAATCCAAACATAAAAGCAACCGGAAACAGCTTGATGGTAACCATGCAGAGTGCCACCGGGAAAAACAGCAGAATGATCATGGCAAAGGTCTTGGGAAACTGCAGAATGCTCACCGCAAAGGCGTTCTTCAGGGTATTCTTGATAGGATTCCCAAATTTTGCCTGAATGGGGAACACCATCACCGCCGTAAAGGCAGCCATCACCGCAAACATGGTAATGATCGTCTGAAATACCTTGCTAAATTCAATACCGGACTTTTCAATGATATAAAAATCCATCCCTAAAATGACAGCTACCAGAAGGAGTAAAAGCCAGATAATGGTAGACTGTCTGAAATTCTCACGAAAAGACTTAAAATAGCCTCTGGTAATATAGCACTCTTCATCCCTGACGATCTTCAATGCCATGTAATGCATCGCCGTAAATGCCGCACCGGCAGTAATAATGGGGATACAGCATACCATAGTCAGGATATTTATCAGCATCAGATCCGCCATCTTATTCAGAAATTGTATCACCGGTCCGTCTATATCAAAAATCTTCATGTTCCTTCATTTCCTTTCCCGATCACGTTCTCCCCCTAAAAGAATTTCTCCATGGGTGTCACCCGTATGCCTGAATATTCCTCTTCCGGTTTGACCACACAGAATCCCAGCTTTTTGTAAAAACCCACAGCATAAGGAGCCGCTTTTAAGGACATATACTTTTCCCCGGCTTCCTTTTCCAGATATCGGCACAGACGGTTCATGAGTGCACTGCCTACGCCTTTGTAATGATATTCTTCATCCACAAAGAGCAGGGAAAGATGATTCCGATTGCGGACGGAAGCCGCACCTATGATCCGCTGCCCGTCCAATGCCACCATCATCTGATAGGCCCCTGCCAAAAATGCCTGATACAGGTCATCATCCGTGATAAAATCAAAGAAATTGCGGATGCCTTCATCCGTATAATCCTTGCTGTCATACTTCATGAAGGTCTTCCAGATCATGGTCATGGCAGGACTCCATTCCTCCCGTCTGGCCCATCTGACTTCATAAGAAAGCTGCTTCTCATCCATGTTCTTTTCCGTCCTCTGCCTCCGTCCCCTGCAATACAGTCATAAGCCAGCGGCAAATATCCTCCATGACAGTCTCCTTCTGCGGGTCGTTCAAAAGTTCGTGCCTGCCCTCATCATACAGCTTCAGGCAGATATTCCGGACTCCCGCATCCTTCAAAGATTCATAAGCCCTCTGCACCCCTGCACCGTAATCCCCTACGGGGTCCTCCTTGCCGGACATCATAAGGATGGGCAGATCCTCAGGCACCTGCTCCAGATTTTCTTTTTTGTGAAGTCTTGCGATCAGTTCAAACGCAGTTTGAAAACCGTTCACCGTAAAGGTAAAACCGCAGAGCGGGTCCGCCAGATAACGGTCCACCACTTCCCTGTCACTGCTGATCCAGTCAGCGCCAGTGCGGGGATTGGCAATCTTCTTGTTATAGGAACCAAAAGCTGCTTTGTCGATAAATCTGCTTACATGACCGGAGCCGCAGAAGACCTTCTGTACGGCTGCCACAGCCTTCCCCATGCGCAGGGTCCCCAGGGAGGGCATACCCGTTCCCAAAAGGATTGCCGCAGAAATACCTGTTCCGTAGCGGCACAGATAATTCCGCAGGATATAAGATCCCATGCTGTGTCCCAGGATCACATAAGGGACCCCGGGATAGCGCTCCTGGGTCAGCTTTTTTAACCGGTGCACATCCCGCACCACTACCGTGGCAGGATCCTGTTCGCAGAAATAGCCGTAGCGACCGCCTTCTTCCACGGACTTTCCGTGGCCTAAGTGATCCTCACCGGTGACCACTATACCCCTGTCCGTCAAAAACTTTGCAAACTCCTCATAGCGCTCCACATATTCCGCCATGCCGTGTACGATCTGAAGCACACAGGTAACCTCTTCCCGGTCCGGCAGATACCGTACTGCATGGATCTTGCTGTGTCCGTCACGGGAGTCGAAATAGAATTCCTCTTTTTTCATAGACTGTTTCCTCACATCCGGCTGTCATATCTCACGAATATGGTTTCATTATACCTTATCTGTCTATAAATTTTAACCCTTTTCCATAAAAAATTTTGAAATTCCTGTGTCCTTCCTAGCAGATCTCAGCGCCTGCAGGCATGTCCTTCTCAGGCTTCATCAGGGCAAGATTGCCTTCTGCATCCTCTGCACACAGGAGCATTCCCTCAGAGAGGACACCGGCCAGAGTGGCAGGCTTCAGATTCACCAGCACCATCACCTTTTTGCCCACCATCTCCTCAGGGCTGTAATGTGCCTTGATGCCGGAGACGATCTGTTTTACCTGGCTGCCGATCTTCACCTGGCTGCACAGAAGCTTTTTGGACTTGGGAACCGCCTCACAGGCAATGATCTCACCCACCTGGAACTGCAGCTTTGCAAAATCATCATAAGAGATCTCCGGCTTTGCCTCGATATCGATCACAGCCTCCTTCGTCTCTTCTTCTGCTTCCTTCTCTGCAGCCGATATCATAGCCTGTGCCAGTTCTTCCTCCTTTGCAGCCACTTCCTTCATATCCAGACGGGCAAAGAGGATTTCGGGCTGATCCGTTACCTTTGTGCCGCTCTCATAGAGACCGAACTGCTCCAAGGTATCAAAATCACGCAGAGATGTGTTTAACTGTGCTGCGATCTTCTCTGCCGTATCGGGCATATAGGGCTGCAACAGAGAAGCACCGATCACAATGCCTTCCACCAGATTGTAGAGCACGGTGGAAAGACGGTCCGCCTTGGCAGGGTCCGCATCCTTTTCCTTTGCCAGCACCCAGGGTTCTGTCTCGTCAATATATTTATTGCACCTCTTAAAGATGCCGAAAATCTCTGTCAGCGCATCCGCCACCCGCAGAGTGCTCATCTTGTCCACTACCCTGCTGTAAGTTCCGGTCACGGTACTCTTTAGATCCGCATCGATGGCCGCATCCCCTTCCGTCAACTGTGCGCCCTTGTCTGCCACCACACCGTCAAAGTATTTGTTGCTCATGGAAATGGTACGGTTCACCAGATTGCCCAGGGTGTTCGCAAGGTCGGAGTTCAAACGCTCTGCCACCAGCTCCCAGGTAAGGTTTCCGTCATTTTCATAAGGCATCTCATGAAGCACATAGTAGCGCACCGCATCCACGCCGAAAAAATCCACCAGATCGTCTGCATAGACTACATTTCCCTTGGACTTGCTCATCTTGCCGCCGCCCATAAGGAGCCAGGGATGTCCGAATACCTGCTTGGGCAGAGGCTCTCCCAGCGCCATCAGAAAGATGGGCCAATAAATGGTGTGGAAACGAATGATATCCTTTCCGATCAGATGCAGATCTGCAGGCCAGAGCTTTTTGTACTGCTCACTGCTGCCTCCCTCCGCATCATAGCCGATGCCGGTAATGTAATTGGTCAGCGCATCCAGCCACACATAAACCACATGCTTGTCATCAAAATCCACGGGGATGCCCCATTTAAAGGAGGTACGGGACACACACAGATCCTGCAGCCCGGGCAGCAGGAAATTGTTCATCATCTCATTTTTTCTGGAGACGGGCTGGATAAATTCCGGATGCTCGTTGATATGCTTGATGAGCTTATCCGCATATTTGCTCATGCGGAAGAAATAAGCCTCCTCCTTGGCCGGCTTTACCTCCCTGCCACAGTCGGGACACTTGCCGTCCTTAAGCTGGGATTCGGTCCAGAAGGACTCACAGGGGGTACAGTACAGGCCCTCGTAAGCGCCCTTGTAGATATCTCCCTGATCATACAGACGTTTGAAGATCTTCTGCACCTGCTTTTCATGTTCTTCGTCCGTGGTACGAATAAATTTGTCATAAGAAATATTGAGAAGATCGCAGAGACTCCTGATGGTGCCTGCCACCTTGTCCACAAACTCCTTGGGCGTAACCCCTGCCTCCTCGGCCTTCAGCTCGATCTTTTGGCCGTGTTCATCGGTTCCGGTCTGGAAGAATACCTCATAGCCTTCCTTTCTCTTGAATCTGGCAATGCTGTCTGCCAGCACGATCTCATAATTGTTTCCGATGTGGGGCTTGCCTGAGGTATAGGCAATCGCTGTTGTAAGATAATACTTTCCTTTACTTTCCATATTCTGTTCTCCTTCTTGTTTTTATTGCTTTCAGTGGGGCCCTTTTGGTGTTCACACATCAAAAAAGCCCGTCTTCTATGATATCCAATAGAAGACGAGCTATATGCCCGTGTTACCACTTCTGTTCATCCGTATCTCGCAATACAGACCTCTTCGGGTCAGAAACCCTATCCGCTGTAACAGGCGGAACCTGTCGCAGCCTTACCGCATCCCGCTGCAGCCTCTGTCAGGAGATCGGTTCGGTGCGCTGCTCGGAAGCCATGTTCCACTCTCTCCGCCTCATTCCTCTCAGCCGCCGACACATAGAAAGACTCGCCTCCTGTGTCCGGAATGTTCTCTGTAAAGCTTTGGAAAAGTGTACTCTCTTCGTCACTGCCTTTTTCTTCTATTTGTTAGAGTAGCACAAAAGCCCGGTCCCTGTCAAGGAACCGTCACGATTTTTGTGGACGCCCTCCTCTACTTTTTCGTAGAAAGCTGCCGATACTCTCCCTTTCTGTTATAGGAATCCATAAGATAGCTTTCATCTGTAAGGACACAATCCATTTCCAGATCCTCCCCCTTGTAATGGCTCTTTTTGCGCAGATCCTCCTTTGACTGTTCCTGTCTGGCCTGAAAGGAATCCCCACCGGAAAAAGAAAATCTCTTTGTAAGATGCCCCATCACACCCTGGAACTTTACTTTTATCTTCCGCCAGAAAGCCTCGCTCTGCCTGCCCGTGTCCTCCACAGCCGAAAAATACGGATTGTCCCTGACGAAATCCCTAGGCGTTCCCGCAACAGCCGCAGCAGCCACCTGTGGCCCGTGCAGAACCCCGGGATTGAAGGCAGACTTAAATCCCTCCTGACCACCTGTGTCGCCGGACACATTTCCCGAAACGCCGCTGTTCCCGTCACCGCCATGCCAGATTCTGCCCAGAAGCTTTTTGGCATTGCCAAGAGGGTCTGCCAGCCATGCCGACAGGGAAAACCCTGTATCGTTTTGGGGCTCATTGGTGGTCACCAAATCCGCCTGTGGCGCCCCCAAAGCCGCCGCAGCCCCGGTCTTTTTGTGCGTGGTGCCATGGTCATGGACACAGTTTGTTATATGATGCATACTGCTGTTATGTTCATTGCCGATACCGCCGACCTGCATAAGCCCCTCCCTTCCCATGCCGTCTCTGCTGCCTCCTTGGATACCACCTGCGATGGGATCACGTTTTATATGCCTGGGATATCTTATATTATGATGTCCCGGATCTCCTCCGGCGTATTCACCAGTATCTCAGCCCCCTGCTGCCGCAGGAACGCTTCCTCCCGAAACCCCCACTTCACCGCAATACAATCCAGTCCGGCATTGCGGGCTGTGGCAATATCTACCTCGGAATCGCCAATGTAGACAGCCTGATCCTTTGCCACGGACAGCCGTTCCAGCACATATTCCACCGAATCGGGAGCCGGCTTCCTGCGGATGCCCGGCTTCTCTCCCACTGCCACATCAAACAAGCCGTCAAAATATTGTACGCACAGTTCCTGAACTGCCGTATCTTCCTTGTTGGATACCACAGCAGTGAGACAGCCCGCCGCTCTAAGTTCACGGATCAGCTGTGGCACTCCTCGGTAGGGTCTTGTCTTGTCCGCACAATGTTCTTTGTAATAGGGCAAAAATTCCTGAAAGATCCTTTGGATCTCCTCGTCCCCGGTGCTCGCCGGAAGAGCCCGCTCGATCAACTTCCGGATGCCGTTCCCCACAAAGGTCCGAACTTCCTCCAACGTGCGCTGTCCATATCCATTTTCGGCCAGGATATGGTTCAGACTGTCTGCCAGATCCTCCAGGGTATTTAAGATCGTCCCATCCATATCAAAAACTGCCAGTTTATATTTCATGACGCTGTCCTCTCTCTGATAATCCTATTATCGTCATTATACCTTATTCTCCCAATACCTACAATTGATTTTGCATTTTTACAGGTTGTATGATACAATAGTTAGGAATATCTTACTGAAGAATCAAAGATGTTTTCTTTGGCAAGGAGGACACTATGGCTTTTCGTATTATTACCGATTCCGCCTCGGATATTTCCGAAGCAGTCAAAAAGGAATATGATCTATATGTTATGCCCACTCCCGTCACCATCGAGGGTGTGGACTATTTTGACGGAGAGACCATCTTCCCTGATCAGTTCTATGACATTCAGGCCCAGGGAAAGGATATCAAGACTTACCACATCAGCCAATATATGTTTGAAGAGCATTTCAAGCCCTTTGCCCAAAGAGGGGACGAAGTGCTGTATATCTGCTTCTCCACAGGCATCGCCGGAACCTTTCAGGCCGCCAATCTGGCTTATGATGAGGTCCGGGAAGAATTCCCCGATTTCCATATGACCATCATCGACTCCAAATGTGCTTCCGTTGGCTATGGCCTGGTGGTAGAACGGCTTCTGCGGATGCAGAAAAACAACGCTCCGAAAGAGATGCTCATCGAAGCCGCCCGGTTTTTCTGCGACCATATGGTACACGCCGTTACGGTAATGGAGCTGGATTATCTGTTCAAAGGGGGACGCCTGAGCCGCACTTCTTTCCTGGCCGGCACCGTGTTGGACATCAAGCCCATCATCATTGTGGATGAAAACGGCTCCCTGAAAGCCATCGAAAAGGTCCGTGGTTGGAAGAAAGCACAGAAACGCATCCTGGACATGGTAGGGGAAAAGGGGAAAGATCTGGAAAAGCAGGTAGTCGGTGTGTGCTACGGAACCGACCTTGCCTCATATCAGAATCTGAAGGAACAACTCCGGGAAAGATATCATGTAAAGGGAATCCTGGACGGACGCGTAGGATGTGCCATCGGTGCCCACACCGGTCCCGGCATTCTCGGCATCGTATTCCTGGATGAATACAATGATGCTTATGAGCCTTACCTGGCATAAAACGTTCTGCACCATAAAGTAAAATCCCCGGAAGATCTTCCGGGGATTTTTTATAGTTTTTTTAAGAAGGCCTTCACATTTTCTGTCACGTTATCCCTGAATATTGCAGACCCTGCCACGATTACGTTGGCGCCCGCCAAAACCGCACTCTCCACGTTATCTGTATTGATTCCGCCATCCACTTCAATATCCAGATCAAGGCCTTTCTCATCCGCCATCTTTCGGATCAAAGTCACCTTTTCCAAACACTCCGGGATCAGTTTTTGTCCCCCGAAGCCCGGCTCCACAGTCATGACCAACACCATATCCACCAGTTCCAGATACGGCTCTGCCGCCGAAGCGGGAGTCCCCGGCTTGATGGTGATGCCTGCTTTTTTACCGGCTCTATGGATCTGCGCAATGGTCTCCTCTATATGTTTTGTGGCTTCTATATGGAAATTGATCAGATCCGCACCGCTCTTTGCAAAGTCTGCAATATACCGTTCCGGCTTTTCGATCATCAGGTGCACGTCAAAAAACAGGTCCGTTCCTTTGCGGATAGACGCGATCACAGGCATTCCATAGGAAATGGAAGGCACGAAAAGTCCATCCATGACATCCACATGCAGATACGTCACACCAGCCTGCTCCAGTTCCCTGATCTGTTCCCCAAGCTTCCAAAAATCTGCTGACAGAATGGAAGGTGATAAAATATTCATAGCAAAGTCCTTTCCTGATCCCCCCAAAATCATACCCACTCATTTTATCAAAAAAGAGTGGGTATGGCAATTCTTTTCTCTATGACATTTTGTTTCCACATTTGCGGCAGAATTTAACAGGGATGTCATATCCTTCGCCACATTGGGAACAGAATACTCTGGCGGGTGCTTCTGCATTTGCTTCGGCACCTGCGACAGCCTCTGTGCCCGACTGGCCTGCATCGGTCCTGCCCAGGATCTCATTGCTCTTGTCTTCTATGGAATTGAGCTCTTCTGTAAGTTCTTCGATATCCTTTTTTCTCTTTTTGATCAGCTCGAACTTGTCAACCAGCCGGCTAAAATCCTCAGCGCCGCTTTCCCACAGTTCATAAGCTTCCTCCCCCAAAAGAGCATATGCTCTCTTGTTGTCTTTTTCCAGAGAATCGATATGGGTCAGGATCTTAGACCTCTCCAGAGATGCCGAGGTCTTGACGCCTATGGTGGTAATACCACGATTGACTGACATTTTGAACTTTTCCAATGCATCACCAGCCATACCGGAATGCTCCTCCCTGGGTTGATCTGCCGGTCACGGCAGCCATTATGCCTACCACATCATCGTCTACCTTCTTGGCTTTCTTTCCGCTGTAGCAATATAATTCACCCTTGTAGCTCTTCTGGCTGTACTCGCTCAGATAATATACATTGCCGTCTACCAGCTCATATTTGGTTACATCATCTGCGATCTTTTCGGATTTTCCGTTCTTGTAGACCTTCAGGGTTCCCTCCTGCTTAGAGGTATCATAATCTGTATAATAGTAGAACTTGTCATTATCTTTATCATACCGCAGGTTATATCTGTATACATCATAGTCTGCCTGCTTTTTGTCCACATACAGATCACCGTTTTCTTCGTCATAATCCTTGAAATAACGGATATGCTCACTTCCGGTAAAGTACACTCCGGTGCCGGTATATACATCACTGTCGTACAGTTCCGGGGCGGATACTTTTCCGTTATTGATCTTTACAACATACAGATCTCCCCTCTGTTTTTCCGAATCCACATCGCTCACAAACAGAACTCTATCTCCCTTGGCATTCAGCACAAAATTCTGGCCTTCTTCCACATCGATGACGCTTGCCTTTGCCCCCGCTGCCACATAATGGTTTGCACTCTGTAACAATTCGGTGGTAATGGTGCTCTCCAAATCATATATATTTTCAAATTTGGACAATTTAACCTTTTCAAAGGATTCTGTATCCAACGCAGTATATACGATCACTTCTGCATCCGATGCTGTGTTATATAAATATCTTCCCATGAAGCCTTCTGTGATCTTTTCTTCATCCTTGCCGTCAAAATAGAACAGTTCATATTGCTCTAAGTTAAAGCTTACATCGTCCTCCAGGGCGTTACGCATTCTATCTCTGGAAAGCTTCTCCTGATACTGCTGATACTTTTCATCATATTCTTCCTTGGCCTTGTTATACTCTGCAACTGCCGCATTATAAGCAGATTCTGAGTAATAGCTGTAGCGGGAAGGATAAGCAGGCCACTCCGGCTCCTTGGTATTCAGATCTTCCTCTGCCATGTCATCAACAATGAAATCAGAGATGGACTGGCTGCCGGAATTGTCCTTGATGTAATAAGCTGCCCCTGAGTCATAAACCTGAAGTACCGCACTGACATTGGAAGCGATCTTTTCCTTATCTTTTCCCTCTGTCTTTTTGTAGAAGGAATCCTCTTTCATGTAGTAGATGGTTTTCAAGTCATCGGTGTTGTAACAAACCTTCGTTACATCACTATCGATCTTTTCTTTATCTTTCCCCAGTTTCCAGACATAAAGTTCATCTTCATCATTCAGATAATAAACTTTTTTGCCGTCATCGGACACCTCAAAATTGCTTACATCCCCTGATATCTTGGACTTATCCGACTTCTTAAGGTTATAGGAGTATAAGTCGCCATCGTCCTTGATATAGGTAACCAGGGTTGCGGCGTCATTCACGGAATAAGCCACAATGTCAGAGTCAATCTTCTGTCCCTCTTTATCAGCCTTTGACAGCTTCTTGTAATAGAGATTGCAGCCATCATCGTCATCACTGATCTTGTCAGGGTAGAAGATCAAACTGCCGTCATCGCTCTTTGCAAAGTAATAGCGCAATTCAGATGACGCATAAGCAAGTTCGGAATTGCCGATACCATCCACATCTATCAACTGCTCTGTGATCTGTACCGGTTTTTTGCTGCCGGGCTCTGTATAAAATACCTCTTTGTCCTTTATGTAAAAAGTGTAATCCGCCTTTGAAGACTTATTGCCGCCCACAAAGATCAATCCTACAACCGCTACCAGTACCACTGCACATGCTGCGATGATGCCGATCAGCAAGCCCTTGGACTTCTTTTTCTCCTTCGGCTGTTCGGCTTCCTCTGCTACAGCGCCGGTAACCGCATTGGCTCCGCAATTAGGGCAAAAAGCACTCCCTGCGGGAATTGCAGTTCCGCAGTTGGGGCAAAAGGCACCTGCCGCCTCTTGTGTCTGCTCCGGCTGTACCTCCTTGGCAGCTTCTTCTGCTTTAGGAGCTTCCTCTGCTGCAGTCTGGTCTTCTGTTGCGTTCTGCTCTGATACTGCCTCCACAGTTTCAGGTGCCTCCTCTTTAGCAGCCACCTGCATACCGCAGTTGTCGCAGAACAGGGAACCGTCTTCCAGTTCTTTTCCACAACCCCTACATTTGATCATCTTTCTTAACCTCCATATCTTATAGTATGTATTTTATTGACTTGCCAGGATATTTTTCCAGGCAGTCGATATTACACCTTGGAAACGTGTTTCATTTTCTTCTCCATAGTGCTGGTTTATCAGGCTTCGCAGTTCATTATAGGATATATTCGGGTTGTTCCTGTATATCTCCAATGCCGTAGTATATACGATCTCATACCGATAGTTGTACAGTGCACTGAAATTCTGCCATAAAACCGGATCTGCCCGCAGCACTTCGGTCACCGTGTCACCATCCAGTGTGCCATTCTCTGTGATCACACCCAGATCGATCATCTTGGCCAGCTGTTTCTGCCCGTTCTCACTGTCTCCGAAGGAATAATCATTCTTTGCATAATAGATATTGATCACTGTCTGTACCGCCGTAAGGTCATCTCCCAGTTTGGCCAGATCATCCGAAGACAAATATTTGGAACCGGTGTAGTATGCGCCCAGATTGGATGCATCCAATCCGGAAGATGCGTATGCCGTCTGCAGCGCCTCCGCATTTAACTCCGATTCAATGCGGATCCCCAGGTTCTGTGTGGGATCTGCATACAGTACATAGACATCTCTGTTCTTATCATTCGGCACCTGTGTCTTATAGGACAGTTCATACATTCTTCCCTGTGCCTCATAGATATCCATATACACATCCTTTAGGTCATACACCGTCTTGTTGGCATAATAGGCACCGCCTGTGGCTTCTGCTATATTCCGAAGCTCTGCTGAATCCACATAGCTGCCGATCCCTATGATATATACCGGCACCTGGTAATACAGTGACACGTCGATCACATCCTGCGCATCATAGTCATAGCCTGCGCCGTACGGCTCATTATGTCCATCTGTAAATGCCACTACGCATCTGGCGCCCTCTGCCGATGCAGTGTATACTACCGATGAGTACAGCGACTGGTACAGGCTGGTGAGTCCGTAGCATTCCAGTCCCCACACGGTATTGATCAGTTCGTCCTTGTCCGTGGTAAATTCCTGATGTCTCTCATAAATACTGCCGATCGTAGAAAGTCCAAGCACCGTATCTGAATAGGTCCCGTCAATGAATCCTTCTATGGCGAGCTGCATATCGTAGAATTCATAACGCATACTGCCCGAGATGTCTGCCACGATATCCATGGAAAGCATACCCTCAATCTGGGTGATATCCTCAGCCAGGCACTCATTCCACTTCTCATTGTACTTCTCATAGATGATAAAATCTTCCAGCTTAAAGTCATACTTCTGATAATCATAAGAATTGATGTAAAGCTTTACTTCGTCCTGCCCGGAAACATCTGCCTGAACATACTTTTCTATCTGCTCCCGGCTGTATGTCACGGAACTGAACTTTTCCGCCCAGTCACTCAATGCCGTATAATCATCCTGAAGCTTCACATAATCCAGGGCACTTCTGTCCGCCTCGATATCTGCGGTCAGCCCTTCTATCATATACTCTTCAAAAGGATGCATATGATATCCGGCAAACAGATTTTTGATGTCCTGTGCTTTCTCGATATATTCCGATGCCTTTTCCACATTTCCCGCTACGATTTTGTCACGTATCTCCTTCAGATCCGCGGTATTGCTCTTGCAGGCCTGCTCGTCAAACTCCTGAAGGGATTCTTCCAGCGCCTTCTTGGCACTCTGATAATCCTCATCATAATCGTCCATTACATACTTGCCATCGGTTTCAATCTCTTTTACGATATTGTCATATTGGTCCCGATAAGTTGCGACCGCTGCATTCATGCTGTCTATCTCAGCAGTGAGACTGTCCATGGAAGCAGCCGCCTCTTCATATTTCCAGAATTGGAAATGGGATGCCGCATCCTGAGAATCTTCCAACAGTGCCTCGTAATCCTTCTGATATTTGCCAAGAGAGCCAAAACCTTCCGGCATCTTCTCAAACTCGGCAATCACTCCCCGAAATTCATTGGTCTTGACTGCGCCGTAAACTGCTGCTCCTGCCGCACCCACAACCAGCAGCGAAACCAGGGTAAGGATAATGGGTCCTGCAATCGATCTCTTCTTTTTCGGTTCCACGCTTTCACTTGCGGTTTCCGGTGGTGTATATGCAGCCATAGTACCGCACTTGGGGCAGAATTTTACTGTATCCGGTATATCGCTTCCGCAATTTCTGCAAACCATTCCGACTTCCTCCTGTGTAACATCCTATCATGTATTCTAATACTTTAAATGATTTACATTCTTGATGACATCCTTCTCAATATCAAAACTACATATATAGGAATGACAGGTTCCTTCGATCACCGGTGTGTAAAAATGACCGTCTTCTCCCTGTGTGATATAATAGGGAATTCCGTCCAATTCGCCAAACATATCTCTTATGTTCTCATATTGTCCGTTTCCAAAACCCGCCAGGGTCTTAGATCTTACGATCATCGGTTCCTTTTCTTTTGCCGCATCGGCAGACGTTACAAGATAATAATAGTTTTGTATATGAAGCAACTGAACCATTTCTCCCAGCTCAGGCGCCACCGGATACACGGCCTTTACCTTAAAATTGCTCTTGTTTACAGCATATATCGCACTTTTTCCTACGCTCGGGAAATAAATGGTATTCTTATCCATGGTAAAGGACCGGGTGTAAGCGCCATTCAGATCCTTTATGGTCCTGGTACTTTTCAGTTTCAGGGTAAGACCGTTTTTGGCACGCTTATAGATATACATGGTCCCGGTCATGGAACTCCATACATAAAACTGTCCCGTAGCCTTATCATAAACCGTATAATGGGGGCGTATCCCTACATTTTCAATACTTTCCACCAGTTGATAGCCCACCTCTGTCTTGGTATAGGTAACCACCCGGTTGTTGTCCGTGTCTATGACAAGATATATCGTTCCGTCACTTGCTATCGCATGGGGACGGTTCAGTCCCATTCCCACAGGATTCCATCCGCCGGGTGCATTGTTTACATCATTTGTATGCAGGATCTGATGATTATAAGCATCTGCGATAAAAAACTCACCGCCAAACTGATACACCTGTGTGGGCACAAAAAATCCTTCTTTATAGATGTTCTCGGCGTCATATGCATATACCTCTCCGGGCTGTGACTTGGCCGGCTCCGTCTCCTCTTCCTCATCATCTGCCAGGACGATGAATCCACTCTGCAGCAAAAGTACCGCTGACAGCACCAGGCAAAGTATTTGCCTTGCAGACCACATTTTTCTCTTCCTCATTCACTATTTCTCCTCTCCGTCATTGGCCTTGATCACATGTACGATCCCGATTCTTCCCTCAAAAGCCGGAGCAAAAATATGCTCTTTCAGATCATTTGCTGCAATGCCATCCCACGACGCATGTAAATGTGCCGCCAAAAGCTGTATGACATTGGAATCTTTATCATACATACCGTCTATGAATGCCTGAGTGTTCTTATCAGGCATATAAACAGAATCTGTCTTATTCCAGTAATAGATCCTGTTGCGGGTTGCCATAGATACCTGCTCAAGTGTGGGGTCCTCTTCCGAATAAAAAGGAACATGCGTCACTACGATCACCGGTTTATCCGCTCTCAGTTTATCCTTTAAAAAGCGGAGTCTTCCGTCTGAAAGATTCTGATAGGACTTGTTTACCCCCACTATCAGAAATTCATCAAATTCAATACATGCCGAACCGTCATCGCCGTCCCAGAGCTTTGCCTGCTCCATAAAACCATCCTGGTCCGTGAACACACTGCCACCGTACCAGCCACCATAATCGTGGTCTGACCGGATGTACAGGATCTGTTCTTCCGGATATTTCAAATCATCGAATCCCGACTTCAATGCACGCATATTGGAGTGGCTGCAATAATCCACCATATCTCCGCCAAACACGACAGCATCAAAATTGTAATAATTGAGGAATTTGACGATTTCCGGCCAAAGTTCCTCGGCATGCACCCCTTCCGGCGTCACTGAAAAAGTCTCATACCGCTCTCTGACTTCCGGCAGATTCTCTTCCAACACATCGCCCGGCTCAGTGTCAGTAATCATATGCAGATCATTGACAAAAGCAATATCGTATCCTCTGGTCAGCCCCTCTATTTCCACCGTAATTTCATCCACCTTAAAATCATACTCCGGCGGCTCATATTGTATTACGGCATCTCCCAAAGAAACATCCCCCGAAGAGACATCCTCCGTGGACTTTGCGCTGTCCCCGGCTGTCTGCCCTCCGGGTACGTCGGGCTGTGCTTCCTGTATTGCCCTGCTGCAGGCGATACACAGCACAACCGCAAACACCACTAACAGTATACCTGCCGGAAAAAGAAGGACTCTCTTTCCTTTTCTTTGCTTATTCACCAAGGATCACCGGTACGTTCGTGCGGATCCACTCTCTGGTGGCTGCTGTGGTTCCGTTGTGTGTATCTACTTTGTACTTATCCTCTCCATCCAAATCATTAAAGTACCAGAAATGCCTCAGATCCACACTGCTGACTGAGTTGACCCCGATGTCATTCCCAATTGTGAAATTCTGCTCCCGCTTGATCTCATCCACAATGGCATTATAAGCATTGCGGTACTTTTCCACATCCATTCCCGCTTCACTTCCGTATGTAATGATATTCTGGATCAGAAGCAGATTGTAATCTGTCTCCTCCAAGATTGCCTCCATGCTCTGTACTGCAGCTTCATAGCTCAGAGAGCCGTCTGCCAGTCCCGTCTCACAACGCTTCGTTGTGATCCACGCAAGGGAATACACATAGCGCAGGCGCAACGGGTCCTCCAGATCTTCGTCATCAAACAGGATGGGCTTGCCGTTTTCCTTTATGGAATATGCCTGTTCTGCATAATTCCACGCTTCATCCCTGGACCAGTTCTCATACTCGGTGATGCTGTTTATGCTGTCGATGTACATATCCCTGAAAGTCTGAATGGTCTCTTCTTTATAAGCATAAAGCTCCGTACTGTCTACCGTATAGCCTTTCTCGGTAAGGGTCTCGGTGATCGCTGTTGCATTCGTCAAAATATCACTGATCTGTTCAAAACCTGCTGCATATGCACCCTGGCTTATGATATTGTCACAATATCTGATGATAGAATCAACATACATCCAGTAGACACTGTCAATACCTTCCTGCGCCTCTTCCTGGAGATTATTTTCTTCTGCCACGGTCATATACTGTTGGATCGCCTCCACACTGTGGGGAATCGATCCGTCTGTATAATTGCCGGCCTCATACTCTGACTTGACCTGTTCAACCAGCTCACCTGCAGGCTCAAGGAGCGCCACATCTCCTTTTTCCTCTTTCTGTCCGCTGCCGTCTTCAGGGTCACCGTCTTCTTTTTCATTTCCGTCTTTCTCTTCGTTTTCGATCACAGTTCCAAACAATCCGGAAACTGCCTCAAGGGGATTCTCACTGCGCACACCTATGAAATAGAAGAGCATTCCCGCAACCATCACGATCAGCAAAAGAACAATGACAATGATGATCACCGGCAGTTTTGAAGACTTAGACTTCTGGTGTGTCGCCTGGGGTGCCGGCTGAGGCTTGGGTGCCGGCTGAGACTGAGGTGCCGGCTGAGACTGAGGTGCCGGCTGAGGCTTAGGTGCCGGCTGAGACTGAGGTGCCGGCTGGGGCTTAGGCGCCGCCTGCTGTGCGGGCCCCCGCTCCTGCTTCCTGCCACATTTGGTACAGAATTTTGCCGCCGGATCGAGTACCGCCCCACATCCGGGACAATGTACCTCTTTGGGAGGGTTCTGTTCTTTCCCTTCGGATTCATTTGTATTCTTTGCTGTTATATTGTTTTCTATCTTATTCCCGCAGCGTACACAAAACTTACTGTCATCAGGAATATTAGCACCACACTTAGAACAAACCATGTTCTTTACCTCCTCATACTAAATATCGTAATATTGATTATAGCACCTCCTAAAATGTCCGTCAATGTTTTACACTATCTGACATTACGATATTACGCTTCCTGCCACCGCTTCTCTATTCTCCACTTGCAAATTGTCGCAACATCCGCCATACTGTTCTTAAGACTTGTGAGTGTCATGATCTGACAAACGATTGTAAAAAGGCAGGGATACACCTCATGAAAAGCGTAATCGTTACAAAAGAACAGGAATTTCGTGACTGGCTGCGCAGCCAGATGACCCCTGACGGCATCCGCCGCTTTACGGACAACACCATCATCGCCTACTGCCATGCACTGCGTACCCTATGCCCGGAAATCGCCGCACATACCAAGGAATCTGTCTACAGCAGCAATCTCTTCCTGCTTTCCAGCGCATTGGAATATGATGCCGCCTATGAGGAATTGATTGCCAGTCCTGCCTTCCTTGCAGTAAACGAAGCTTCCGGAAATAACGTCCTGCTCACCGGCATGGATCTGTACCGCTTTTTCCTGCACAACGGCAAAGGTTCCCAGGCGCCGGAGGTCTATACCCCCATTTATCGGAGCAAGCCCTTCTCACGGACGGCAGAAGAAGACAGCGAAGAAAAGAAAGAATCGGAATTCTTTTATGTGGAGATCCCCATGACTCCCATCCAAAAGATCTACTATGGAGTGCCCGGAACCGGCAAATCCTTCCGTGTCCGGAATTTCCTGAATACCCAATATCCGGACCCCCACAGGCGGGATGCCCATTGCCGCCGTGTGATCTTTCACCCCACATACACTTACGAAGATTTCGTAGGCGGTGTCAGAGCCAGACTTTCCCCGGACAAAGAACTGTATTATGTTTATGCCGCAGGCCCTTTCACCTTGCTGTTAAAGGAAGCTTTCCTGCACTCTGACGAAACCTTCTATCTGGTCATTGAAGAGATCAACCGCGGGAACGCCCCTGCTATCTTTGGCGACCTGTTTCAGCTTTTGGACAGACAGGAAAGCGGCAGATCCATGTACGCCGTCCAAAACAATGACCTGATCGCCTATTTTTCCAGGGACCCCGCCTTAAAGGGACTCTTTAGCGGCGGAAAGGTATGGCTGCCGCCCAACTTTAACATCATTGCCACCATGAACACCGCCGACGAAAATATCTTCGTGCTGGACAATGCGTTCAAGCGCCGTTTCGCCATGGAATATATCGGGATTTCCTTTGAAGGGCTTCCTGAAAGATGGACCCGAAACTATCCGGTCTTTGCAGGGGCCACACCGCTGACTACACTTTTTGAGGGCACGGATCTGGAAGACTATGTATCCTTGTTGGACAGGCAGGGGGTACTGTCACGAAACTGGCCTACCTTTGCACTTCTGGTAAACCGCCTCATCGACTGTGTCAACGCACAAAAAAGAGCCTCCGGCCTGACGGCGGACGCTCTGATCGCAGAGAACAAAAAGTTGGGCCCCTTTTTCCTGTCGGAATCGGAAGTGTCCGACAGGCATGCACTGATCAATAAGGTAATCTTCTATTTAAAACAGGATGTCTTCTTTGCATCCCAATATATGACTCCCTCCTTTGAAGAAATCTGTGCCTGCTATGACAGGAAAGAGGGCGACCTGTTCAGGCTGCTGCTGCACTGATCAGGATACATCTTGCAGTTCCTCCTTCAGATGTTCCCACTCTTCCGGATGTTCGGTATAATACAGCGGACACTTTTTCCCTCCGCAGTCATAATGCCTCAGGACGTCCTCTGCATCCAGATCATACACTTCCATGAGCCATTGCAGCAAGCCGATCAGGGAGTCATAAGTTTCCTGCGTAAAGGAACCGTCTTTCGATCTGTAGCAGCATTCTATGGAAACAGAATCATAATTCCTGGTCTGGACTGCATAAGCAATCTCATCAAGGGGCACACACTGGATGATCTCCCCGTCATAGCCAATGATAAAATGGGCACTTGCACTGGTCTCATGGGTATCCTTCAGCGACTCAAAATAGCTGCGGTTCTGGGCCGCACTGGTGTTTATGTTGGCCGTATAATGTACAAAGATATTCTTTACCTTTGGCAAAGCTTCTCCCGGCCTGGAATATTCATTCACAGTGAGAAAATCTTCCGTCCAATCCGGGTGCTTCGCATAATCCGAAGCGGACAGTCCCTGTATGGTGCCTCTGTCCGGGGCAGTATTTCCCTCTGAACCCAATTCCGTTACCGGACGGACGCTGCCGTCCACCGAAGGCTCTTGCAGCATCCCTTTGATCAGCAGGCACAGCGCCGCCAATACGCCCGCCATGACTCCGGTAAAAATGATCCTGCGTCTGCGTATCTTTCTTCGTCTTGCCAGTGCTCTGCGCCTTACTGCTTCCCGCCTTCTTACTGTTTCTCTTTGGTTTTCCATGATCCTTTTTCCTGTAGCAGCCCTTTCCAACATTTTTCAAGACTAGGATACAGGGAAAATGTGTCTGATTCCGTCACTTTTTCTTAACATTCTCTTAAGATTGCCCTACTCACCTTTTCCGGACTTTATGCCAGGTATTCCTTGACAGAGTGATACACGCCCTTGGCATCCAGGCCATACTTCTCTACCAATGCCGCTGCGGAGCCGGACTCGCCAAAGACATCCTGCATGCCCAGCTTCTTCACAGGAGTGGGAAGTTTTGCACACAGGCAGTCACATACAGCGCTGCCCAAACCGCCGATGACAGAATGTTCTTCCACGGTGACTACCTTTTTGGTCTTCTTAGCGCTGTTTATGATGATCTCCTCATCCAAAGGCTTGATGGTACAGATATTCACCACCTCTGCGCTGATGCCGTCTGCTTCCAGCATCTTTGCGGCACCCAGTGCGGAATCCACACAGATACCGGTTGCCACGATGGTCACATCACTGCCCTCACGGACAACCGTGCCTTTACCGATTTCAAATTTATAATCAGGAGTGTCATTGATGACAGGAACAGGCGCACGTCCAAAACGGATGTATACCGGCCCTTCATATTCCAGTGCTGCACGCACTGCCGCTCTTGCCTCCACGTCATCGGAGGGGCACATCACCACCATACCGGGGATGGTCCGCATCAAAGCGATATCCTCATTGCACTGATGGGTAGCTCCGTCCTCTCCCACAGTGATTCCCGCATGGGTGGCTCCGATCTTTACATTCAAGTGAGGATAACCGATGGAGTTGCGGACCTGCTCAAAGGCACGCCCTGCTGCAAACATGGCGAAAGAGCTTACAAAAGGGATCTTGCCCACCAGTGACAGACCTGCTGCCACGCCCATCATATTTGCCTCTGCGATTCCGCAGTCAATGTGACGGTCCGGATAGGCCTTTCTAAAAATACCGGTCTTGGTAGCCGCTGCCAGATCTGCATCCAACACCACCAGGTTGGGGAATTCCTCTGCCAGGTCCTTCAGGGCATTACCGTAGCTTTCTCTGGTTGCTATTTTTTTCACTGTATTCTCTGCCATTATGCCTCACCTGCTTTCTCTAATTCTTTCTCAATCTTGTTAAGATCAGCCATAGCCACCGCAAACTCCTCATCATTGGGAGCCTTGCCGTGCCAGTCAAGGGCGTTCTCCATAAAGGATACTCCTTTGCCCTTTAAGCTGTGTACTACGATACAGGTAGGCATTCCCTTGGTCTGCCTTGCCTCGTTGAAAGCAACACGGAGAGCATCGAAATCATGGGCATCCGCATTGATCACATGGAAGTTGAATGCCTCGAATTTTTTGTCAATGGGATAAGGGGAACATACTTCATCAATGGCCCCATCGATCTGCAGGTTGTTATTATCCACGATGACGCACAGATTGTCCAGCTTGCGGAAGCCTGCAAACATGGATGCCTCCCAGACCTGGCCCTCCTCCAGTTCGCCATCGCCCAACAGGGTATATACTCGAAAATCTTTCTGATCCATCTTTGCCCCCAATGCCATTCCCACTGCTGCGGAAATGCCTTGTCCCAGAGAACCGGAAGACATATCCACACCGGGAATATGGATGCAGGGATGCCCCTGTAAATAGGAGCCAAGCTTTCTTAAGGTGGTCAGATCCTCCACCGGAAAATATCCCCTGTTTGCCAGAGCGGAATACAGACCGGGAGCGGTATGCCCCTTGGAAAGTACAAATCTGTCCCTGTTCTCCATATCAGGATTCTTGGGATCGATGTTCATTTCCTCAAAATACAAAAAGGTAAACACATCTGCTGCGGAAAGAGAACCGCCGGGATGTCCTGCTTTTGCGCTGTGGACTCCGGTAATGATACCCTTGCGGACATCATTCGCATGTTTTTGCAGCTCTAGATTGTTCATGATTGCCTCCATTCTGCCGTAATTGTTACAGCCCTCACATTCATCGCCAGGTATTATACTAGCATAATTCCTGTCTTTCGTCCATACATTCTTCGCAAGATTCCCCATAAGATCAGACACCGGATCTCTGTAATATCCTCCGCCCGATCCCTGACATCATATCCGGCATGACCGCTGCATATCTTATCATAATGAAACAGGATACGGCGGTACCTTAATTGATACACAAAAAGTCCCTTTCCCGCAGGCAGCTTGCTCTGACCTGCTGCCTGTTATTTATTTTTACGGGTCTGATCATCCTCCTGTTCGGATACAGGAGAGATGAAAAGCTCTTCTTAAACATTACTTCCCGGCTGTTTCGGGCACAGATGGCAGAAAACACCTTGAATATGCACTATACCCTGGCTTATCCGGAGGATTTCGGCATCTATGATTATGCGCCGGTCCTGCCTTGCTACGATGCCCAAAATACCCTGTCCGGGCAGGCGGCTTCAGAAAATCTGCTTTCCGCACTGGACCGCCTGAATGCCGAAAATCTTCCGGACGAACAGCACTATTCCTATACCCTGCTGCACCGTTACCTGGAAAATTCCCTGGCCTTGAGCTGTTATCCCTACTATGAGGAACCCCTGTCCCCTTCTTCCGGTATGCAGTCCCAGCTTCCCATCCTTTTGGCAGAATACACCTTCCGGAAAAAGCAGGATGTGGAAGATTACCTGGCTCTGCTGGACCAGACGGACGAATATTTTGCTTCCCTGTTGCTTTTTGAACAGGAGAAATCCCGTGCGGGACTGTTCATGCCGGCCTCCTCCCTGGAAGCCGTCATAGAGCAATGTGACACGATTGTCACAAAAAATGAATTGGAGGATGGTTCCCACTTTCTCCAGACCACCTTTGAGGAGCGCTTACAGATACTTTTGGAAAAAGACGTGATTTCCCCCGCAGAAGCACAGAGCTATCTTGCAGACAATAACCGCCTCTTAAGTACGGTATTGGCCCCTGCTTACGAAGACTTGGCAGATGGGCTGTTCCTTTTGACAGACGACACCATTCCCCTGGAGGGTCTTGCCGCCAAACCGGAGGGCAGAGAATATTATGCGCTTCTTGTGATCTCCCGGACCGGCTCCTACCGGGATATCCCACAGATAAAGGAGCTTCTTCTGGACCGCTTTTCCCAGGAGTATGATGCCATCCGGGATATCCTTAAAAAGCACCCGGAACTGATCTCTGCCATGTCCAAAGAGGATTCCCAGGCATTTCCGTTCCGGACATCCGAGGATATGCTGGCACATCTGAAACTGCGCATGGAAGAAGATTTCCCACCGCTTCCAAAGGACAGTTTTGGCACATCCCTGGCCGTAAAAGCCGTCTCGCCCAATCTGGAAGAATATTGCGCTCCGGCCTTTTACCTCACGCCTCCCATTGACGATACTGACAACAATGTCATATATATCAATGAAAAGGATTCTCCACAAGGGCTCAGGCTGTACACCACCCTCGCCCATGAAGGGTATCCCGGCCACTTATATCAAACCGTATACAGCAACCGCCATATCGCCTCCACAAAGGACAATTATGTCCGACAGCTTCTCTGGTATGGCGGCTATCTGGAAGGCTGGGCTCTGTATGTGGAATTCCTCTCTTATGATTACGCCTCCGTGGCCTTAAGCGATGCAGGTTTTGAGGAGGAAGCCCTTCTGGCACAACTGGAAAAGCATAACCGCAGCATGCAGCTATGCCTTTATTCCCTGTTGGACATCATGATCCATTATGAAAATGCCTCCTACAGTCAGGTGGAAAAAGTCCTGTCCCATTTCGGCATTGAAAATCCTGCTTCCATAGAAGCTGTTTATTCCTATATTGTGGAAGAGCCCTGCAACTATTTAAAATACTATGTCGGATATCTGGAAATCCTGGAACTGCAAAAGGATGCCCGGTCTCTCTGGGGAGATGCTTACAGCGATTATGCCTTTCACACCTTTTATCTGGAATGCGGCCCTTCGGACTTCACTTCTCTGAAGGAGCGCCTTAAGTCTTCTTCCTCCAGCATGCTTTCCAGATAGCCCCTGTCCCAAAGGAGGATCTTTAGCTTTCTTGCTGCATCCACGGCCGGAGCGGTGAAATACTGATTGGTCAGCACCGCTCCTACCATGCGGTCATAGTAGTCCCTGCCCGCATAAGCCTCCTGAACGGCCTTCACCCCTACCGGAGTTCCATAGCATTTGCATTGGATGGCATAAGTGACCCCTTCCTTTTCCGCCAGGATATCGATGCCGTAATCTCCGCTCCCTTTGGTGACCTCCACTTCCTTGAAGCCGCGCCGTTTCAACAATTCTGCGCAAAAATATTCAAAATCATGCCCCTCCATGAGGTCGAAATCACTGGGACGTTTTCGCTTCGCCCGCAGCAAAAGCCACACGCCCCAAAAGCACAACGCCAATACGGCTATCATGAAGCAGATTCCCAGAATCGGCAGTCCTTTCGATAAATTGCCAAATACTTCCGCTACATCTGACGGCATCTTTCCCTGTACGCTTTCCATACACTTCTCCCATCCTTTTCCTGAGAGTATCTTATCACAGAACCGATGCAGATTCATCCTTTATTGACAAAATTTTTTCTCGGTCCTATACTATCTAAAGAAAAGAGGCTCATATCATGGAACAATTATTATTCAGTTTGAACGCTACCATCCCTGTCTTTCTGGTCATGGTCATCGGCTATGTGCTGAGACAGACACACATTTTGGACGATTCCTTCGTAAAAACCCTGAACTCCTTCAACTATAAAGTGACCCTTCCCGTGCTTTTGTTCCGGGACATTGCCTGCTCCGATTTCTACAGTGTGTGGGATACCAAATATGTACTATACTGTTTCCTGGTAACCCTGACTACCATCGTAGTGATATGGATCATTGCAGGTCTGGCTTACCGCAATAAAGCACAGTTGGGAGAATTCATCCAGGCATCCTACCGGAGCAGCGCCGCCGTACTGGGCATCGCCTTTATTCAGAATATCTACGGCACCTCCGGCATGGCTCCCTTGATGATCATCGGCACTGTCCCTTTATATAATGTGGCCGCCGTGCTGATCCTCTCTTTTACCGGTCCCTCCGCCCACGGTCTGGACAAGGCATCCTTGAAAAAATCCGTCAAAGGCATCCTGACCAATCCCATTATCATCGGTATTCTTTTGGGAATGGCAGTCTCTGCCTTTCGTATCTCCTTTCCGGTTATGATCGACAAAACCCTGGGCAATATGGCTTCCCTTGCCACTCCCCTGGCCTTGATCGGCTTAGGAGCAGGATTTGAGGGCAGAAAAGCCCTGAAACAGATCCCTCCTACCATTGCCGCCACTCTGCTCAAGCTGGTGATACTGCCGGCAGTCTTTCTTCCCGTAGCGATCGCCCTGGGCTTTACGGGAGAAAAGCTGGTGGCGATCCTCATCATGTTAGGATCTCCTTCCACGGTAAGCTGCTATATCATGGCCAAGAATATGGGACATGAAGGAACCCTGACTTCCAGCGTAGTGGTGGCTACCACCTTCCTAAGCTCCATTACGCTGACAACATTCCTGTTCCTGCTTCGGAGCATGAACCTGATTTAACATCTATCATTACATTCGGAGGTAATTATGAACATCAGAAGAGCCCGTTCCAAAGACATGGACGGAATCAACAAACTGCTTTTTCAGGTCCTGACCGTACATCACAACGGCAGACCGGATTTATTTAAGGGAAATGCAAAGAAATATACCGATAAAGAATTGCTGGAGATCATTGCCGATGACAGCCGGCCCATTTTTGTGGCAACAGACGATGCCGACAATGTGCTGGGCTACGCTTTCTGCGTATTCCAACAGCATACAGACGACAATATCCTGACAGATATCAAGACCCTGTACATTGATGATCTGTGCGTGGATCAAAAGCTGCGGGGCAGACATATCGGCAGACAGCTTTACGAATATGTATTGCAGTTTGCCAGAGAGAGCGGCTGCTACAATGTTACCCTGAATGTCTGGGCCTTAAATGAAAGTGCCCGGAAATTCTATGAGGCCTGCGGCCTGGTGCCCCAGAAATTCGGCATGGAATGCATCTTATAGTACTGCCCTTTGCTCACACCATCATCCCTGCCAGGAGGATGCTGGCCACCGTTCCCACCAGGGTAGCAAGCAGCGCCCCTGTCAGGGTATATCTTGTTCTGGTGACTCTGGCTGCCAGAAAATAGACACTCATGGTGTAAAAAATGGTCTCAGTACAGCTCATGAGAATGGATGTGACCATTCCCGCATAAGAGTCCGGTCCGCTGTTCTTGAAAATATCCAGTACAAGGCCCGTGGCCGCAGAAGAAGAGAACATCTTTACCACCAACAAAGGGACCAACTGTACAGGGAGCCCCACTGCCTCCGTAAGAGGCGACAGCAGGACTCCCAGCAATTCAAAAAATCCGGAGGTTCTAAGAACCCCCACTGCCACCATCAATCCCACAAGAGTTGGCAGGATATCCACCACGATTCTTAAACCTTCCTTGGCGCCTCTCAAAAAAGTCTCATACACTTTCACTCGGGAAGCCATCCCATATCCCACCACAAAAAAGATAATAATGGGTATGATAACATCTGACATTTGTGTCATTATATTCATTTTCTGCCCGCCGCGGTATCTTTCCTTATACCCTATTCGGCAGTCCCTTGATTTATTCGTCCGGCGTATCTTCTTCCATGACTTCCAGGTCATCCGGCACCAATTCTTCCAGTTTCTCCCTGACATTGCGGAAACAGTTCATCAATCTGGGGGCAAACACGCCGCACTCGCCGGAAACGATCATCTGATAAGCACGTTCTTTCGAATATGCCTTTTTATAAACACGTTCACTCACAAGCGCATCATATACGTCTGCCAGCGACACCAACTGCGCCGACAAAGGAATATCTTCTCCTGTCAGTCCGTCCGGATATCCCTGCCCATCATAGCGCTCATGATGATACCTGCAGATATCATAACAGGTATCTGCGTAGTCTTTATCCCAGGTATCCCGGATGCTCTCCAGGATCTCACATCCCTTAGTGGTATGAGATTTCAGATATTCATATTCCTATTCACTGACCTTGGTAGGCTTTTGCAGGATTTCATCCGGTATCGCAATTTTGCCGATATCATGCAGTGCACTGGCAGATGCGATCATCTGCACTTTCAGATCTGTGAGACCGCAATCCGGAAACATATGCTTCATTTCCTCTGCCAATATCTCAGTAAATGCCTTGACTCTTTTGATATGGTCATTGTTGCCGACATTGCTGAACTCTACTACCGTACCCAGAATGTCTATGATCTCCGTCCTGCTCCGATTCAGCTCCTCCGTTTGCTTCTGCAGAAGCTGATACTGACGCTTCATGGTTTTGGCCTGCTGCTCCAGCTTCTGCTCCAGCAGCGCATGGCGCTGAAAGACCCTGATGGCATTCTTCACCTGCCGGGTCACTGCCTTCTGTTCCAACGGGAGGCCCAAAAATCCCATGGTCCCCAGATCCAGGCATTTATCTTCCATTCCCGATGCTCCCGCACCGTCAATCACTAACACGGGGACCTTGCCTGACCATTTCTTCTCATTTAAGATCTCCAGCACCCGAATGCCGTTGAGCTTTGGTATCATCAGTTTTAACAGGATCACCGACAACTCGTTGATATGTTCTTCTATCAGCTTCACTGCGGACTCCCCGTTATCGGCCTCCAGTATCCCGTAAGTCTCCTGCAGCATCTGACTCAAAGCAGTTCTTTCCGACTGGACACCATCCACAATCAGTATCTTATCGCCCATAATCTCCCTTTCCAAACCACACCGCCCTGCGGTCAGTTTTTATAAGCAGCGATCGCCTCATCCAAGGTCTTTCGTATCGTGACATTTACTAAATTCCGGGAAATCCAGCGTTTCCCGTTGATCTCTACAACAACGCCCTCATGGAGCCTGCCCTTTACCACCACTTTGGCAGCACTGATGACCTTGAGTTCCTGCTCCATCCGGTCCCACTCTTCTTCAACGTGCTCGATCTCCACATTTTTTGTGTAGACAGCATTCTGAAGCTTTCCATAAATCTCCATTTGGCTGCACACCTCAGGAGGATACTTTTTCTCCAGTTCTGCCAATGCATTCTCAAAAATACGCAATTCCTCTTTATTGGCTTTGTGCCTGTCCTTGATATCCTGGAATCTTGCCAGGATCTCCTCCCTGATGCCTACTCTGAACAGCGTCCTGACTCCCACATGATTACCCGCATTCTGCACGACAATACCCTTGGAAGCGATGGCGCTTCCTCCTATGAGAGAACCGTTGGCCTTGGAGATCTCAATGGTTTCTTCTGCTACCAGCTCACAGTTCAGGCAATAATTGGCCTGTATACTCTTTCCTGCAGTTACCTTGACTCCCTCCAGGAACTTTCCCATCACATTGCCTGCTGCACGGATGCATCCCTGCCCTGCGGCATTCATTCCCTGGCGCAACACCACATTGCCGCCGCTTTCAATGACGGCCGATTCCACAAATCCATCCACCATCACATCACCGGCCGCACGGATCTCCGTCTGGCTTCCTACATTCCCCTTCACATACACATTGCCTTCAAAGACGATATTTCCGGTAGCCAGATTGGTTTCCTCCACTACCAGCATATTGGATATCTCCAACCGATTTCCCTGCAGTTCTGCCCAGCCGTCTGTGGTAGCCACATAAGTCCGTCTGTCATGTTCCAGTTTAAAACCGTTCCCCATGAGAACGCCGGTTTCCTTCCCTTTGATTGCCGGCAGGATATCCCCTCTGACATTATATCCGTTGATGCCATCCTCCGCTGGGTGATAATAAGCCAGCTTATCTCCCCTTTTGACCGTTTCAAACCATTCTATATTCTGATAGTCCACAGAGCCGTCTTCCAGTATTTTAGGTTTACGGTTCACATCTGTCCTGAAAAAGAATTCATACCAGCCGTTTTTGCCTGCCTGGGGTGCTCTGCCGCAAGCCACCAGCACGCTGTGTTCTTTATAGGTGCCGTCAACGATCTTGGTGATCTCTTTCCTGAGGATTCCCTTTCTGACCTTATTCAGCCATAAAGCGCTCAGCACATCCTCTTCCGTAAAGAATCTTTCCCTATCCATGATGACCAGGTGGACTTCCATTTCATCCGGGCTCAATACGATCTGGAAAGGGTCCTGCGCCTTTTCAATATCCGCCAGTATCTTGCGGACTTGAATATCTGCCGCCTGCATATTTTGTTCCAGCGAGAGCATTTCTGTCTGAAGCTTCAGGCGCATACTGCGCATGTCCGTGGCAGAATACCGCATCTGGCTGTAATCATCTACCGGCAGACCATACTCCAGTCCCAGACGGATCTCCCGCATCTGCCTGTAGGAATACAAGGGATCTACATACTTGGACACATCCACCCGATGTTCCAATCCCAGACGGATCTCCTGCATCTGCCGCCAGCCATAACAGATTTTAGCATAAACGGAAACATCCAGACCCTTTTCCAACCCCAGACGGATCTGCGCCAAAGACACGCCTCTATACTCCAGCCTCAAAAAAGGATTGATATCTACATCATGCTGATGCGCCAGCCGGATCTGCATCAGCTGCTCGTCATCATAACCTTCTTCAATGTATGGCATGATCTCAAATCTGATAGCTTTTGCCTTCCGGATTTCCTTTAAAGTTCCCGCATCCAGTTCCAGATAAGGAGCAAGTTCAATACCCTGCCGCAATCCCTTGCGGACCTGACGCATCTTCTCATAAGGAATCCCGGGTGAGGCATAACCTTCTACATTCAGCTTCTGCTCCAGGCCCAAACGGATCTCTTCCATCTGAAACCAATCATAGGCCGGATCTGCATAAACAGACACCTCCACCCCTGCCATCAGGCCCAGACGGATCTGACGCATCTGGATCGCCAAAAACTGAGGGACAGCGTATTGTGCAACATCGATACCTGCTGCCACTCCCTCCCGGATCTCCTTGATCTGATCGGGGGTAAAATCTTGTATTGTTACTTCCTTATAGGCCTGCTCCTGTCCATTCATAAACCCCTAATCCTCATAAATAATTGTATATTTGATAATTATATCACTCTTTTTAATCCTTTACAAGGAAATTTGCCTCATAGAAAAGGCATAGAAAAGGCAGGATGTTCTCAAAGAACATCCTGCCCGTATCGTTCCTGTTTCTGCCCTTCCTAATTCTTTGCGAACAGGGGAGTGGACAGATATCTGTCACCGGAATCCGGCAGTAACACCACAATGGTCTTGCCCGCATTTTCTTCCCTCGCCGCCAGGATAGATGCTGCCTTCAGTGCAGCTCCGGAGGAGATACCTACCAGGACGCCTTCACTAACCGCAAAAGCTCTTCCCTCTGCAAAAGCGTCCTCATTTTCAATGGTTATGATCTCGTCATAGATCTTGGTATTCAATACGTCAGGCACAAAACCTGCTCCGATCCCCTGGATCTTGTGAGGTCCGGAAACGCCCTGGGACAATACCGGACTGGTTGCCGGCTCCACAGCCACGATCTTTATGTTGGGGTTCTTCTCCTTCAGGTACTCGCCTGCACCGGTAATGGTTCCGCCTGTGCCGATACCTGCCACAAAAATATCCACCTTTCCGTCGGTCTGCTCCCAGATCTCAGGACCGGTAGTAGCCCTGTGAATGGCAGGATTGGCAGGATTTACGAACTGTCCCAGGATCACGGCGCCCGGGATTTCCTTCTTCAGTTCCTCTGCTTTGGCAATGGCGCCTTTCATGCCCTTGGCGCCTTCCGTCAGCACCAGCTCAGCACCGTAGGCAGCCAGCAGATTCCTGCGCTCCACACTCATGGTCTCCGGCAGAGTCAGGATCGCACGGTAACCCTTGGCTGCCGCCACCATCGCCAGACCGATACCGGTATTGCCGGAAGTGGGCTCAATGATGGTAGCACCGGGCTTTAAGATTCCCTTCTCCTCTGCATCCCGGATCATGCTCAGTGCCACACGATCCTTTACACTTCCGGCAGGATTTAAGTACTCCAGCTTTGCCAGGATATTGGCGCCTTCCACTCCCGCCTTCTTGGTATAACGGTTCAGTTTCAATAATGGGGTATTCCCGATCAGTTCCAATGCACTTTCTTTGATATCGCTCATGATGAATCCTCCCTTTTTGTAATTCATATTTATTCAGTAGGAATTGTATGAATTGATTATATAGCGCCTGTCCCTATTTGTCAATACCGGATTTAAAAAATATTTTTACTACCGTTTCATCTTGCAATAGACCACAGCCACAAGGGTGCTGATACACGTTGCTATGATAGCCGGAGCAATGATCACGGCCGGATCGGCGCTGCCGTACTGGCTCCGATAAGCGATCATGTTTACGGGGATGAGCTGCAAGGAGGAGATATTCAAAATCAGAAAATTGCACATTTCACTGCTGGCTGCCCGGTCTCTTCCCAACCGTCCTTTCCCCTCCTGGGTCAGATAGGCCGGATTGCCCCTTTCCTCCTCCAGCTTTGCCAGTTCCTCCATGGCTTTCAGTCCCGCCGGAGTGCAGGCCCATCCAAGCCCCAAAATATTGGCAATGATGTTGGTTGCAATATACTCTCTGGCAGGATGATCTTTGGGGATTTTGGGGAACATGAATTTCAAGAAAGGATCGATTCCCTTTGTCATCTTCTGCATGATCCCCGCCTCCCGGGCAATCTCCATCAGTCCCATCCACAGAGCCATGACTCCCGCCATGGTAATGCAGAGGGATACCGCCTCTCCGGCACTGTCTAACGCCCCGTTGGTCACTTGGCTCATATGCCCGGTACAGGCCCCGTAGATCACTCCCAACAGTATCATAAATGCCCAGATATTATTCAGCATGGCTTCCTCCGCCGGCAACTGCCGGTTCTTTTTTGTGCTTCTGTTTCATTGTATCAAAAAAGAGCCTGTCTCATGTCATAACCGGCGCGCAAACCTCCGTCTGACTGCTACAAGCTCTCTTTTGCCATCATATCATCCGCCTACAGAGTTCCCTGGGTGAACAGGCTCCTTACATGAGCCACTTCCTCCTCGGTTGCCTTTTGGGCGGGTACATAATAAGATTTTTCCCTGGCGATCTGATACAGCTCTTCCTGAGACTGCTCGCATGCGTTCCGAAACTGTTTCAGGGTCTGTTTCAGCTCCTTATTCTCGGACTGTGCGATCATTTCCGCATAGCGGGTCAACTCTCCGTTGATGCCTGCCAGTGTGTCTGCTACCATTGTCTTTTCCTGTATATGCATCTTCATTTACCTCCACTGTCAAAATTAGTTCAGGAATTTCATAAGCTGTTGCTTATTTTCCATTGCAGACTTGGCGCCCTTTTCAAAAAACTGTTTGATCTGAGGGTCCTGTGCCTCTTTTGCATACTCCTGCATCTTGCAGTGTGTGGTGTCAAATCCGCCCATGAGATGACGCAGATTCTGTAAATCCAGTTCTGAAATGTTGCTCATGCTGAAAACCTCCTAATATTTTTTTACAGAGGTTATTATTGACTGGCAGCAAAAAATCTATACAGAAGTCAATTACAAACATCATTTTGATAATGCAATATCATTTTGAATAAGCTATTTTAAATAAAATGGGAGGCTGACCATGATTGCAGACAGGATACGTACACTCAGAGAATCAAACGGCATGACGCAGGCTGCGCTGGCCAAGAAGCTTGGCATCACCAGAAGCAGTGTAAACGCTTGGGAAATGGGGATTTCTGCGCCTTCCACCACTTATCTGGTAGAGCTTGCCAGCCTTTTTAATGTTTCCACGGATTATCTGCTGGGGCGCTCCTCCAACAATACCATCGACGTCTCCGACTTAAATGAAACGGAAATCATGCTGGTCCACAACTTTATCCAGTATTTCCAATCCCAAAAAACTTTTTCTTCCGTAACAAAGTCAGCAGGATCGCAAGCAGGGAAACCATAATGTGTGCGTATGAACTTTTTATCAACTTTTAGATCTGGCACCTTCTCAGGGAATAAACTGCGCGAACAAAGATACCGACACAACTGTCATAATTGCCGCCACCACAATGGACAGACTGCTCATAGCCCCTTCAATCTCACCTATCTCCATGGCCTTTGCCGTTCCCAGGGCATGCGCACTGGTGCCGATGGCAAGTCCTCTTGCAATGGGTTCCTCAATGTGAAACAATCTACAGATACTCTCTGCAACAATATTTCCCAAAATACCGGTAATGGAAATAGCCACCACGGTGATCGTTGCCACACCGCCCATCTTCTCGGAAACGCCGATGCCGATAGCGGTGGTAATGGATTTGGGCAGCAATGTCACATACTGTTCGTGGTTCAGCCCAAATGCCAGGCTCATAAGAAAGATGCTCACCATGGCAGTGAGCACTCCGGCGGCAATCCCGCCGACAATCGCTTTGGGGTATCGTTTCAACAGATCAAGCTGCCGATACAGCGGAATGGCCAGACTCACCGTGGCCGGCGTCAGGAAAAAGCTGATATACTTTGCCCCGTTCTGATAGGTCTCATATTCCACATCAAAAAGGACCAGAAAGGATACGATGATCATAACAGCGATCAACAGGGGATTGGCCAGCGCCCATCCCGTCTTCTTTTTTACCCAGAGCCCTATCCGGTAGCACAAAAGGCTGATGACCACGCCAAAAAAGACGGACTGCGTCAGAAGTTCTTTCATGTTTCTGCGCCTCCCTCAGCTTTGGCCCTGCCTTTGCGGATGATAGCCTGCGCTACCCTTCCCGTGACCACCATGATCAGAATGGTAGACACCACGGAAATCACGCACAACGGAAGCAGCATCTCCTTCAACGCCTCCACACTGGCCATGATCCCCACTGTGGGGGGAATGAACAGAATGGGCATGATCTCCACCAGAAAATCCGCCGCTCCCTCTACCTTTTCCAAGGGAATGAGCTTTGTCACCAGCCCCACAAGCATCAGCACCAGCCCATAAATGCTGGCGGCCACCGGAATGGGGATCAGATACTCCATCAGTTCCGCAACAAAGGAAATTGCCAGAATGACGGACAACTGTCTAATGTATTTCATAATTTATCTCCTTAAGTAGATCACATTTGATGGCGCACTACTCCATACTCATCATCCAGTCTGAAATAAGGGCACTCCCTTTGGGTGTCTGTCAGAAAACGGTACATCTCATCCTCATCCAGATTCACCATACAGATATAGCACTCGTCATCTTCATCATATACATAATTGACACATGCGTCACAATTACTCACTGCCATGGAATCCTCCTATCTGTTGCCGTGGAGATGCTGATAGATCTCCCGCTTGCCAACACCTCTGTCCTTTGCCGCCTGTTTCATGGCGCTCTTCTGATCCATACCCTGCCCTTCGTAATATGCCACATGTTCCTCTATGGTCATAGCCTCCCAGGAAGCGATCTCCTCCCGGCGCATGGTCTCTCGGCTCTTGCCCTCCACCACCAGCACATACTCTCCCTTGGGTTCCCGGGTCTCATAATATTGCAGAGCATCTTCCAAGGTTGTGGGCATCACTGTCTCAAATTTTTTGGTAAGCTCCCTGCAAAGAGTGATCTTTCTTTGGCCAAGCACTTCATAAAGCTCCTGCAATGTCCTGACCAGATGATGGGGCGCCTCGTAAAGGATCATGGTGCGGCTTTCCCCGGCAAGTTCCTTTAAGACATATTCCTTTTCTTTTTTGTCCGAGGGCAGGAAACCCTCAAAACAGAACCTTCTGGTGCTGAGTCCCGACAAAGTCAAGGCCGTGATGCAGGCCGCCGGTCCCGGCAGGGAGGTTACGGTAATGCCGTTTTCCTGGCACATATGTACCAGCACCTCCCCCGGATCGGAAATAGCGGGAGTTCCCGCATCAGTGATCAGGGCAACCTTTTTCCCGGACAGCATCTGTTCTACCAACTGTCTGGCTTTTTCCACCTTGTTATACTCATGATAGCTGGTCATGGGAGTATGGATCTGAAAATGATTCAAAAGTTTGATACTGTTGCGCGTGTCTTCCGCTGCGATCACATCCACACTCTGCAGAGTCTCCACCACTCTGGGGGTCATATCGCCCAGATTACCGATGGGAGTAGCGCACAAATATAACATTCCTGTCTGCTCTGACATGCCTGTTTCCTTTCTGAATCTTAGTAGCCGTAAACATCATAGATCTCCCGGGTATATCGGCCCGGCGCCTCATATACGATCAACGGTTTTTCCACCGTCAGCCGGGGTCTTCCCCCCCGGACTGCCTCTATCAGCACCATATTGGGTTCTTTGTCCACATAAGGGTACACCAGACGCATCCTCTTGGGCTCCAGACTGTATTGTGACATAGTTGTCATAATTTCTGCCAGCCTAAAGGGTCTGTGTACCAGGAAGAAATGTCCTCCTGTTTTTAAAAGCTTTGCACCCTCTCTGATCACATCCTCCAAAGTACAGAGGATCTCATGCCTCGCAATGGCCTTTGCGTCCTCCGGATTGGTAAGACCATGCTGCCCGATCATATAGGGCGGATTGCAGGTAATGCAATCAAAAGAGGCAGCCTTAAAAAGACTGCCCGCTTCCTTAATATCTCCTGTTATGATATCGATCTTATCCGACAGTCCATTTAATGCCACACTTCTTCTGGCCATATCCGCACTTTCCGCTTGGATCTCCAGTCCGGTAAGATGGGCGCATTGCGTCTTTGCCGCCATCAGGATGGGGATGATGCCGGTGCCGGTGCCCAGATCCAGCAAATGGTCTCCCTCTTTTGCCCGGGCAAACCCGGATAAGAGCACTGCGTCCATTCCGAAACAGAACTTTTCCGGATTCTGTATGATGCGGTAGCCGTTTCTCTGCAGTTCGTCCAAACGTTCTTTTTCTTTGAGATTAATTGTCATCCAGCTTAGACTTTCCTTCCTGCTTTTCGTCCTTTTCCAGACGCTCCAGTTCCTTCATCTCCTCCTTGGAGATATCCACCTTTTCTTTCTTATTGTGCTTTCTCTTGAAACGGAGTTTTCCTACCTCGTATTCCCTAAGCTCCTTTTCATCATTGACATCGACCAACACCTTTACCATCTGGCGCAGAACATTGACACTGTGGACTTCCCCCTTATAACCGTCATCGGTAGTCACATAATCGCCGATATTGGGAAGTCTCCTGTTCAGTTCTTCATAGGTCTCTTCCTCGTTTTTCAGACAGCACATGAGCCTGCCGCACACACCGGATATCTTGGTGGGGTTTAAGGACAGATTCTGCTCCTTTGCCATTTTGATGGAAACAGGGATAAAATCAGACAGATAACTGTGGCAGCAAAGAGGGCGCCCACAGATACCGATCCCTCCCATGATCTTGGTCTCATCCCTGACACCGATCTGGCGTAGCTCGATCCTGGTCTTGAATACACTTGCCAGATCCTTTACCAGCTCTCTGAAATCAATGCGGCCGTCCGCAGTAAAATAAAACAATACCTTGTTATTGTCAAACGTATATTCCGCATCGATCAGCTTCATCTCCAGACCGTGCTTACGAATCTTTTCCTGGCAGATCCTAAAGGCTTCCTTTTCCTTGAGTTTGTTATTGGCAGCCTGCTCACGGTCTCTTTCCCCTGCAATCCTGATGACGGGCTTTAAGGGCTGGATGACTTTGTCATCCTCCACCTCCCGGACACCGGATACTACCGTACCGTATTCGATTCCCCGGGCAGTCTCCACGATCACATGATCGCCCTTTTTGATGGAAAATTTCTTGGGATCAAAAAAATATATCTTTCCTGCTGTACGGAATCTCACACCTATTACTTTTATCATCTATCTACCTCACCGGCGCTTGTGCGCACTCTTTCTTAAAACTAACTGTTATTGTATCATATATCCGGTAATATGCATAGAACACTTTTTACGTCTGTCCGGGAAATATATGCCACCTGTATGCATCTACCCGTTTTCCCGTATCGTCATCATCAAAAGCTCCATGGTCAACTCGAAATTTACATTGGCATCCAGACGGCGCTTGGCCTTTTCCAGCGCCTCAATGACCTCTTCAATCCCTTCATAGCTGCTTCGCTGTGCTACCTTGCGGATATTCGATATCTCTTCCTTGAAGATCAGGTGGTTCACATCACTGGTAGCCTTGAACAGCAACACATCCCGATACCATATGGCAATGATGTCCAGATAATCACTGACCTCCAGCTTGTAATCCCCGATCTTCTTGATGGCCGCCACGATTTCATGCAGCTCCATGTCCTGGACATACCGTAACAGGGAAAGTGCCTCTGCCTTGACATTCTCAAAATCCTCACTGGAAGCCAAAAGTTTTGCCTTGCCGATATTCCCCCTGGCAAAAGCCACACACACGTCTGCCTTATAATCCGGCACCTTCTCCTGTTCCATCAGGAATTTTCGCACCTGCTCATCTGCCACGGGCTTCATATTCAGCAGAACGCAGCGGCTTAAGATGGTGGGAAGCAGGGCGTTTACGTTAGTGGTCAGAAGCAGGATGACCACATACTCCGGCGGTTCCTCCAACGTTTTTAAAATGGCATTCTGCGCCTGTGGAGTCATCTTCTCAGCCTCATTGATGATATAGATTTTGTAAGGACTGCTGTAAGGCTTGATCTCCACATCATTGTTCACCTGGGCGCGGATATCATCCACGCTGATGGTGCCCGGCTTTTCATGCATGACCCGGATAATGTCAGGCTGATTGCCCGACAAGGCCTGTTTGCAGGAATGGCATTCCTGACAGGGATTGATGCCTCCCTTCTCACACTGCAGCGTCATTGCAAAGATCTTTGCAATGAATTCCTTGCCGGAAGACTTCTCCCCGTTTATGATGTAAGCATGGGAAATCTTTTTTGCCGCAACAGCATTCTGCAAATGCTCCTTGATCTGCTCCTGTCCTATGATATCTTGAAAATCTGCCATGCCATACCCTCCTTTGTGTCCGCCCCAAAGTCTTAAGTGAAAATATCCAGAAGCAATCCTCTGATCTCTCCGATCTTGTTTAAGATCGCCAGATTATCCTTCTCATCCTTCATCAACTCCTGTGCCAACTGATCCAGGTTCTCATCCACCAGGCGTATGATTCCGTATACCCTGTGACGACCCCGCCTGTCCAAAAAATTTTCCCTGGAAAAAGCATGGGAATGGGTCACCACTTCATTGAGGAAGCTCTTGATCAGCCCCCTGTAGTGCTTCATATCTTTTACGTCCCGACGCTTGGCCAGCTTCTCTCCCTCCCTGGTGATCTCTTCCATCAGGGTGTTCAATCTGGTCTGCAGCTCCGCTTCCTCGATATTGCTTGCGAGCATGAATTTAAAAGTACCGTCCGTAGGCTGTACCTGTTTGGCCTGCTCTGCCGGTGCAGGCTGATTTACCTGATTGACTTTTATCTCCATACCCTCACCTGCCTTAACTTCACATACCCGGAGGTTCTTCGTCTTTTTCTACACATTCTGCTCTATGTAGTCAAGGATCTCCTCCTTGCACCTTTTCAGGTCGTCATTGCAGAAGGTTCTTTCAATGCCTGCCGCCTTGAGTTTCTCCTTTGCAAAGTCTTCGCTGTCTGCCAAAAATCTGCGGCAAAGCTCTTCATATTTAGGCTGCTCCTGCGCCTTTTCCCGGTCTAACGCCCGTTGAAGGCGGATACCGTCATCTAATTCTATCATAACCGGCAGCAATTTGTCTGCACCAAAATATTCCTTCATTCGGCTGTAAGCTTCCAATGTACCGATCATGACATAATTATCGCGTTCCAAGGCCACCTGCCCGTCATCTACCGTAAAATACCGCCACAGACCATGAAAGGTATGGTATTCCCGTTCTTCCACGATCTTGCCCCTGGCTGCCAATGCCTGATAGCCTGCCTCATCCGTGAAAAAATATTCCACGCCGTTCCTTTCACCGTCCCGGATGGGCCGGGTGGTGTAAGGGACAATGGTATTCAGTTTTATCCTGCTGTCCTTCAGAATCTCCTTATAAAGGGTATCCTTCCCGGACGAGCTTTTTCCCATCAGGTAGACGATCTTGCCCATGAACTTATTGTACCTCGACGACTCTTATCATATTGGTCTTACCGGCAATGCCCAGAGGAACACCTGCAGTAATGACTACCACATCCCCTGTTTTTACATATCCTGCTTTCTTGGCTTCCTGCACCGCATCGGCAAAAAGGGCCTCCGTGGTATCCTCTTTCTTGATATTCAAAGGGTTGACACCCCACAAAAGGTTCAGTTGCCTTGCCACCTTTTCATCCATACTGCAGCCTATGATGGGACAGCTTGGCTTAAAACGGGAGATGGATTCTGCCGTATAACCGGACAAGGTTACGGTAATGATAGCGGCTGCCCCCAGATCCATTGCGGTAGAGCAGGTTGCAAAAGCAATGGCCGTAGTAATACTGCTCTTATCAGACACGGTAAGTCTTGCCATCCTTCCGTGATAATCAATATCATTCTCTGCACAGTCGGCAATCTTTGCCATGGTCTTTACCGCTTCCACGGGATAAAGCCCCGCTGCACTTTCACCGGAGAGCATGATCGCTGTTGTTCCGTCATAAATAGCATTGGCGATATCGGTGGTCTCTGCTCTGGTAGGACGGGGATTCTTGATCATGGACTCCAGCATCTGTGTGGCTGTGATCACATGCTTGCCCTTGGCATTGGCCAGCTTGATCATCTTTTTCTGCAAAATAGGTACTTCCTCCAGAGGGATCTCCACACCCATGTCGCCTCTTGCCACCATAATACCGTCAGAGACACTGATGATCTCCTCCAGGTTCTGGATGCCCTGCATATTCTCGATCTTTGCGATGATCTTCATGTTACTGTTGTGTTCATCCAGGATCTTCCTTACCTCCAGCACATCCTCCTTGGTCCTGGCAAAGGAGATTGCCAGGAAATCAAATCCCATTTCGATACCGAACAGGATGTCGCTGCGGTCCACTTCACTGATATAAGGCATGGACAGGTTTGCGCCGGGCACGTTGACGCCCTTATGATTGGAAACAGGACCGCCATTGATGACATTGCAGGTGATCTCTCCGCCCTGGATATCCGTAACCTGCATCTCGATCAGACCATCATCGATCAGGATCGTCGTGCCTATGGAAATATCATTGACCAGATTCTTGTAGGTAATGGAAGCTCTCTTTGCAGTTCCCATAACCTCTTGTGTCGTCAGTACAAAAGTCTGCCCTGCTGTCAATTCCACTCTGCCGCCCTCGAAATCACGGAGCCGGATCTCCGGTCCCTTGGTATCCAAAAGCGCTGCCACCGGAAGTCCCAGTTCCTCTCTGGCTTCCACCATACGCATATATTTTGCCTTCTGCTCCTCATGAGTACCGTGGGAAAAGTTGAATCTGGCTACATTCATGCCTGCCAGCATCAGTTCTTTCAGCTTCTCCTTGCTTTCACTTGCGGGGCCAATGGTGCAAATAATCTTTGTCTTTCTCATCTGACAATATCCTTTCTGATTTCTATGTTATTGCGGATCTATGACCCGGACCATACAACGTGTCCCGTTGTCCTGTGTCACCTCTGGGAAAATTCCCTGTACATGCAATCCCTGCTCCCAGAAAGCTTTCAGTTTCCGGCACAGTTCTTCCGCAAAGATCTCCCCCGGCACCAAAATGGGAACCCCCGGCGGATATAGATTCACAAATTCTGCGGTGGGATATCCTGCAGCCTGTTCCAGAGGGATCTGCCTTGCAGGGCAGTCCCAGGCTTGTGAAAGGGAAACCTTGCCGTCCCGGCTGTCTTCTTTCCCACTGCATAGTACCGAAAAATCTGTCGGGAAAGTCTTCCCTTCCGGACGTTCTTCTGTCAATGCTCCGGCTCCGATCCGTGCATCTACCGCAAGCAGGGCTTCTGTCATTCGGGTATAGCCTTCCTGCCCATCCCCGATTGTAAACATCGCCAGGCAAAAACTCTCAGACGCCATTTCCAACTGTAGCTGATACTCTTTTAGGAGGATGTCATAAAGCTTCTGCCCGGAAAGTCCTGCCTGTCTTGTCAGGATCACCAGCTTCCCGATATCCTGCCTTCCTGCTTCCGGGAGCAGGAACTTCAAATACCGGCACCTGGCTGTCAACTGCTTAAGCATCCCACAATAACTTGCAAGAAACCTTCCAAAAAGCTCCTCCCCATTCCGAGCTGCCACTCGGAGAGCATTGTCAATACTTGCCATCAAAATATAGGATGGACTGCTGGTCTGGTAAATATGCAAAAATCTCTGTAACAATTCCCGATCCACCAGCCTCCCATTCACATGGAGCAGCGCTGTCTGAGTCATGGCAGGCAGCGTCTTGTGCACACTGTGGATCACAATGTCGGCTCCCGCCTGACAGCTATTCCTGGCAAAACCTTCAGCCAATCCCAGATGGGCCCCGTGGGCTTCATCCACGATCAAGGGAATCCCTCTCCTGTGAACAATCCGGGCAATCTCTTCTATCGGGGCAATCCGCCCTTCGTAGGTGGGGGAAACCAAAAAGACCGCTCCTATATCCGGTTCCCGCTGCAGAGCTTCCTCCACCTGCCCGGCAGTGATCGCATCAAAGATATCATAACCCGGTATCAGCTCAGGGTATAGATAAGAAACTGTTAAATTTCTTAAATAGACTGCATGATATGCGGATTTGTGGCTGCCCCTGCTCATCAGGATATGCCCGCCCTTTGGCAGGACTGCACTGATCGCACTCAAAATACCGCAAGTACTCCCGTTCACCAGGTAGAAACTCTTCTCTGCCCCATAGAGTGCGGCAGCTTCCTGTTGCAGCCGCACAAAAAGATCCCGGGGATCGTGCAGGTTATCAAACCCTTCTATTTCTGTAATGTCCCTTCCGGCAATCTCCTCCGGAAGATCTCCCAAGGCGTTCCGTTTATGTCCCGGCATGTGGTACGGATAACATTGCCCTTCTCCGTATCTTCGTAATTGTTCAAATAAAGATTCCACCTATTCCTCTCTTCCTTCCTCCGTGGAGGCTGAAAGCTTTTGCAGAAGCTTTCCATGTCCCCTGTGCAGGTGAAAGGTCTCCATCAGGGAACACCACTTGTCAGCCGTCGTCACGATCCAGGCTTCCCTGCAGGTGGGTGGGACTACCGTCAACGGCCACATGTGCTTTTTGATGATATCCTTTTCCCGAAGAGTCAGCTCGTACTCTTTGGAAGCATTGTCCAACGCCCTCCCCGGATGATAAAATCCATGCAGATTCTGAATGCCGGCATGCTCTTTGTCATGCCAGTCATATAAAAAATAATCATGCAGAAGCGCCCCTCTGATCAGTTCCCGCTGACTACAGGAAATGTGAAGCTTTCTGCTGATGGCGATACTGTATTTGGCCACCTTCACACAATGACTGTGAACGGTCATATTTCCATGCTGTATATACCTTTTCGTGGACCGGAAATTGGCAGACTGCAGGATATCTCTGGCTTCTCTCCGGATCAGCCTGTGCAGTTCCCGCTGTTTCTCAAAATTTTTCCTCCATTTTTCAGAACGTCTTCTGTCCATGTTCTTCTCCCCTCAATAGTAGCAGACAACCGGGAATCCTGTATATACCTGTTCATAAATACCGGCAGCCATTTCCAGCGGGAGATTGATACAGCCGTGAGAACCATTTGTTAGATAAATATCGCCGCCAAATTCTGTTCTCCAGGTGGCATCATGCATGCCATAATTGCCATGAAACGGCATCCAGTAAACCACAGGAGTCTCATAATCCCTGCCTCTGAGGATCGCATTGGTCGTCTTGTAAGTGATCCCGAACACGCCCTGGGGCGTCACACAATCACTGGTGCCATCCATATCACCGGAAACGAAATCGGTCTCCAGGACAATATTACCGTTCTTATATAAATATAAATGCTGGTTCGTGAGATCTGCTTCCACATAGGAAGAACCAATGTCGTTCGTGCCTTTTCTGGGGGCTTTGCTCAGATATAGAGGTTCCTTTTCTTCTTTTTTGCCATCCCGAATCTGTCGGATCAACGCTTCCGTCTCACCCTCACAATCTGTTTTCCAGCCAAAAGCACCGCTGGGCAGGGTCAGTTCTGTCCCGGCCGTAGTGCGGAATTTTCTGTTCTTTCCGTAGGTATCGTACTTTTCGGCATTTTCCTTTACAAATGCCGCAACCGCTTCCTCATCCAAAGACGGACCATTGTTGTCTAACGTGATCCAGTCCTTTAACTGCACTGCGTCCACTACTACTTTATTTCCGTTCCAGTCATAAGTGATCTCTGTGCCTATCCATTGGTTCAATGTGGCCAGTTCTTCCTTAAGCTGCTCATCCTCCGCAGCAACCTTCACCTGTTGGTAACAATCCTGTTCCTCCAGATCCACCTCACTGCTATTACTGTAAATTGCACTCTCTATGACCGTTGTCACTGCTTTCATATCCAACCGGGTCCCAATAACTTCCGGCACGATCTCATATCCTTTGGTTTCCTCCCGATAACCGGTGATATAGGCATCCTGAGGTTCCACCATGTTTTTATCCTGAAAAGCAGCTATACCGCTTAGTGCATCCTTAAGTTTGTCCTGATCGAAACTCACACTCTGCACCATACTGTAACTCACCCTGTCTTTGATAAGGTAAGACTTGGCCCACAACCATGAATTCTGACGATCCAGCAACTGCTCCACATCTCTCAGAGCACCCAGACGGACCAATCCCACATCAGAAGCCTGAACACTTCCCAATATTTCTTTTTCTCCGGTATTGCTTCGCCCACGGATTTCCAGGGAATAATCCGTGATCTCTCCCTCCAACAGGGCCACAGCCTCCGAAGCCTCCATCCCACTGCAATCTATATCATTGATCCATGTATTGGGCAAAAAATGTTTCTGATAGTAAAAAGCCACACTGATATATACTGCAATTGCCGCAGCTAACAATATCCCTCCCGCTATCAAGAGTACATTTCTCACTTTATGTTTTCTTACGTCCATTCTGCTCTCCGTTTTATCCTCTGCTGATCCACTTTCTTATTATATCATCATCCGTAACAAAAAAATAGCACAAAAAGGCTGAAAATCAGACCTTTTGCACTACCTCATCGCACATTTTCCACAGGCAAGTCTACTCTTATTTCCTAATGAAGCACGGGGGATTCGAACCCCCGACAACTTGATTAAAAGTCAAGTGCTCTACCGACTGAGCTAGTGCTCCGCACATAATACCTATTTCTAAGTATTACAAATGCCCAGAGCCGGAATCGAACCAGCGAC
>JAGATV010000051.1 GCA_017621075.1 Lachnospiraceae bacterium
ATAATCCTTAATCTCCGCATAAGTCGCCTTACTCTCAGCCGAAGTCAAATCCAGCTCATCTAATTCAATTTCAACCTCAATTACATCATCCGGTTTTTGTTGGGACAAGAGAACAACCGTCTCCACATTTGCCGTCCAGGGAAACTGGTCCACCGCCACAGCCTTATCCACCACATATCCCTTTTCCAAAAACACCTCCAGATCCCGCACCAGACTGGTGGGTTTACAGGAAATGTAAACGATATGCTCCACACCGTAAGCAATGATCTTGGGAAGGGCCTTGGGATGGATGCCGTCACGGGGCGGGTCCAAGATGATCATGTCCGGCTTTTCCGATACTTCATCCAATACCTTCAGAACATCTCCTGCAATGAACTCGCAGTTATCCAGTCCGTTTTCCACCGCATTCAGACGGGCAGCCTCCACTGCCTCCTCCACGATCTCCACGCCAATGACCTTTCCCGCTGTCGGTGCCATCAGCTGGGCAATGGTCCCCGTACCGCTGTATAAATCAAATACCGTCTTGTCCTTTCCGCCCAGGTCCCCCACATATTCTCTGGCAGTGCTGTACAATACCTCCGCACTGTAAGAATTGGTTTGAAAAAAGGAAAAGACCGACACCTTGAAACGCAGGCCCAGAAGCTCTTCATAAAAATAATCCTGTCCGTATAAGATCTCTGTCTTATCACTCTTTACCACATCTGCCAAGGAATCGTTGGTGATGTGAAGAATGCCGGCAAACCTGCCCGAAAGCTGCCCTGTCTGCTCCAGGCTCATCAGGGCATCCAGAAATCCCTCGATCAGATTGGATGCCCGGTCTTCTGACTCATCCTCCCCGGGATCGTTTGTCCAGGGATTCTGGGAGGTAGTCACCAATGCCACCAGGATCTCTCCCGTACCGGAGGCTTTGCGCACCAAAAGATGGCGCAGATAGCCTTCATGGCTCAGTCTGTGAAAAAAAGAGACTTCTCTTGCCGCAAAATATTCTCTTGCCGTCTTTAAGATCAGGCGGTAATCCCCATCCACGATCTTACAGTCTTCCACCGTCACAACATCATAAAAGCTACCTCTTTTGTGCATGCCAAGAGAAAGGGGGCCGTCCTTATAGGCATCCCCAAAAGTAAACTCCATCTTATTGCGGTATTCATATTCCCTGGGGCTGCCTTTGATCCCTTCCCAGACATAAGGCTGCTCTTGTCTGCTCAGTACGCTGTCCAGAAGGCGCTTTACCTGAGTTTCCTTCACCTTTAGCTGCTCTTCATAAGTCAGAGAAAGATAAGTACAGCCTCCGCATAACCCAAATAGGGAACACGGATTTCCTGTCTCCAGAGGGGATTGTTCCAACACCTCCAAAAGACGGCCTTCCGCCTTCCCTTTGCGCACTTTATTGACACCAAGCTTCACTTTCTGTCCGGGCAGGCTGTTCTTCACCACAACGGTTTCCTCCCCCACCCTTACGATGCCTTTGTTGGGGAAATCCACCCGTTCCACGATGCCTTCATATACCTGTCCTTTTTTCATTTGCTTAGTTCTCTCCTTCGTCTTCGAAGATATCTTCCTCTTCTATATCATCGAAGTCGTCCTCAAATTCATCCTCGAAATCTTCCAGGTAATCCGGCTGAAGGAAACGATATACGGCATAAGCGATCGCTGCCACTGCTGCGATCACACCGATGATTGCCAGTACCCACAAAAGGACGTTGGTTTTCTTCTCTTTTTCTTCCTCTTCCTTCTTATGCAGTACTTTTTCCACCAGTTCGTCTAACTTCAGGTTTTCAAGCTTGTTCATAACATTTACCTGCCTTTCTGTCGAATAGGATTCTCTTCAATCAATTATAGGATACCACATTCCTTCAAAAATTACTACACTCTTTTCAATTTTGCAAAAGAAGCATACATGATCTTTTGTCCTGCTTCATCGAACAGTACCGTCACTTTATAGTCCCTGGGTTCCTTTGAGATTGCCTTCACGGTTCCCTCCCCGTATTTGATATGCTTCACCCGGTCGCCCACACCATAAGACAATGCCTCCGGCGCCTGGTCAGGTACACCCTTCTGAATGCCTGCCAGCCTGTTCAGGTCGCCGATCACCTTTGCAATAAAGGGTTTGTCAGCTTTGGGAGTCACTCTGGGGCGCAGGATGGCTTTGGGTCTAAAATCCCTGGACTCACCATAGCTTTCCGTTGCAGAGGCTCCGCCCAGGAAAAACTCCTCACGCTCAGACCGTGTCATGGAAGGACGGCTCTTGGGCGCCGTATTGTCCATGAGCGTTTCCGGGATTTCCCGCACGAAACGGCTCACGGGATTGTACTGGGTCTCTCCCCGCACCATACGGGTCTTTGCACAGGTAAGAGTCAGTTCCTCCTTGGCCCTGGTGATGCCCACATAAGCAAGGCGCCTTTCTTCTTCTATCTCAGCAGGGTCATCAGAGACAATCGTCATATAGCTGGGGAAAAGGCCATCCTCCATTCCCGCCATATACACCACGGGAAACTCCAGTCCTTTGGCACTGTGCAGCGTCATCAGAAGGGCCCTGTTGTCCCCGTCTGCCACATTATCGATATCCGCCACCAGTGCGATCTCCTCCAAAAATTCCGAAAGGCTGGGCTCGTCATGGGTTTCCTCATAACTCACTGCCTTTGTGATCAATTCATCCACATTTGCCAAACGATCCTCAGCAGTCTCATCATCCAGATCTTTCAAATACTCCTCATAGTTGATCTGTTCCATGAGGGTGCGGATCAGGCCTGCGATACCATATGTAGGCAGACCGCTCCTGAGAACCCTGATCAGATTCACAAAGCTGTTCACCTTGGAAGCTGCTTTGCCCAGGCTCATGATCCTGTCAGCCTCGCACATGGCTTCAAAAAGGCTGATACCGCGGATCTGTGCATAATCTTCGATCTTCTCTACCGTAGCGTTTCCGATGCTGCGCTTGGGCACATTGACGATGCGCCTTACCGCCACCTCATCCCTGCCGTTATCGATGGTCTTTAAATATGCCAGAATGTCCTTGATCTCCTGCCTGGAGTAAAAGTTGGTGCCCCCCACTACATTGTAAGGGATGCCCTCCATGACCATGCGTTCCTCCAAAAGTCTTGCCTGGGCATTGGTCCGGTAAAGCACGGCGCAGTCACCGTAAGCAAGGCCATCCTTGTTCACCCTTTTCGCAATATCATCTGCGATATATTCCGCTTCCTCATAAGCGTTGTCAAACTGTCTGAAATGAATCCTGCTTCCGCTGCCCTTGTCCGTCCACAGGGACTTGTCCTTTCGTCCCACATTGTTGCGGATCACGGCATTGGCCGCATCTAAGATGCTCTGGCTTGATCTGTAATTCTGCTCCAGCTTGATGACCTTTGCCTCCGGATATACCTGTTCAAAATCCAGGATATTGCGGATATTGGCACCGCGGAATTTGTAAATGGACTGGTCATCATCCCCCACCACGCACAGATTGCGGTATTTGTCTGCCAAAAGACGGATCAGTTCAAACTGTGCTGTATTGGTATCCTGGTACTCGTCTACCATGATGTACCGGAAGCGTTCCTGATACTGGTTCAGCACTTCCGGACAGCTCTTAAACAGTTCCACCGTCTTTACGATGATGTCATCAAAATCCAGGGCATTGCTCTTTTTCAAGGAATCCTGATACTCCCTGTAGGCCTTTGCGATCACCAGCTTATTAAAATCCCCCATGGCACGCAGCTCAAATTCCTGCACGTCGATCAGAGAATCCTTTGCCGATGAGATGGCCCCCAGCAGGGCTCTTTCCTTGTGGATCTTGGTATCGATGTTCAGGCGCTTGCAGACATTCTTCATCAGGGTCTTTTGATCATCCGTATCGTAAATGGTAAAATTGTTGTCATAGCCCAGCCTGTCAATATGCCTCCGCAAGATTCTCATACAGGCGGAGTGAAAAGTGCTGACCCAGATCTGGTCTGCGCCAAATCCCACCAGTCTGTCCACCCTCTCTCGCATTTCCTCTGCCGCTTTATTGGTAAAGGTGATGGCCAGGATATTCCATGGATTCACCCCCGCCTCGTCGATCAGATATGCGATCCTGTGGGTAAGGGCACGGGTCTTGCCCGATCCCGCTCCTGCCAACACAAGCAGAGGCCCCTCCGTCTGGAGTACGGCCTCTTTCTGTTCTCTGTTCAATGTATCATAAATGCTCATTACACTTTCCTTCCTAACCAACTGCTTTTTGATTGAATTCCTTCAAGAACTGCCGGAATTCATGGATGGGCATGGGCTTTGCATAATAATATCCCTGCACCACATCACAATCAGCTTCCTTCAGCATCTGAAGCTGCTCTCCCGTCTCAACACCCTCTGCCAGGACCTTGAACCCAAGATGTTTCAGCATCTTGATCAGATATTTGATGACAGTCACGGCATTTTCCTTTTCTGCCGCACTGTCAAGGAACTGCTTGTCCAGCTTGATGGTGTCCACATCCACCTTACCCAGGATATTCAGGGAAGAATAGCCGCTGCCAAAATCGTCTACAGAGATTTCCACTCCCTGGGACCTGAATTTCTTCAGATTGCTGTCCAACTGACTCAGATCAGACATAAACACAGATTCCGTCACCTCTGCCTCCAACAGATTATTGGGAACATGATGGGTCTCAAGGCACTGAAATACCTCCGTCACAAATCCCTTGGTCTCATTATGTCTTCTGGAGAAATTCACGGAAACAGGCACCACTTCCTCCTGCTTTAGCAAAGCGTCCTCCAGATATTCCACCACCTGCTCCAGGACGCAGAAATCCACCTGGGTGATAAAACCGTTGCGCTCAAAAATATCAATGAACTGGGCCGGCATCATTTTTGTACCATCCGACCTGATCCAGCGCACCAACGCTTCCGCCCCTATGATCCTTCCTGTCTTTAAGGATACCTTGGGCTGCAGATACGCGTAAAATTCTTTATTGTTGTAAGCAGATACCATATTGCCCACGATATGCTTCACCGACTCGGTCTGATACTTGATCTGATCCGTGTAGGGAACCACCGAGGTCTTGACTTTCTGCTCCTTGCCCATCTTTCTGGCATCATTGGCCTTATCGAGCATGGACGCCACCGTCCTGTCGTTTTCCGTGATCTCATAGATCCCGGAAACGATCACCAGATTGCACTGGTCATATTTCTCATTACACCGTTTTGTAAATTCGGAAGTAAACGCAAGATAGCTTTCCTTCGCCTGTTCCAGATCTTCCTCATAAATAATGCCGATAAAATGATCGGAGGTGACGCGACAGAACATGATACCATCCGCATACTCATTCATCAGGCTCTCCGCAAATCTCTGGAGCACATAGTCGCCTTCCTCATATCCGTACACCTCATTCAGATACTGGAAATTGGAAAAGTCCGAATATACGCAGTAATGCCCCTTCTTTCCATGCATCAGCAGATATTCGTCCACCATGTCAATAAACTGATGATACGCAGGCAGACCTGTCAGGGCATCATAATGATTCTTGTAATCTCTTTCCTGTTCCTTTACGGAATCAAGAAGATCCTCCACCTTTTCTTCATCCACATGATGCACTTTTCCCAGCAGTTCCTCTAACGCCTCTGCTTTCTGGGTCAATTCCCGGTTTGCTGTCTTCAACTCATCCTGCAGCTTCTGTACCTGTTGTTCCAGTTCCAGAATACGCTTATCGTCATTTTCCATAGATTTACCTTCTTATCTGGCTTCCTTTACACTACTGAAATTCCACGTCCTGATATTGATTTCCAGAACCGGGGAATCACAATACTCACATTTCTTGGCTCCCAGTCCCGGGAGCGGAGCTCCGCAGTTAGGGCAGTTCATGGCAAGTCCTGCATCCTTGATGTTCTCTACCAGATCCGGGTCCTGTATGTAGATTACTTCCACATTGTATTTGGACTGGTCTGTCAGATCCTTGCGTCCCCTTAAGATCTGCCCATCCTTTTCAACATAATGTATATATTGCACGGCAGACTGAAATACGATACTGCATCTGCCCTTTGTTTTCCGATATTCTCTGATCTCCGTCCTGTGTATCCTGATACTTTCAAAATGCTCTCTCTGCCCCTGGCTTTTCAGCATCTGTATCCGCATCTTCAGCTTGTCCCGCAATTCGTTGGTCCCTTCCGTCAGGGAGGCCGCCGAACCGCCGTCAATACATCTCAAATAAGACATCAGCACGTTCTCTGCCCTGGTCTTCATCTCATCATAGTGAAACTCCGGAAAATCCTTCATGATCTGCGGCAGATATAAACCGGTAGCCGACCCCACCGACCTGGGTGTGTTGGCCACCTCCAGATCCCTCTGCTTTATGCCCTCAGTAATGGAAGCGTTGCCCAGCATCACGGTGGAGAACTGCCTCACCTTCTCCCGAATCCTGGTATAAGCATAATAGATGATTCCCGCAAGAACCAAAAGCAATAACAATATGATGATGATTGCAATCAGGATTCCTTTCATAACCGCTTCCTGTACTCCATTCCCAGACGCCCCAATAGGACATCCGCCCTTACGGCAGATGCCCTACAGGAAACTATATTTTTATTTTTTACTGCTTGTCGTTGTCGTCAAAGATGTCTCCGCACTCGGGACAGAATTTGGGAGGATTCATGGGATCTTCCGGCTCCCATCCACACTTATCACACTTGTACAGCGGTGCTCCCTCCGGCTTCTTTTTGCCGCATTCCTGGCAGAACTTACCCTGGTTTACCGCACCGCAACTGCAGGTCCAGCCTGCCGTGCTGGGCTTGGGTGAACCACAGTTGGTACAGAACTTGCCTTGATTTACGGTGCCGCAGCCACAGGTCCACCCCAGGATCGGTGCCTGTGCGGGAGCCTCCTGAGCAGGCTGTGAAGCTGTCTGTCCGGGTTGCGGTGCTGTCTGGCCTGCTGCCACAAAACCGCCTGCCATACCGGGATTTCCATTGTTCATGCCCTGGTTCTGGGCATCCATCTGGAACAACTGTCCTGCGTTTACACCCATTCCTCCGGAGAAGTTTGCCATATTGGCATTGCTTGCCATACTGGCCATATTCATTCCTGCAAATGCCAGCATGGGGCCGGTAGCAGTATTGCCTGCCGCCTCCTTCATAGCCTCTGCACCCATCTTCATGGATTCGGTCTGTGCTGCGACCATGGCAGCGGCAGCCATGCCGGGATTGCGCAGTACGGCATTCTTCTGCAGATCGTTGATCATCTCAAGGATCTCAGGATTGATGGACGGAGCGCTCATATTGAGCTTTACTACCTCAATACCACGGATCTCCAGCCACAGTTCCGTCATTTCCTCATTCAACAGCTTGGTGATTTCGTCGGTATGTCCGGGGATCTCACTATAGCGGATGCCCTGTGCGGAAAGCTTTGCCAGAACAGGCTGCAGGGCAGTCACAAGCTCTGCTTTCATGGTGGCATGTAATTCACTGCGCTTATACGAATCGGTTACGTTTCCGCAGACATTCTTGTAAAATAACGGAGGATTGCTGATCTTGAAGGAGTAAGAACCGTTGCAGCGGATCTCCGTATCAATATCAAGTCCCAGGTTCCTGTCCACAATACGGAAGGGAATGGGATTGGCTGTCCCGTACAGATTGTTCTTGATTTCCTTGGTATTAAAGAAATAAACCCTCTGATCCTTTGCGGTATTGCCGCCGAATGTAAAACGGGTCACCATCGTCTGCAGGGATTTCTTTACATTATCACCGAAACTGCCATACAAAAAGCTGGGCTCAGTGGATGTGTCATAGACATACTGCCCGGCATCGGCACAGAATTCCACAATACCTCCCTGATCCACAATGATCATACACTGTCCTTCGTTGACAGCAATAATGGAACCGTTGGAAATGATGTTGTCAATGCCCTTGGTATTGCTGTTCCTTCCCTCGGTCACTCTCTTCTGTCCCTTTACCATGAGCACGTCATCGGAAAGAGAATCACAGTAGAAATACTCCCGCCACTGATCAGCCATCATGCTGGTGACAGCGTCTTTTGCCGCTTGAATCAAACCCATATTTTTATCCTCCATCATAAAAAATATATAGTTTCCCACATATATCTTTATTTTAGCAAATTTTTCAATTTCTCTCAACTGCTTTTCACAAATAATCTTTACAAAAAGCAAATTTTCCACTAAACTGTAAAGAAAATGTGGGAAATCTCCTGACATTTTTACTATACAGCAAAAGGACACAGAAAAAAATGGGTAAAAAAGCTACAAAAGCCGCCGATAACATGTATTATCTCGCACGATGCGAGGCCCAAACGGCCAACCCGGACTTTGGCAGCCGCGAAAAGGCCGCTGAGATCGTGGGAATAGACCGCACCAGACTTGCCAGGATCGAACTGGATACCATTGTTCCTTATCCCGAGGAAGTCAAGGCCATGGCATCGGCTTACAATACTCCGGAGCTGTGTAATTCCTACTGCGCCAAAGAATGTCCCATCGGCTTAAATACCGTAAAGGAAGTCACCATCGATGACTTTGACAGACTGGCTTTAAAGGTGCTTGGTTCCTTAAAGGATATTGACAGCCTGCGGGCTTCCCTGATCGCCATTTCCGAGGATGGCATCATTGAAGAAAGCGAAGAACCCGCTTTCCGGGAAATCTTAAACTCTCTGGAAAAGATCAGCACCAATGCCAAGGCATTACAGCTTTGGGCGATCAAAAATATCCGTCTGAAGGACCGGGAGCCCTAATGGGCCCCGGTCCTTCTTTGTTTGGTCCTTTTTTCTGTTTGGTCCCTTTATTCCTGCCTCTTCGCTCCCTACTTTTTGGGGGCGGCTTTCTTTGCAAAATCCGTATTCACCAGGTCTGTATAGGGGACTCTCTTTTCCAGCACCTTTGCATCCTCCAGGATATTCTGCAACAGTTCAAAGCTGCTTTCCTCAAATACAAGGTCCTCCTTCCAGGTATCCTGGTCATAATACCGTTTCACGATAGTAGTAAGCGTTTCCATATCTGTTTCCGGGAACTGAGGTGCAATGACCTTTGCAATTTCTTCCGGAGTATGGCTCTGCACATAGTCCATTCCCCGCTGCAGTGCATCAGTAAACGCCTGCACTGTCTCCTTATGATCCTCCAGATAACTTTTTTTAGCAGAAAAGGAAGTGTAGGGCACATAGCCGGAATCCTCTCCCAGAGACGCCACTACATAACCGTCTCCCTTCTGTTCCAGCAAAGTCGCATGAGGCTCAAATTCCACGGTATAATCTCCCTGGCCGCCCGAAAAGGCCGCTGCCGTCGACCCGAAATCGATACTCTGGTCGATGGTAAGATCCGTCCCCGGATCGATATTGTTCTTTTCCAGGATGTATTCAAACACCATCTCCGGCATGCCTCCGGCTCTTCCTCCCAGCACTTCCCTGCCTTTCACCATGTCCCATTCAAATTCTTCGATGGGTTCCCTGGCCACCAGGAAATTTCCTGCCCGCTGGGTCAGTTGGGCAAAGTTCACCACATAGTCCTCCGTTCCCCCGGCGTAAGTATACACGGAAGCCTCGCAGCCCATGAAACCGATATCAGCCTCCCCGGTCAGCACAGCAGTCATGGTCTTATCTGCGCCAAATCCCGTGACCAGAGTAAGGTCAATGCCTTCCTCCTCAAAATACCCTTCTTCTATGGCAACATACATTGGTGCATAAAAGATGGAGTGTGCCACTTCGTTCAGTACCACTTCTGTCTTTTTTCCGCCTTTGCCCGTTTGGTCATTATCCTTTGCGCCCCCGCACCCTGCAAGGGAAAGGGCTCCCAGCAATGTGCACAGGACTATGGTGCCTGCTTTCTTCCAAAACTTCTTTTTCATAACATCCTCCCGTTGCATGATTTTTCGATGCTCTATCCTATGCGGAGGATTTCGGTTTTGTGCGCAAAAAAGCCTCCTGCAGCCGGCATACCGCCACAGGAGGTCTTTCCTTACAGATTTGCTTTGATCTTCTCGATCATTTCCTGATATTCAGCATCGGTCAGATAAGTCTTGCCGGGGTTCATCTGGAAAGTACCACCCCACTCGTCACCGCCCTCATACTTGGGCACCAGATGCATATGAAGATGACAGCCCGTATCACCGTAAGCGCCATAATTGAGCTTGTCAGGATGGAATGCAGCATGGATCGCCTTTGCCGCATGATTGACATCTGCCATGAATGCATTTCTCTCCTCATCGCTGATGTCCACGATCTCGCTCACATGATCCTTGTAAGCCACGATGCATCTTCCGGGCTTGCTCTGCTCCTTGAACAGGATCAGGCTGCTCACCTCAAGTTCACAGATAAAGATGCCGAACTTATCCAGCAGTTCTCCTCTCATACAATATCCGCAGTTTGAATCCTTCATTGATAGTATCCTCTCTTTTTGTTATATTTTGTATTACATTGCTGTCACATATTCACTGCCAGGACCCGGTCAATCTGCTCCGGATGGCAATTTAAGATCAGTTCCTGTGGAAAGTCTGTCTCCGCGATCAGCCCAAGGGCCTCCTCAAATTTTCCTACGGTGTAACAGATATGGCTGTCTGAGCCCAGGATGATCGGTACTCTGTACTTTTTACAAGTCAGAAGCAGTGTCTTAACATTCTCCCTGCCACCCTTCCTGGCTGACTCGGGATGTAGGGAAGCATTGTTGACTTCCAGAAATACACCTTCCTCCCCGGCTGCCTTTACCAGCGCCTCATAATCCAACGGATACCGGGCATCATCCGGATGCCCCAGGATCTTTACCCTTGGATTTTGCATGGCTTTGATACAGGCACGGGTATTTTCCTGACGGTTGCCCGCTCTGACACAGACCACATGCATACTGGCTATCACATAATCCATCCGGGAAAGGATATCCTCCCCCAGATCCAAAGACCCTTCCAGATCCATGATATTGGCTTCCGCTCCGCAAAGCAGGCGCAAGTCACCGTACTGCCTCGGGATACATCGGTAATTGGAAAAAAAGATCTTGTTGGGACCGCCCGGCACGGCAGGTCCGTGTTCACTCAGTCCCAGGATCTGAAGCCCCGCTTCCTTTGCCGCCCCGATATTTTCTTTTAAAGTGCTGTACCCATGGCCACAGGCCATGGTGTGAGTATGCAGATCCATATAAAGCTTCATGCTATTTCTTTCCTTTTTCACAACCTCTTGCCTGCTCCTGGTTCAATTCATCGATCAGCTTCTCTATCAACTGTTTCTTCACATAAACATCAAAGCTCAGCTCGCAGATAAAGGAAAATTTTCGCAAAAATTCCACGGATTCCTCAGGGGCGTCTCCAAAAGTCTCTTCCGCTTTCGCATATTTCTCCCGGACGTCTTCCTTCAGGCGTTCCACCGTCTCTTTCTCCAGGGAAAACACCTCTCTGTATATCTTTTCCAGATTAAATTCCTGCCCGTTCTTAAAATACTTGTCCGTGATGGGGCGTAACAGGCTCTGGATATCCCCGATGGAAAGGAAACTTTTATAATAATAAATAAAGATCAGGACCAGCACATGCTCCCGGGAATATTTCTTCTTTACCGGGGGCGGCAGCAGATCATTTTTGGCATAATTATTGATCATGGTCTTGGTCAGGATCTTGTCATCCCCGGGATACCGCACCGTGGAACGCAGCTTGCTGTCCATAAAGGTTGTCACCTGATCCATGTACAGATCAATATCCGGAATATCCTCCGGCTTGATATAATCAATCCTGTCGAGGCTTTCCAGGATGCTGTTCAACAAATCTTCGGTATTGATCGTCATACTCCCTCGCATTCTGCCATCTTGCGACAGCCGAAAAGAAAATTTACACTAAAACCATTATATAGTATTTAAAACTACATGACAATAGGTTATTTTCAACAGTTTTCTTTTTTGTGCATCTTTACTTTACAACTTTAATATGTTAAAATGACCATATTGATGTTATGATCATCTTTGTATCAAAGATCAGAGAGGTGCTTTGGCCATGAACAAAAAGATCAGGACAGAGGCTGTGGATTCCCTGTTTGATGCCGTCTTAAGCCTTAAAGACCGTGAAGAATGTTACAGCTTTTTTGAAGATTTGTGCACTGTAAACGAACTGCTGTCCCTTTCCCAGCGCTTCGAGGTAGCTTCCATGCTGAAAGATCACAAAACCTACCTGGAGATCGCCGAGAAGACAGGGGCATCTACTGCCACCATCAGCAGGGTGAACCGTTCCCTGAATTATGGAAACGACGGATATGATCTTGTATTCCAACGCAGAGAAGAACAAAAATAAACGGGACAAAAATAGCCGGGATCGCATCCCGGCTATTTTTCTGTCTTATTCCTGTAAAGCAGATTCTTCGCCTTCTGCCTCTTCGGCTTCCTTCAGTTCTTCTTCCTGTACCTCTTTCAAGGCTTCTTCGATGGCAGCCTTCGCCGATCTCTTTCCCACCCGGGCCGCCTTTGCATTGTTTGGTTTCGCTTTCTTTTCGGGAACTTCCTGGTTCATATTGCATCTTCCCTGGAACACTGCATGTTCATCAATGACGATCACTGCCGTGGTCACATCTCCCCACACCTTGGCAGTCTCTGTCAGTTCCGCCTTGGATGGGGCAATGATGTCGCCCGTCACTTCTCCGCCGATCAACACTGCTTCCGCTTCCACATTTCCGCTGACGGCCCCCGTGGAACCTACGATCAGAGTGCCTTCCACAGTTACATTGCCGTTTACTTTCCCGTCCACTCTTGCAGAGCCTGCTGCCTTGAAATCTCCTTGCAGTTCAGAACCCCTGCCGATCAGAGTACTGATTTTTACTTCCGTATTTTTCTTGCCAAACATTTTCTCCATTCCTTTCCTTAACCGTTGATTGCCAGTACGTCCATGGGATCGATATACGCACCGTCCTGCATGATCTGATACCCCAGTTTATCATTATCTTCCCCGATAATGAAAAGTGTTGTCCCCTGTACCACGGAATCCCCTGCCTGCACGACCACATCACCTTTGTTCTTGTAGATCGTGACATAACCGTTTCCATGATCGATCCACACACTGTGCCCATAATCCACGTCATCATTGACTGCTGTCACCGTCCCGTTGGCAGTGGACACCACCGTTGTGCCAACAGACGCCTTGAAGATGCAGATCGGATGATCATTCTCTGAGGACTCTTCCATGGAAGCCGACCCCGTCAGCGGGAACTCTGTCGGCAGCTTCTGCTTTTCCAGTTGTTGTTTAAGCTCCGTCTCATTCTGCACCTTTTCATTGACTGTGTTGCTCAGGATCTGTATCTTCTGATCCAACTCCTCCACCTTTGCCTCCAGAGCGCTCTTTTCTTCTTTTAAGACTGCTATGGCTGCAAGATACTCCTCGTTTTCCTTTCTGACCGTGTCCAGTCTTGCATCGGCAACCTGCCAGATCTGTCCTTCAAAAATGAAGCAGCCTATCAGTCCACCGATGATCACACACAGGATAAAAATAACTGCCTGTAATGTCTTCTGACCAAAGCGGTATTGTTTCACATTTGCATCTACAGCATCGGATGTCACGATCAGAACGTGATTTTCCTTCCGCTTGTGTTTTTTTTGCCGCATAAAAAGTCACCTCCGGTAAATTACCTTATTTTACCACAGGTGACCTTCCACGGCAACATTGCCTTAATATTTTTGTAACATTTTCCCAGTAATTTTCTCAAAAATATCGGAAAAATTGATAAAATCCAGCTAAATTATTGTGGTTTTTTACCAATGTTTCTTAATTTTTATACATTCAGGGCCATATCTCCCGGTGCGATCAGGCCCTTTTTACGCATAAGCTCGGAAATTCCCAAGGTTACAAGTGCAGGCAGGATAAAGTGCATTACCAGGATCAAAAGGACCGCCATCTGGCCGCTCATGCCATCTGCAGTCATGGCACCGTAAGCTGCGATCTGTCCCACAAAACCGGCCGAACCCATACCGGAGCCTACCGGGGTACTGGTCATATGAAGCACAGCCGAGGCAACAGGCCCCAGAATTGCGCTGGAAAGGATGGCCGGAAGCCAGATCACAGGCTTCTTTACGATATTGGGCACCTGGAGCATGGAAGTTCCCACGCCCTGTGCGATCAGTCCGCCCATCTTGTTTTCGCGATAACTTGCCACCGCAAATCCCACCATGTTGCAGCAACATCCGATGGTGGCTGCACCGGCTGCCAGGCCGCTGATATTCATGGAAAGTCCGATCGCCGCCGAACTGATGGGGAGTGTGAGGATCATGCCCATCAACACGGACACGATGATGCCTCCGATCACAGGATGCATCTCCACATTAAAGTTTACCAGCTCACCCAGCCATTTCATAAAAGCAGAGATGGGGGGACCGGCCACGATACCCACAACGGCGCCGGACAAAATGGACAAAAGAGGTGTCACCAGAATATCCACCTTGGTCTTTCCTGCCACAAGATGTCCTACTTTAATGGCAACGATGGCTGCAATAAATGCTCCGAGAGGTTCTCCGGGCTTACCCAGTCCGTAAGCCTCCAGCGCTGTCAACCCGGGGAATGCACCGATCATTCCGGTAACGGCGGCAGACACGGTCACCAAAGGCCCCTCCTTGAATTTGTTTGCAACTCCCACGCCGATGCCGGCGCCGGTAACGGTCTTGGCCACGTTACTGATCGCCACCAGATAAGCACCCACCGTCCCGCCGATCAGAGTACCGATCTGCGCAATGATGGTCCCGATGATCAGGGTGGCAAACAGACCCAGAGCCATTCCACTCAGCCCGTCTATAAAAATCTCGTTCAGAAACTTTTTCATCTTCGTTTTCATCTTGTCCTCCTTAAGCAGTTGCGCCTTTTTATCTGTCAATCTATCTGTCTTGTCAGTCGTCATTACATTATCATACTCTTATGACAAAATCAAGGGATATTTTGACGGACCGCTTTACTTCTTCCCACTATTGTGCTATTCTAACCTTGCTGCAGGATGCAGCATGACATCATTTTTGGAGGTATCTGCAATGAACAAAGGTACAGTAAAGTGGTTTAACAACCAAAAGGGCTACGGCTTCATTTCCGACGAACAGGGTAAGGATGTATTTGTACACTATTCCGGACTGAACATGGACGGCTACATGACTCTGGAGGAAGGCGCTTCCGTTGAATACGAAGTAGTTGACGGTGCCAAGGGTCCCCAGGCTGTAAACGTGACAAAACTCTAAATTGTATAAACCAAGGGCTGCTCAAAAGAGCAGCCCTTTTCATTTTCCTGTATGTCATCGCCCACACATAGCCAGTACTTCTTCCCATTTCATGTTGCCCCCGAACAGGTCCAGCGCACTGCCGATGGTCACATTCACATGTCCCTGTCCCAATTCCCTGATAAGCCTCAGGTCGTCCATATTATGTACTCCCCCGGCATAAGTCACGGGACTTTCCTTCCACGCACCAAGCATTGCCGCAAGTTCCTTTTCAATCCCCTCTGCTTTTCCTTCCACATCCACCGCATGGATCAAAAACTCGTCACAATATCCCGCCAGTCGGCCAAGCAGTTCATGATCCACCTTCTCATCAGTCATCTTCTGCCATCTGTCCGTCATGACCCGGTATCCGTCTTTCCACTTTTTGCAGCTCACATCCAGCACAATGTGCTCCCTGCCCACCTCCTGTACCAGCTTCCTTAGCCTGTCAAACAGGATATGTCCGTCCTGAAACACATATGAGGTGACGATCACATGAGATGCTCCCGCTTCCAAAAATTCCCAAGCATTCTCCGGCGTGATGCCCCCGCCCACCTGCAGGCCTCCCGGATAGGCTTTCAGGGCCTTTAATGCCTGTTGTTTTGTAGCATCGTAATATTCGCTGTCCCTGGCATTTAGCAGGATGATATGTCCTCCTCTAAGTCCCGCCTGTCTGTACAGAGAAGCAAAAAAGGCTGCATCCTGGCTTGACACAAAATTTTCCCGGGCCAGATCCCCCTGATCCTGCAGGGTGCCGCCCACGATCTGTTTTACTTTTCCGTTATGAATGTCGATACAAGGTCTGAATTCCATCTATGATCCCGGCCTTCCTTATTTAACATTTTTATCGTTACAGATATTTTTTTCCGAACATGGTCTATTATAGCATGACTCCCTTGAAACATCCATGAAAATTTCTGAATATTTTGCCAGGACCCGCATATACTATTGTCACAGCAGCCGTCTCCTTTTAGGGACAGGCTGTGAAAAAGAACAGGGTAACAGAATGGAGGATATTATGAAAAAACTTCTTGTACTCGGCCTTGTACTGGTATACATGTGCATGGCTACCGCATGTACCAATGATAATAAGAAGAACAACAATTCCGGCAGTATGGCCGGCAGCGGTGCGCAGACAGAATCTAACACCGCTGCCACAAACGGCAGCAACAACGGAAATAACGGTACTGCTACAAACAACGGCAATACCACGGGCAACGGTACTTCCACCAATCACAATGCCGGTACCAACGGCACTGAAAACGGTACCAATAACGGTGTCACCAACGGCACTCATACGGATGTCAACGGAAACACAGTCGGAGACGGCAATTCCCTTCTGGACGACGCCGGCAATGCCGTAGGCAACGTGGTAGAGGATGCAGCCAACGGAGTATCCGATATCACCAATGACTTGATCGGAAACGGCAACAACACTGCAACCGACAACGTAGGCACCGGCAATGCCGCTACCACCCAGTAACGGTAAACACCTGCAAAAAGGAGGCTGTCCTATTGAAGTGACTTCAATATAGGATGCCTCCTTTTTCCTTCTATCATTCAGGGATCTGTCTTAAACTACATGGCAGCCTCGATCACATTGCTCATATTATAGAGTCCTGCCGGTTTACCGGCCAGAAACTTTGCGGCCTGTACGGCGCCTTTGCCAAAAACTGCCTTGGAATATGCCGTGTGGGAGAAAGTGATGACCTCATCCTCACCGGCAAAGATCACATCGTGATCCCCCACGATGGTGCCGCCTCTCACAGCGCTGATACCGATTTCTTTCTTCGGCCGTTTTTCTCTCCTGCCACTTCTGTCATAAACATATTCGTACTGGTTATCAAACTCCTCATTGATGGAATCCGCCAGAGCCAGAGCCGTTCCGCTGGGTGCATCCACCTTCAGATTATGATGCTTCTCCACGATCTCCACATCAAATCCGGCAGGGACCAGGATGCCTGCCGCTTCCTTTAAAAGTGCAAGCAGCATATTGATTCCCAAAGACATATTGGCAGATCTTAAGATTGCTACCTTCTCGGATGCCTCCTGCACCTTCTTAAGCTGTTCCTGGCTAAGTCCCGTGGTACAGAGTACACAGGGGAGTCTGTTTGCCACACAGTAATCCAGCATCTTATCCACCGCAGCCGCAGCAGAAAAATCTATCAGACAGTCCGCCTCCACATCGCAAGCCTCAATATCTGTATATACGGGATAGGGATTGTGTCCGTCATCCTTGGCGTCAATGCCCGCCACCATTTGGACATCGGGATCTTCTGAGACCATTCTGCTGATGACCTGCCCCATCTTTCCGTTACAACCATGCATGATTATCCGGGTCATTTCTCATCCTCCTATTTCAAGATGCCGTAAGCTGTCATAGCCTTTTTGAGCCTGTCGGCATTGGCTTCCTCCATCTCGGAAAGAGGCATTCTCAAAGGTCCTGCCTCCATGCCCATCAGATTCAGCGCCTTCTTGACAGGGATCGGATTCACCTCACAGAACAGCGCATTGCACAGATCCAGTGCCTCCAACTGCATCCTGCGGCTTCCCTCAATATCTCCGTCAAAAAACTTCTGACAAATCTCATGGGTCTGCTCAGGAGCCACGTTGGACAGAACAGAGATGACACCGACACCGCCCAAAGCCAGGATGGGCACGATCTGGTCATCATTTCCGGAATAAATATCCACATAGCCGTGGGAGATAGCTGCCAGGTGTGCGATCTGGCTGATGTTGCCGCTTGCTTCCTTCACACCTACGATATTGTCCACATCCTTACAGAGTCTTACCACAGTCTCCGGCAGGATATTGCATCCTGTACGGCTGGGCACATTGTAAAGGATCACCGGAATCTTTACGGACTCCGCAACAGTCTTGAAGTGGGCATACAGACCGTTCTGTGTCGCTTTGTTATAATAGGGGCTCACCAACAAAAGACCGTCCACACCATACTTTTCAGCCTCGGTGGACAGATATACTGCGGTCTCTGTGCAGTTGGAGCCGGTCCCTGCAATAACGGGGATCCTTCCTGCCACAGTCTCCACACAAAATCTGATCGCATCCAGATGCTCCTCATGAGTCAGGGTAGATGCCTCGCCTGTGGTCCCGCACACGATGATCGCATCGGTCTTGTTGGCGATCTGGAACTCGATCAGTTCTGCGAATTTCTCATAATTCACCTCTCCATTTGCCTTCATGGGTGTAACGATGGCTACACCTGCACCTTTAAAAACTGCCATGATTTCCTCCATTCCGTCCGCATCTTTCGGACTGCCACTGTAATATTGCCATAGAAAGAAGAATAGAAAAGCCGGCACCCTGCGGCGCCGGCGGATGATACACGAATGTCATCGATATCCTCTTGATAGCACCCCATCTATTGCTAGATGACAGTCATAGAGTTATTGACCCTATGCCCAAGAAACAATCTGCAGTCGATCCTTTCTTTCGGCGTCCTCCCCTTTCTTTCTTCCTCGCATGTGCCTGCCACATCAGAAAAAATACTCTTGAAACACGCAACCTCTATCCTCTTCATATTTAAGCCTATCATATCATCTCAGGATATAACTGTCAACGGCTTTATTCCCAAACCTTAAATTTCACCGTCTCAATTTTGGAAACCTCATCTGCCAGGACGCAGATCTCATCACTGAGGTTGATCCCCGTCAGGATCACACTGGTCTCTGCCCTGCAGGATAACATAGCCTTCAGTTCCTCCACAGAGATGATCTTCTTCTCCACCAGTCCCAAGAACTCATCCAGGATCAGCAGATCGCACTCTCCCGTAGTAAGGACCTTTTTGGCAAATCCGATGCCGTTTCTGATGTTTGCGATCTCCTCCTGCTTCTTTTCCTCGGAAAGCTCTTCATAATTCCCATCGGACTTTTCAAAATGAAATACCTTGATCTCCGGCTCCAGCCTGCGCAAAAATTCCGAATCCCCCAGCCCTTTTCCTTTCAAAAACTGGATGATCACCACACTCTGTCCTTCGATTGCTGCCTGAACAGCCCTTCCCAGAGCTGCAGGTGACTTTCCCCTGCCGTCTCCGGTATAAATATAAATCATTCCCTTTTCCATCTGCTACCTCTCAGCATACTTTTAAACAAATATGAAGTGATTATAGCATGACTTCCTGTTTTTGGCAACTTTTACAGATTTGCGGCTAACCCTCCACTACAAACGCACCGGACTGAGGCTGCGGTTCGTTTACCAGCTCCAGCTTGCTCACTGACACTTCAAAAGCCACTCTCTTTTCCACATGCTCTTCATCCAGTTTCTTCATGTACTCCCTGCTCTGTATCCTTCCCCATACGGCGCAGCGCTCTCCCACCTTGAAGTTGTTGGCATATCTGGCATTGCGTCCCCAGCAGATACAGGGAATGTAATCCGATTTGCCGTAAGGCCGGTTCACCGCCAAAAGCAGATCTGCGATCTCCCTGCCCAAAGGAGTCTTTCGATAGATCGGCTCCTTACATATATATCCGTCCAAAAATATCTGGTTGGTCCTGGCACTTTCCTCCAATTCTTCCACAAATTCCACTTCCCTTGCGAACACAGAAAGCACCAGTCTGTTCTTGCGCTCCTCATGGCGGTTATAGGAACGGAACTGACCGTTGACGCAGATCAGCATTCCTATATAATTGGCAGATACGTCCAAAAGCCTCTCCGACACCATCACCGGGATAATATCATAGCTTTCGCTCAGACGCTTCACCCTTACGTCCACCATGTAGAATCCTTCCCCAAAAATCTCATGGCTAAAGGAAAATTCACTTACGATCTCTCCCATAACCGTTACCTGATTGTTTTCAATTACCTTATCTGTCATTTTTGTTCTCCCTTC
>JAGATV010000052.1 GCA_017621075.1 Lachnospiraceae bacterium
AAGGTAGATAGGAATGAGGTGGAAGCACAGTAATGTGTGGAGCTGACATTTACTAATCGGTCGAGGGCTTAACCGAAAGGCTGGGGAAGAGAAGGAAGTCAGGGAGAGAGTAGATAAGGTGTTCGGTTTTGAGGGTACAATCAAAATATTGTATTTTCATAGAAATGAATTTTTAAAGGAGCAGAAGATTCTGCTCTTTTTTGTGATAATTTTAAACAAAATTTTCAGATAATAGTTTCATTTTCCGGTCAGGTATGATAAAATATTCAAAAGAGCAATGGGAAGTTTGGCTTTTGGAGATATCCGAAAAAGGTAACGAGGTGGAAAAATGGATACAAAGATTTTATTAGAAAACGGAACCAATGAATTGGAAGTTCTTGAATTCACAGTGGCCGGTAATTCTTACGGTATCAATGTGGCAAAGATCCGGGAAATCATTTCTTATCAGCCGGTTACACCGGTTCCCAATTCTCATCCCAGTATTGAAGGTATCTTCATGCCTCGCGATACGATGATCACAGCGATTGATTTGAAGAATTGTCTTGGGCGGGGAGAGTCTGAGCAAAAGGGGCTTTTCATTATAACGAATTTTAATAAGCTGAACATTGCTTTTCATGTGGACACGGTATTGGGCATTCACAGAGTTTCCTGGAGAAATATCATTAAGCCGGATGTTACGGTCTCTACCCCCGATGAAAGCGTGGCAACCGGGATCATCAAGCAGAACGGCAAACTGATCATCATCCTTGATTTTGAGAAGATCGTAAGTGATATCAACCCGGAGACAGGTCTGAAAGTTTCTGAGATAACGGAGATGGGTAGCAGGACCAGGAGTGCTGTGCCGATTTTGATCGCAGAGGATTCTATTTTGTTAAATAAGCTGATCGTAGATTCTTTGAAGGCAGCCGGATATGATAATCTGATCCATACAGAGAACGGACAGCAGGCTTATGATGTGATCTGTCAGTGCAAGCAGGAAGGAACTTTGGATGAGCATGTAAGGTGTATCATCACGGATATTGAAATGCCGGAGATGGACGGACACCGACTGACTAAGCTGGTAAAGAGCGATGAAGCAACACAGCACATCCCGGTGATCATTTTCTCTTCCCTGGTCAACGATGAAATGAAGAGAAAAGGTGAGGCGCTGGGAGCAGATGCGCAGTTGTCCAAGCCGGAGATCGGCAGTCTGGTAAAAATTGTTGATGAGCTGGTGGCGGAGAAAAATCTGGACAGATAAAGGCAGGAAGAAAAGAGAAAAGCTGGGAAGTTTCCCAGCTTTTTCAATGTAGAGGTATATGACATGAAAGAAGACTTGTTAGAGAAGATACAGGCTGCGGACATGATTTTGATCGGTCTGGGTGAGGAATTTGATGAATTGCATCTTTGTAAGAAGGAAGCGGGATACCAGGAAGGTAAGAAGATTTTGGAAGATGCTGACAAAAGTTTTCTCCTGCCGGTTTATCATTCTGTTTACCGAAAAAAAGATGATGAACGGGTGAAACAGGTTCTGGAAAAACTGGCAGAAAGTATAGCGGACAAGAATTATTTTGTAGTTGCCACTTCGGAAAATGAAATAATACGGAAGATCCCATGGAGACAGGAACGGTTGACGCTTCCCTGCGGCGGGTTCCACAAAAAGCAGTGTGTTCGTGGGTGTAAGGAAGGGCTTACAGAGCTGGGAGCAGAAGAACAGGAGTCATTATCTGCCCAAATGCGGGAATTTTGTGAATTTGTAAAACAGGGGCGGTCTTATGAACTTTCTGTCTTTGACGATGTTTTGGGAAAATGCCCCGGATGTGGAGCACAGCTTATCTTAAATAATGTCTATACGGAACATTATGATGAGAACGGATATCTGGAATCCTGGCAGAAGTATCGCAACTGGCTGCAGGGCACCCTGAACCGAAAACTTTTGATCTTGGAGCTGGGCGTCGGACTTTGGTATCCTACAGTCATCCGGTGGCCTTTTGAAAAAATGGCATTCTACAACCAAAAGTCTGTTTTTTATCGTGTACATGAGTCTTTGTACCAATTGACGGAAGATTTGCAGGGAAAAGCCGTTTCCATTGCTAAGAATTCCATTGATTGGCTGGAATCGATGTGTTAAACTATACTCAATAGTGTTTTATGGCGAAAAAGGGAGGAAATGATATGCCTTCTCAAGAAGAATACCTGGACAGCTTATTAAGAAATTTTGATATGGAAAAGATACAGGCGGATATGGATGTGGAGCAGGAACCGGAGCAAGGACCCGGTCAGGAACCGGAGCTGCCGTCTGAAGAACTGCCTGCCCCGGAACCGGATCTGATGTCCCTTTTGGAGGGAAGTGAGGATGAGGATCTGCAGGAGATACAGGCTCTGTTACAGAAGGAAGAGAATGGGGAATCTTTGATCGATGAGGATGCTGAACTGATCGGGGAAAAGAAAGTACCGGAAGAACTGTTCCGGGAAGAAGATCCTCTGCAGGAGGAAGATCCCGACCAGACTGTAGTGGACAAGGCGGCACAGAAAGCACAGAAGATAGAAGAAAAAAAGCGCATCCGTCTGGAAAAGAAGGAAGCGAGGCGCCAGGCAAGAGAGGCAAAAAAGGCAGAAAGAGATGCCGCAAAAGAACAAAAAAGGCGGGAGCGTACCGAGACGGAAAAGCAGGAGGAGCCGGAAGAACAAGAGGAGCCGGAAGAACCGGTGGAATCTGCAATTGACGCAGATCCCATTCCGAAAGAAATAGCGGACGAAATGGATCTGTTCATGGGCATTGCAGAAAAAGATGAGATACTGCCGGTGGCAAGCCCGGAAACAGAAGAAGATGCCCTGGAACAGATCAAAGAGAAAGAGAAGGTTAAGGAAAAGAAGTCATTTTTTGCAAAGTTATTGGACCTGTTGACAGAAGAAGACGATGAGGAAGAAGAACAGGGAAATGAGGCGATCCGGCTTTCAGAAGAGAATCAAGCCATTCTGGAGGAACTGGATCGGGAGAAGGGTGGCAAAAAGGCCAAAAAATCCAAAAAGAAAAAGAAAGAAAAGACGGCTGTAGATGGCGACGGGGCTGTAGGGGAAGCTGACGAGATCCCTGAGAAGGGCAAAAAGCCCCAAAAGCCTAAAAAGGAGAAGAAAAAGAGGGAAAAGCCGGCACCGGAGGCAGTGGATGAAAACCCCGGTAAAAAGCTTTCCTTGAAGAAAATATTTCCTATTATAGCAGTGTGTGCCTCAGGATTGGCCGTGCTTCTGATCGTCTCCAATCTGATGGGGGATTACAGTAGTAAAAGGGAAGGAAGAAAGGCGTACTATGAGGGGGATTATCAGACCTGTTATCAGAATCTTTACGGGAAGACATTAAATGAGAGCGAGCAGGTCATGTACAGTAAGTCTGAGAGTATCTTAAGGATTCAGCTCTGGATGCGGGAATATGAGATCCTTGAGGAGGAGGGCGACAGGGTGAAAGCCCTGGACAGTCTGATACAATCGGTAAAGGATTATCCAAAACTTTATGCGTACGCATCGGAGTGGAATGCCGGGGAAGATGTTTCGGCAGTGTATCACAGGATGCTGACCATCCTGGCGGATGAGTATGGACTGACGGAAGAGCAGGCCGCAGAGATTGCAGCAGAACCTGATGATATCGTCTATACCAGGAGAGTGACTGCGATTGCCGGTGGAGAAGGTTTTGAGGAGAATGAGTCCGCACCCTCCCGGGTGCCGGAGGAGCCATTGACGGATGTGCTGCCGGAAGAGGAAGGGCTTGACGGCACAGTATTTATAGACAATAACAGGTAAGCGTGGCTTGGAAGGAAACAGAGCATGATAGCGATTATTGATTATGATGCGGGAAATATCAAAAGTGTGGAAAAGGCAATTCTTTTTTTGGGAGAGGAAGCAGTCCTTACCAGAGATCCTGAAGTGATCCTGTCGGCTGACGGTGTCATACTGCCGGGGGTAGGTGCTTTCGGTGATGCCATGGACAAACTGCATGCCTATAAACTGGTAGAGGTCATCAAAGAAGTGGTGGCAAAACAGATTCCTTTTCTGGGGATCTGCCTGGGTTTGCAGCTTATGTTTGAATGCAGCGAGGAATCCCCCGGTGTGGAGGGACTCCATATATTGGATGGAAAGATCGTCAGATTCCCGGCAGAGATTGGCTTGAAGATCCCACAGATCGGATGGAATGATCTGCGCTATCCGCATCAGGGAACCTTGTTCGAGGGGATTTCGGAAAAGTCTTTTGTCTATTTTGTGCATTCTTATTATCTGCAGGCGGCAGATGAGAGTATTGTCACTGCAACGACCAAATACGGCGTAACGGTTCACGCATCGGTAGAAAAGGGAAATGTATTCGGCTGCCAGTTCCATCCGGAGAAAAGTTCGGGGACAGGGCTTAAGATATTACAGAATTTCATCGCGGTGACCAAGAAGGCTTAAACCGGAGAAAGGAACGGACGTATGCATACAAAAAGAATCATTCCCTGTCTGGATGTGAAGGATGGCAGGGTGGTAAAAGGTGTTAATTTCGTGAATTTCAGGGATGCCGGAGATCCTGCAGAGGTTGCTGCGGCTTATGACCGGGCCGGTGCGGATGAGGTGGTGTTTCTGGATATCACGGCCTCGGCGGACAGCCGTGCCACTCAGTTGGAATGGGTGCGTGAGGTTGCCGGGAAGCTGTTCATTCCCTTTACTGTAGGCGGAGGCATCCGCACGGTGGAGGATTTTAGGGCGATCCTCAGGGAAGGTGCGGACAAGATATCCGTCAATTCTGCAGCAATTATGAATCCCAGGCTGATTTCCGATGCCGCGGAGAAATTTGGCAGTCAGTGTGTGGTAGTTGCCATTGATGCAAAGAAGCGTCCTGACGGAAGCGGATGGAATATCTATAAGAACGGCGGCCGCGTGGATATGGGTATCGATGCGGTAGAATGGGCTGTCCGGGCAGAAAAACTTGGGGCGGGGGAGATCCTGCTCACCAGCATGGACGGTGATGGTACCAAGGCAGGATATGATATCCCACTGACGAAAGCCATTGCAGAGTCTGTGAGCATTCCGGTCATTGCGTCAGGCGGTGCCGGGAAACTGGAACATTTTTATGAAGCCTTGCAGGATGCCAAGGCAGAAGCAGTATTGGCTGCATCCCTGTTTCATTACAAGGAGTTGGAGATCCGGGAAGTAAAAGAGTACTTAAGAGACCGAGGCATCAGTGTGCGGTTGTAGTTGTCCGGGAAACGGCAATGCAGCAGCATCCTGTGAAGGAGGGTTGATTATGGCAATGATAGAGAATGACTGGCTGTCCGTTTTGGGTGAGGAGTTCAAAAAGCCTTATTACAGAGAATTATATCAGTTTGTCAGGAAAGAATATAATACCACGCAGGTGTTTCCGCCGGCAGAGGATATTTTTAATGCGTTCCACCTTACACCTCTGGGGAAGGTCAAGGTGGTCATCATAGGACAGGACCCCTACCACAATGTGGGCCAGGCTCACGGACTTTGTTTTTCCGTGAAGCCGGAGGTGGAGATCCCTCCGTCACTTGTCAATATCTATCAGGAGCTGCATGATGATCTGGGATGTTATATTCCCAACAACGGCTATCTGGTGAAATGGGCAAAGCAGGGTGTGTTGATGTTAAATACAGTGTTGACAGTGAGGGCCCATCAGGCCAACTCCCATCACGGAAAAGGCTGGGAGCAGTTTACGGACGCTGCCATCAAGGCACTGAATAGCCAGGACAGACCTATCGTGTTCATCCTGTGGGGCAGACCGGCCCAGATGAAAAAGAGTATGTTGGACAATCCTCATCATCTGATCTTAGAGGCGCCCCATCCCAGTCCCTTATCGGCATACAGGGGATTTTTCGGCAGCCGGCCCTTCAGCAAGACCAACCGGTTCTTGCAGGAGCATGGAGAAACTCCCATTGACTGGCAGATTGAAAATATAACTTGCAATTAGATGATTTTAGAAGTAGAATAGATTGAAAAAACGCATAATGGCGGGTGTACAGACTGACAACATATAAAGGAGCAAACATCAATGGAAAAGAAAGCGTTCGTAACCAAAGAAATGATTGAGGAGATTACCAGGACTTACCCTACACCTTTTCACATTTATGATGAAAAGGGCATCAGGGAGAATGCCAGGGCACTGAAGGAGGCGTTTTCCTGGAATCCGGGTTATAAGGAATTCTTTGCGGTCAAAGCGACGCCTAATCCATTCTTAATCGATATTTTAAGGGACTACGGCTGCGGCTGCGACTGCTCTTCCCTGACAGAGCTGATGCTCAGCAATGCCATGGGTGTCAAAGGGGAGGATATCATGTTCTCTTCCAATGATACCCCTGCCCACGAATTTGAATATGCGGCGAAGATCGGTGCCACCATCAATCTGGATGATTTCACCCACATTGATTTTTTGGAGAAGACTATCGGCTATCTGCCAAAGACCTTAAGCTGTCGGTATAATCCCGGCGGATATTTTGCCATCAGCAACAATATCATGGACAATCCCGGCGATGCCAAGTACGGATTTACCACAGAACAGTTATTTGAAGGGTTTAAAGTGATGAAGGCAAAAGGCGTGGAGAATTTTGGCATCCATGCGTTCCTGGCAAGTAATACCGTGACAAACGAGTATTATCCTACTTTGGCCAAGACTCTTTTTGAAGTGGCTGTGAAGCTGAAGGAGGAAACCGGAGCCCACATCACCTTTATCAACCTGTCAGGCGGCATCGGCATTCCTTACCGCCCCGATCAGGAGCCCAATGATATCAAGGCGATCGGCGAAGGAGTCAGAAAGGTTTATGAGGAAGTGTTAGTACCTGCCGGAATGGGGGATGTGGCTATCTATACCGAGCTGGGCCGTTTTATGATGGCACCCTACGGGCATCTGGTGACCAAGGTCCTTCATGAAAAGCATACCCACAAGGAGTACATCGGTGTGGATGCCTGTGCGGTGAACCTGATGCGTCCTGCCATGTACGGCGCTTATCATCACATCACCGTGCTGGGCAAGGAGGATAAGCCCTGCGACCACAAATATGATGTGACAGGTTCTTTGTGCGAGAATAATGATAAATTTGCCATAGACAGAATGCTGCCCCAGGTTGAGATCGGCGATTATATCGCCATCCATGATACCGGCGCACACGGCTTTTCCATGGGCTATAACTACAATGGCAAGTTAAAGTCTGCAGAGCTTCTGTTAAAGGAGGACGGCAGTGTGGAACTGATCCGCCGGGCAGAGACTCCCAGAGACTATTTTGCAACCTTCGACTGTTTTGATATTTTCAATAAAATTGATTTTGAGGCGTAAATGAGATATCCCGGATTTTTACCGAAAAATGGAACCATCGGTTTTGTGGCCCCGTCCTTTGGGTGTAATATAGAACCTTACAGGAGTGGTTTTGCCAGTGCCTGTGAGAAGTTTACAAAGATGGGCTACAGGCTGGACATAGGTCCCAACTGCCATGCCGGAACGGGCATCGGCATCAGCAATACTCCCGAAAAGTGTGCAGAGGAGTTGACGCAGTACTATACAGGCAGCCATAATGACTGCCTGATTTCCTGTGGCGGCGGAGAACTGATGTGTGAAGTCTTAAGCTGTATGGATCTTGAAAAGATAAAAGAGGCAGAGCCTAAGTGGTATATGGGGTATTCCGACAACACCAACATGACCTATCTGTTGGCAACTCTGTGTGATACTGCTTCTATATACGGTCCCTGTGCGGCGGCTTTTGGCATGGAGCCCTGGCATGCGTCCCTGCAGGATGCCATGGACATTCTCACAGGCCGGATACAGACTGTGAGAGGTTATGAGCAGTGGGAGAAGGAATCCTGCAAGGATGCCGAGCATCCTTTGGAGCCCTACAATGTGACCGAGAAACGTATTTTGAAAAGTTTCCTGGGAGACCGTTTGGTGCAGTGGGACCAGGATGAAGAGAGTGGCAGTGACTGTGCGGAGATTCGATTTACGGGGCGTCTTCTGGGCGGCTGCATGGATTGTCTGGTGAATCTTCTGGGTACTCGTTTTGACAGGACGGAAGCTTTTTTGGAGAAATATAAAGAGGATGGAATCATATGGTTCCTGGAAGCCTGTGACCTGAATGTTTTTGCCATCAGGCGCGCTATGTGGCAGATGGAGGAGGCAGGGTGGTTTCGGTATGTGAAAGGCTTCCTCATCGGGCGTCCACTCTGCTTTGGACAGGAGATGATGGGGCTTGATGCCTATCGGGCCGTGCTGGAAGTGGCAGGACGGAAGAATGTCCCTGTCATCATGGATGCGGATCTGGGCCATCTTCCACCTATGATGCCTCTGGTGGTGGGTAGTATGGGAACTGTTTGCGTGAAGGAAAATGATATTTCCATTCGGATGGATTACTGTTGATATTGAAAAGAAAGGATGACCGCAGATGAAGACCTACAAGGAATTGTATTTGGCCGGTGAGATTCCCTTTGAAGCCATTGATGATTACAGCTATGAGTGGGGGATGAGCGATGATGAAAGGACGCTTGCCCAGTATCTGGGACTGAATGCCGAGGAAGAGGATGCCTGGGTCAGCGTAGGGGAAGAAGCGTTGTTAGAACTTTTGAACAGACAAAAATAGTGAAGTTGTTTACAAAATTGAAAAAATTGCTTGTCAAAGAGTACTATCTATGTTAAAATCAATTCTGTTATGAAAACATAGCGGTATTTTGCAGGAGTGGCGGAATGGCAGACGCATCAGACTCAAAATCTGACGTAGGTGACTATGTGTGGGTTCAAGTCCCATCTCCTGCATTTAGAGAGGAACTGTAGCATCAATTACCCGGTGCTGCAGCTTCTTTTGTTGTTGCGTATCTGTTTCCTGTGAGATACAATGATATTACCGTTTGGTAATTACATAAGAGAGGTGAGGGAAATGGAAATGTACGCAACATTTTGGGCACTGGTTCCGCCTGTGGTGGCAATCGTGCTGGCATTGGTGACAAAGGAGGTATACAGTTCCCTGTTTGTGGGAATTGTGATCGGGGCATCCTTCTATGCGGGGTTTCAGCCGGAAAAGACCATCCTGCATATTTTTAACGATGGTATCGTAGGAGTATTGTCAGATCCCTGGAATGTGGGTATCCTGGTGTTTTTGGTGATCCTGGGAGCAATGGTGTGCCTGATGAACAAAGCGGGCGGATCGGCCGCCTTTGGCAGATTTGCCGGCGAGAAGATCAAGAGTAAGACAGGGGCTCAGCTTGCCACGGTACTCTTGGGGGTATTGATCTTTATTGATGACTATTTTAACTGCCTGACTGTGGGAAGCGTCATGCGCCCGGTAACGGACAAGCACAAGGTATCCCGTGAGAAGCTGGCATATCTGATCGATGCTACCGCAGCTCCGGTCTGTATCATAGCGCCTATTTCTTCCTGGGCTGCAGCCGTGACGGGTTTTGTGGAAGGCGAGGATGGATTCTCCCTGTTCCTGCAGGCGATCCCCTTTAATTTCTACGCATTGTTCACGATTTTCTTTATGATCATGTCGGTTCTTTTAAAAGTGGAATTTGGCCCCATGAAGGCGAAAGAGCATGTAATGGCTGATTTACAGGATAAGGCAGAGCAGACCCGGGCAAAGGAGAATAAGGGCAAGGTGATCGATCTGGTATTTCCCATTGCTGCATTGATCGTATGCTGCGTCATCGGTATGATCTACACGGGAGGATTTTTCACAGGAGAAAACTTCATCAGTGCTTTCTCTAACAGTGATGCTTCTGTAGGCCTGATGCTGGGAAGCTTTTTCGGACTGTTGATCACCATGGTGTTCTACATGGCCCGCCGGGTCATGAATCTCAAGGAGTGCATGGAGTGCGTACCGGAGGGCTTTAAGGCCATGGTGCCGGCTATCCTGATTCTCACTTTTGCATGGACGCTGAAAGCCATGACAGACAGCCTGGGCGCAGCAGAATTTGTGGCAGGCGTGATGGCAGGATGTGCAGAGGGACTGATGAGCTTTTTGCCGGCTATTATCTTCCTGGTGGCCTGCTTTTTGGCATTTGCTACCGGAACCAGCTGGGGCACTTTCGGTATCCTGATCCCCATCGTTGTGGCTGTATTCAGTGGAACCGACCATCAGTTGATGATCATCTCCATCTCCGCATGTATGGCAGGTGCTGTATGCGGCGATCACTGTTCCCCAATCTCGGACACCACCATCATGGCTTCGGCGGGTGCAGCCTGCAATCATGTGGATCATGTGTCCACACAGCTTCCTTATGCAGTGGTAGTGGCCGCTATTTCTTTTGTGGCCTATATTCTGGCAGGCTTCTGCAAGAGCGCCCTGATCTGTCTGCCCGTGGGCATGGCGTTGATCACAGGATTGTTGCTGTTATTGCGGGATGACAGTGTGAAACAGCAGTAAAAACAGTTGTAAGAGAGCATTGCAGCCGTTCCGTAAAATCCATTGAAAAGCAAAAGGAAAAAGAGTATACTGATGAAAGTCGGATTTTGACAGATTTCATATTGTACAGGAGAATTGTGCGTCATGCGGCAGACAGGACAGGATCTGACAGAAGGCTCTCTTTGGAAAAAGATATTGCTTTTCAGTATCCCTTTGATTGTATCAAATATATTGCAGGTACTCTTTAATATGGCCGATGTTGCAGTGGTGGGCAGGTTTGCCGGGCCCATGGCATTGGGAGAAGTGGGCTCCACCACTACCCTGGTGGCTCTGTTCACGGGAGTGCTGATAGGGGTGGCCGGCGGGATCAACGTGCTGGTTGCCCTTTATTATGGCGCCCAAAATGAGACGGAGACCAGGGAAACCGTTCATACGTCTGCCATCATAAGCCTTCTGATCGGGCTGGGTCTGTTGTTGCTGGGAGGAGGATTTGCCCGTGTCATCCTGCAGCTTCTTCATACAAAGCCGGAGTTGATCGAGGGAGCGGTACTGTATCTGCGTATCTATTTTCTGGGGATGCCGGCATTGGCATTGTACAATTACGGAAACGCTGTTTTCAGCGCAACAGGCAATACCCAAAAGCCATTGTTCTATCTGATGCTTGCGGGGATCGTAAACGTGATCCTGAATCTGATCTTTGTGATCGGCTGCGGCATGGATGTGGAGGGAGTGGCCGTCGCCAGTATCATATCCCAGTATCTTTCGGCTGTTTTGATCATCCGGGCTTTGTTCCGGAGCGGGGAGAGTTACGGACTGCACAGGAAGTACTTGCGGATCACAAAGGACAAGGCAAAGGCTGTCTTAGGTCTGGGGATTCCCTCGGGCATGCAGAACGGCATCTTTCAGCTTGCCAATCTCTTTATCCAGACCGGGGTGAATTCCTTCAGTGCCACCATGGTGGCAGGCAATGCGGCTGCAGCCAATGCAGACGGACTGGTCTATGACGGCATGGCGGCATTCTATACTGCCTGCGGCAGTTTTATCGGTCAGAATTACGGGGCAGGAAAAACAGACCGGGTAAAGAAGAGTTATCTGGTGAGCCTGGCGTATTCCTTTTTTGTGGGAACGGCTGCAGGGCTGTTGTTCGTAGCTTTCGGGCCCCGGTTCTTATCTTTGTTTACAACAGAACAGGCAGTGGTGGAGGCGGGAATGAAGCGCCTGACCATCATGGGACTTTCCTATGGCGTCTCTGCTTTTATGGATTGTACCATTGCAGCATCCAGAGGGCTGGGAAAGAGCATCGTGCCAACCATCGTGGTCATCATGGGGTCCTGCGTGTTCCGGATCGTGTGGATCTATACGGTGTTTGCACATTTTAGGACCATAGAGTCCCTGTATCTTTTGTACATCTTTTCCTGGAGCATCACCGCCATTGCGGAGATCTGGTATTTCAGGAGAGTGTACATCAAAACATTGAGGAGGTAAGAAATGCAGGAGAAAAAGAAATTTGGGATCAGCGCAGAGCAACTGAAAGTACTCGCCATGGTCTTTATGTTGTCGGATCATCTGTGGGCTTCTGTAGTACCCGGCAACAATTGGATGACTTATGTGGGAAGGATGGCGTTCCCTATTTTTGCATTTCAGATCGCAGAAGGGTATGTTCATACGTCGGATGTGAAGAAATATGCAAAGCGCCTGTTTTTCTTTGCGCTGGTTTCAGAGATCCCTTTTAATCTCTTTTACATTGGAAGTCCCATCTTTCCCTTTCACCAGAATGTGCTCTTTACCTTGCTGCTGGGACTTTTGGCGATCTGTAACATGGACGGTCTCAGAAAAGCCAAGAGCTTTAAAAAAGGGCTATCATGTACGGCATGGCTGTTACTGATCCTTCTGGGAAGTGTGGCAGGATTTCCGGATTATGGATTGCGGGGAGTGCTGACTGTGGTGGCTTTCTATGTGTTCCGGAATTTCAGATTTGCATGGATGGGGCAGTTGATATCCATGATACTGCTCAATATCGTGACCTTTCAGGGCCAGACGATCCCTGTTTCTATGTTCGGCCGGGAATGGGATTTCACTACGCAGGGATTTGCGGTGGGAGCGTTGCTGTTTATATGGCTTTATCGGGGAGAAAAGAGGGGGAAAAGCAAGGCACTGCAGTATGGCTTCTATGCATTTTATCCCCTTCATATGCTGGTTTTATATCTGGTGCGTCGTTACTTTTTGTAGCGAAAGGACAAAAAATAAGCTGTCATTGCCTGGAGGGAGTAGGCAATGACAGCTTTTCTATTGGCAGTGTTTGGAAAGGGAGGCACTGCACGGAACCTGAAAACAGGATAATTGTTTGACGAAGCTGACAGGATAGTGGAACTCCGACGACCCAACAGCTCCTTTGTTGTTAAGTTCATTATATAGGGCAAATGTGTACAGGCTTTGTACAAATTCGAAAGAATTTCTAAACATATCTTAGGAGTTTCTAAAAATCAAAGACTAGCCTTTTTTACTGATATGTTGTATAGTAAATGTGTATGTGTAAATATTAGGAGAGACTATGGATTGCAAAGAATTCGAGAAGAAGATCCCTGATTTTATAGAGAAAAAGATGGATTTCCTGACGCTTCGGGAATTCAGTGCCCATATTGACGAGTGCCAGAACTGCAAGGAAGAATTGGAGATACAGTTTTTGGTGAATGAAGGCATGCAGCGTCTGGAGGAAGGGAATGCGTTTGATCTGAAACGGGAGCTGGATCAGCGCATTGCTGAGGCAAAGCGCAAAATGCATTTTCACAACAGCTTTCTGAAAGTGGGAATGATATTGGAGCTCCTTGCGGCTGCAGGGATCGCGGCAGCGGTGCTGTGGCTTTTATTGTAGAGGATTGGGAAGGAAAAGAAAGGCGGTTCTAAAAATGGGCAGAAAACTGGTATTGATAGATGGTCATAGCATTTTGAACAGGGCTTTTTATGGGGTGCCGGATCTGAGCAATGCCCAGGGACTGCATACCAATGCTATCTATGGATTCCTTAATATTTTATTTAAGATCCTGGAGGAGGAAAAGCCGGATTATCTGGCGGTGGCATTCGATGTTCATGCCCCGACCTTCAGGCACAAGATGTATGATGCTTACAAGGGCACCAGAAAACCTATGCCCGAGGAACTCAGGGAACAGGTGCCTGTGATGAAGGAAGTCCTCCGTGCCATGAACATAGTCATCATGGAGCAGGCAGGATTGGAGGCGGACGATATCCTGGGGACGCTGGCCAGGAAAGCGGAAGCGGAGGGCATGGAGGTCTCTTTGGTGTCCGGTGACCGGGATCTGTTGCAGATCGCTACAGAGCATATCAAGATCCGCATTCCCAAGACAAAGATGGGCAGTACAAAGATCGAGGACTACTATGCGGAAGATGTCAGGAGAGTTTATCAGGTGACGCCTGTCCAGTTCATAGAGTTGAAGGCTCTCATGGGAGATACGGCAGACAATATTCCCGGTGTGCCCAAAATTGGGGAGAAGACTGCCACAGCCCTGATGGCAGAGTATGGTTCCATTGAAAATATCTATGCCCATATTGAGGAGATTTCCAAAAAGAGCATCCGTGAGTCCCTGTTGGAGAACAGAGAGCTTGCGGAACTGAGCAAGGTCTTAGCCACCATAAAGACGGATTGTGAAGTATCGCTGGATTATGAGAAGGCCAAGGCGGAGGACTATTATACGCCGGAAGCTTACGGACTGTTCAAGCAGTTGGAGTTTAAGAATTATCTGAGCCGTTTTTCCGGGGCGGAAAGAAAGGACAGTGTCAGGAGAGCCGGGGATAGAAGACTTGAGAATATTGAGGAGCTTACTGCATTTTTAAAGAAGGCACAGAAGGCACCTCTGGTGGGGATACTTCCTGTCATGGAGAATAAGCGGCTGCTCGGCCTTGCGGTATGTGCCCGGGTGGCAGGAGAGGAAGAAACGGTATTTTACAGTCTGTGCGGGCACGACGAACCCGGCGCAGCTTCCAAAGAGAAAGGACAGACGCTGGGGCAGATGTCTTTTCTGCCGGATGACGGAGGCAGTCTTGCCATGGAGGGAGCAGATGGCGCAAGGGAGGAGAAGGAGCGCCGGGCTGTTGTGGAAGCGCTACTTTCTTTGTCTGCAAGGACCAGGATCACTACCTTTCACATCAAGCAGCAGTATGGTTATCTGGCGCAGGATACTACGGACCGCTATTTTGACATCCTGATCGGGGCATATCTTTTGAATCCCCTGAAGAATGATTATGATATCGAAGCCATTGCCCTCGAATATCTTGGCATGATGATACCGGGCAGGGCGGAGATCCTTGGAAAGATGACTTTGTCGGAGGCTTTGCAAAAAAGTCCCGACAAATGTATGGAATATTTCTGCAACGGGGCTTATGTGGCGCTTCGGGCCTTTGATGTCCTTTCGGAAAAGCTTGCAGAAAGCGGCATGGATCAATTGATGAAAGAGGTGGAGATGCCCCTTTCTTTGGTCCTTTATGATATGGAAAAGGAAGGTGTGGCCGTAAAGCGGGAGGAGTTGAAGGCTTACGGAGAAGCGCTGACGGACCGTATCAGGGAGTTAGAGGAGAGCATCCATGCCCAGGCAGGGATGGAATTCAACATCAATTCTCCAAAGCAGTTAGGTGAGGTGCTTTTTGAGAAGCTGCAGATCCCGGGCGGCAAGAAGACCAAGACCGGATATTCCACGGCGGCAGATGTGTTGGAAAAGCTGTCGGAGGAGTACCCCATTGTAAAAGATATCCTGGAATATAGGGGGCTTACCAAATTAAAGAGTACTTATGCAGACGGGCTTTCTGTTTACATCGGGGAGGACCAGCGGATACACACCAATTTCAATCAGACGATTACGGCCACCGGCAGGATCAGCTCCACGGAGCCCAATCTGCAGAATATCCCCATGCGGATGGAGCTGGGCAGGCGGATACGCAAGGTGTTTGTTCCCAGGGAAGGCTATGAGTTCATGGATGCGGATTACTCTCAGATCGAGCTTAGGGTCCTGGCGCATATGTCCGGAGATGAGCAGTTGATCGAGGCGTACCGCATGGATGCAGACATCCACAGGATCACGGCGTCCAAAGTATTTCACACTCCGTTTGAGGAGGTTACGGATTTGCAGAGGCGCAATGCCAAGGCAGTAAATTTTGGCATTGTCTACGGGATCAGTTCCTTTGGGCTGAGCCAGGATCTGAGCATCAGCAGGAAAGAGGCCGCCGAATATATCGCACAGTATTTTGCCACCTATCCCAAGGTCAAGGAATTTTTGGACAAGCTGGTGGCGGATGCCAAAGAAAATGGATATGTGACAACCATGTTCGGGCGGAGGCGCCCCGTGCCGGAGCTTGCATCCTCCAATTTCATGCAGCGTTCCTTTGGGGAGCGTGTGGCTATGAATTCTCCCATACAGGGAACGGCGGCAGACATCATCAAAATCGCCATGATCAAGGTATGGCGGGCGCTTAGGGATCAGGGACTCCATTCCCGGCTGATCCTGCAGGTCCATGATGAACTGTTGATCGAAACGGACAGAAAGGAAGAGGAGATCGTGTGTAAGATCCTCACGGAAAATATGAAGGCGGCCGCTGATCTGGCAGTGACTCTTGAGGTGGATGTGCATACAGGAGATAACTGGTACGAGGCAAAATAGGAGAAACGGTTTCGGACAAAGGAAGATGTTATGAGATTCATAGGTATCACGGGAGGGGTCGGCGCCGGAAAATCGGCGATCCTTGCCTATATCGGCAAACACTATAAATGTGAGATCTATCTGGCGGATCAGGTGGCACATATGGTCAAGGAGCCGGGGACAAAATGTTTTGCAGATCTGGTGGCGCTTTTGGGGCAGGATATCCTGGGAGCAGACGGACACATTGATAAGGCAGTGATGGCAGACAGGATCTTTTCCCAAAAAGAAATCCTGGATCAGGTGAACGCCATCGTCCATCCGGCAGTGCAGGAATTTTTGCTTCAAAAGCTGGAAGAAGCAAGAAAAAAGCAGGAAGCAGAGCTTTTCTTTGTGGAGGCAGCGTTGCTCATAGAGGCAGGGTACGGTCCTTTGGCGGATGAATTGTGGTATATTTATGCGGACAGCAGAGTCCGGGCAAAGAGGCTTCGGGAAGAACGGGGCTACAGCGAGGAAAAGATCCAAAGGATCATGGAGCAGCAGCTTTCTGAGGAAGAATTCCGCAGGAATTGCGATTTTGTCATAGACAACAGTGGGACTTTGGAAGAGAGCTATCGTCAAATAGACAAGAAACTGGAGGCTTTTACATGGCAGGAGTAAGAGAAGGGCAGGGTCAACTGGTATTTGGCCTGGATATCGGCACCAGAAGCATCGTGGGAACGGTGGGATATCTGAACGGAAATAAATTTCATGTGTTGGCGCAGTGCAGCAGGGAGCATGAGACCAGGGCCATGCTGGACGGACAGATCCACGATATCGGAAAAGTGGGAGAGACCATTTTGCTGGTAAAGAAGGAACTGGAGGAAACGTTAGGGCGTGAACTTAAGGAGGTCTGTATCGCAGCGGCAGGCCGAGTGCTGCGCACTGTGACCACTTATGCGGAAGCCGGTTTTGAGGCGGAGAAGGAAGTGACGCAGGAGGATATCTATGCTCTGTCTACCCTTGGCGTGGAAAAGGCCTACGAGGAATTTCAAAACAACAATGACACGGATATGAAATTCTATTGTGTGGGGTATACTCCCATGCGTTATTATATGAACGGCTACCAGATCGGTAATCTGGAAGGGCACAAGGCAAAGGTCATCGGGACAGATCTGATCGCCACCTTTCTGCCGGATGATGTGGTGGATGGCCTGTATAAGGCCGTGGAACTGGCAGGCCTTCATGTGGCCAATATGACCCTGGAGCCTATTGCGGCGATCCAGGTGGCCATCCCGGAAAAATTCCGGATGTTAAATATGGCTCTGGTGGATGTGGGAGCGGGCACCAGCGATATTTCCATCACCCAGGACGGCACCATCACCGCTTACGGCATGATCCCCGTTGCGGGGGACAGCCTCACGGATATCATTGTGCAGCACTGTCTGGTGGATTTTGAGACGGCGGAACAGATCAAGAGAAGCGCCGGAAGCGGGGAAGATATCGACTACACGGATATCATGGGACTGCCCCAGAAGATCTCCTCCAAAGAGGTGCTTTCCCTGTTGGAGGATTCCGTAAAGAGCATGACCCGCATGGTGGCAGAATGCATCAAGGAACTGAACGGCGACAAGGCGGTCAGCGCAGTGTTCGTAGTAGGGGGAGGCGGTATGATCCCCGGTTATACTGAGAAACTGGCGGCGGAGCTTGGCATCGTAAAGGAGCGTGTGGCCATCCGCGGAGAGGAGGTCATGCAGGGAATCGTATTTGAATTGGAGAATCCCCGCAAGGATTCCATGATGGTAACTCCGGTAGGAATCTGTCTAAGCTATTATGAGCAGAGCAACAACTTTATCTTTGCAGAGTTCAATGATAAGAGATTGAAATTATATGACAACGGAAGGCTGTCTGTGGCGGATGCTGCCATGCAGCAGGCATTCCCCAACGAGGACCTGTTCCCCAAGCGGGGAACGCCTTTGACTTTTACGGTCAACGGAAAAACGCGGATGGTACGGGGGACCAGAGGAGAGGCGGCAGTCATTACCATTAACGGCGACCCGGCAGATATGTATACACAGATCCATAATGGAGACAAGATCAGGGTGAAGGCTTCCACAGCAGGAGAACCGGCAGCTTTAGAGCTGGGCAGTCTGCCGGAGCTTTCCGAGCAGATACATATCTGTGTCAACGGAAAAAGGATCGATCTGCCCAAGACAGCCCTGGTAAACGGCAGACAGGAGAATGAATTCTATCAGATCACAGAAGGGGACGATATCAGTGTAAGGAATGCCTATACCGTAAGACAGGTGGCAGAATTTCTGGATGTACCCATGGGAAACAGGGTGCTTGTGAACGACGTGCCTGCCCGGGACGATACCAAAGTGTATGAGAATTTCACGGTTTCTTTTGATATGGAACAGCCGGAGATGACATATGACAGCTTGCCGGAGGATGACGGGGCAGAAGTGCAGGACAACCTTTCTGAGCCCGGACCCCTCACAGTCACGGTGAACAAGGAGTCTGTGACACTGCAGGGAAAGGCTTCTTATGTGTTTGTGGATGTTTTTGATTATATCCGGTTTGATCTGACTGCTTCGTCGGGAAGGGATATTGTCACACTCTTGAACGGAGAGCCGGCAGAATACATGAAAGAACTCCATGAGGGTGATGTGCTGGATATTTACTGGAAGGAAAGATAGTTGGAAGGACAGATAGAAAATGAGATTGTGCAGTATTGCCAGCGGAAGCAGCGGCAATTGTATTTATGTGGGCTCTGAGGCCACGCATCTTTTGGTGGACGTGGGCATCAGCGGCAAGCGGGCAGAGTGTGGCTTAAACAGTCTGGGGCTTTGCGGGCGGGATCTGGACGGCATCCTGATCACCCATGAACATGCAGACCATGTAAGCGGCCTGGGGGTCATGGCACGCAAATATAACATTCCCATCTATGCCACGAGGGGGACCATAGCGGCCCTGCGGGAAGGGAGTGCCCTGGGCAGACTGGACCCTTCTCTGTTTCATGAGATCAGGGAGGATGAAAAATTCATATTAAAGGATCTGACAGTCAATCCCATGAAAATTTCCCACGATGCAGCCCAGCCTGTGGCCTACAGGATCGCTTACGGTGATAAGAAGGTGGGAATCTGTACGGATCTTGGGGTATATAATGATTATACTGTGGAGTGCCTCAAGGGAATGGATGCGCTTTTGCTGGAGGCCAACCACGATGTGAAGATGCTGCAGGTGGGCCCCTATCCCTATTATTTGAAACAGCGCATCCTGGGAGAAAAAGGGCATCTGTCCAATGAAAATTCAGGAAGGCTGCTTAGCCGGGTGCTCCATGATCATCTCCAATCCATTGTCTTAGGGCATTTGAGCAAGGAGAACAATCTGCCGGAGCTGGCTTATGAAGCGGTCCGGATGGAGATCACCATGGGGGAGAATCCTTACAATGCCAATGACTTCCGTCTGATGGTAGCTGCCCGCAGTGAATTGTCTCCGGTGGTGGAGATCGCATAAAATTGTTGCAAAACAGAAGGAATTGTAGTTAAATAAAGAAAGCAAAAACAGGAAAGGCGGAAGACGCAACATGAAGAAGACGATTATTACTGTAGTGGGAAAAGATACTGTGGGCATCATTGCAAAAGTATGTACTTATCTTGCTGAGAATGGCATCAATATCCTGGATATTTCCCAGACCATCGTGCAAGGGTATTTCAATATGATGATGATCGTGGACACCAACCAGGCCACCAAGTCCTTCGGAGACATGTCGGATGAACTGTCTGGCCTGGGGGAGAAGATAGGTGTAGTGATCAAGTGTCAGAAGGAAGAAATCTTTGACATGATGCACAGGATCTGATGTCAGGCGCAGAAGAGTGCAAGAATCTGATTGGATAGGAGGACAAGGTTCCCACATGATAAATTTGTATGAAGTAACTGAAACCAATAAGATGATTGAGGAAGAAAATCTGGATGTGCGTACCATTACGCTGGGGATCAGTCTTTTGGACTGTATTGATTCCGATCTTTTAAGATTGCAGGATAAGATCTACCACAAGATCTATGAGGCGGCCAAAGATCTGGTGAGCACCGGGGAGGAGATCTCCAGAGAATTTGGCATCCCCATCGTGAACAAGCGTATATCCGTGACCCCCATCGCCCTGGTGGGCGGAGCGGCATGTAAGAGCCCGGAGGATTTTGCAAGTATTGCAAAGACACTGGACAAAGTGGCACATGAAGTTGGCGTGAACTTTATCGGGGGATATTCTGCCCTGGTGAGTAAGGGAATGACCCCTGCTGACGAGCTGCTGATCCGTTCCATTCCCCTGGCACTGTCCACCACTGAGAGAGTGTGCAGTTCTGTGAATGTGGGCTCCACCAAGACCGGCATCAATATGGATGCGGTAAAACTCATGGGTGAGGTGATAAAACAGACTGCAGAATATACCAAGGAGGAGGATTCCCTGGGCTGTGCCAAGCTGGTGGTATTCTGCAACGCACCGGATGACAATCCGTTCATGGCAGGTGCTTTCCACGGCGTGACGGAAGCGGATAAGATCATCAATGTAGGGGTCAGCGGTCCCGGTGTGGTAAAGACTGCGCTGGAGACTGTGAGAGGGGAAAATTTTGAGGTGCTTTGTGAGACCATCAAGAAAACGGCTTTCAAGGTAACGCGTGTAGGACAATTGGTGGCCAAAGAGGCGTCCAAGATGTTACATGTACCTTTTGGCATTGTAGATCTGTCCCTGGCACCGACCCCTGCCATCGGAGACAGTGTGGCTGATATTCTCTGTGAGATCGGTTTGGAATATGCAGGGGCACCGGGCACTACCGCAGCTCTGGCCCTGTTGAACGACCAGGTGAAGAAAGGCGGGGTCATGGCCTCCTCTTATGTGGGTGGACTGAGCGGTGCCTTCATTCCGGTCAGCGAGGATCAGGGTATGATCGATGCGGTGACCGCCGGCGCCCTCACCTTGGAAAAACTGGAGGCAATGACCTGCGTATGTTCCGTTGGCCTGGATATGATCGCAGTGCCGGGAGATACCAAGGCAACCACACTTTCCGGTATCATTGCGGATGAGATGGCTATCGGCATGGTGAATCAGAAGACCACAGCGGTGCGTCTGATCCCCGTGATCGGAAAGGGTGTGGGAGAGAACGTGGAATTCGGCGGACTGCTGGGCCATGCGCCCATCATGCCGGTCAATCCGTTCTCCTGCGATGCCTTTGTAAACCGCGGCGGAAGGATCCCGGCACCCATCCACAGTTTTAAGAATTAGAGGATCACGATGGGAGTGCGGTATTCGTTGGGCATGGGTCTGCCGGATTTTAAGGAAAGTCCGCTCTGATAGATGCTGTTGACGGAAAGCTCCCGCTGTAACATATTGTAGGCTTCGGACCCTAGCAGTGTCCCGGCATCCGCAAGCTTGGTGATCAGGGGGATGGAAGCATGTTCCTTGATGGCGGCAAGCAGAGGGGAGGCTTCTTTGCGAAAACCTAACACTCTGGCGTAAGGAACATAGTCCATAGAACGGTAACTGTTTAAGGCAGAGGTCCTGATATCCAGCAAAATGTGCAAAAGACATCGGCTGATGCGGGTATAAGTCATATCCTTGCTCTTTAGAAGGTCGCAGAAATCCTGAAAGCCGGTAAAATCGTCCAGGTTGTTTAAGATGCGCTCGGACAGATCCGGGGATACATCGAGGTATTCGGTGTATCCTTTTTCTTTTTCCTGTAACAGTTTATAGTGGAGAGCTGCCGAAAAGTCGTTGACTTCAAGAGTCAATGACTGCTCTAACGCCTTTTTGGTGATCTGGTAGGCACATTCCGGCATCTGGTTTATCAGGAAGGAATGGTCCTGCCCGGAGGAGATGGCGTGGCGGATAGCCAGGGCAGAGCTCTGGTGATCCCCCAGGCGCTTATCCCGGTAATCGGAACCGATGCGCAGAGTGGTGTCCGGCAGGATAGTGCTTTCCCGTCTTTTTAAGGCTTTCAGGTATTCGATCCCCAGGATATTGTTGGGGGAAGAGAGCACATCCCTGGAACTGCTTAAGGAGGGATCGTACTGGATCAGGGCTCCGGTCCTGGCATTGGGATAGGAATGTCCCTGTTTCAGGTTGTCCTTTAACAGAGCTGTGTATTCTGCGGGCTCTGTCAGCAGGATATGTGCGATCCGGCTTAAGATGGCAAGATCCCCGCATTCGCTTCCGAAACAGAGGTGATCTACCACCCCCAGCTTGTCAAGGAGGGCGACGGCACCTGTGGCAAAGTATTCTGCGCTGGAAACCGCATAGAAAACGGGGAGCTCCAGCACAAGATCGGCGCCGCAGGATAAGGCCATGCGGGCACGGCTGAATTTGTCCAAAAGAGCGGGGGCGCCGCGCTGTACGAAATTGCCGCTCATGACCACCACGGTATAGTCAGCGCCATTGCGCTTGCGGGCATCTTCCAGATGATATTTGTGACCGTTGTGAAAAGGATTGTACTCAGCGACGATACCGTTTACTTTCATAAGGGATCTTCCTTTCTTTGTATTCAAAAATGTACATGGAATGGAATATTTTGCCTTGTTTCTTACTCTTGTATTTAGTATAATATAAATATCTCCGTTTGTTAAGATAAAACTGTGCAAACGAATGCTTTTTAAGCTGGGAAAACATAAGGGAAAGCGGTCAGACCGCCGGAAAGGAGAATGGATATGTCATATATTGACATGATTAAGGAGAGAGCAAGACTCGACAAGAAAACAATCGTACTGCCGGAATCAAATGATAAGAGAACTTTATTGGCAGCTGCAAAATTGATGGAAGAGGGCATCGCTGATATCATAATGATCGGTAATGAAGAGAAGATCATGGATGGTGCCGGCTGGCTGGAAGTAGATCTGTCCGGTGTGACCGTTGTTGATCCTACCACAACTCCCAAGTTAGATGATTATGTGAATTTATTATATGAGACCAGAAAAGCAAAGGGCATGACCCCTGAGATGGCCAGAGAGATCCTGCTTAAGGATTATCTGACCTTCGGTATCGTCATGGTAAAGGCAAATGACGCAGACGGCATGGTAGCCGGTGCGTGCCACTCCACAGCTGATACCTTAAGACCTGCCCTGCAGATCTTAAAGACGGCTCCCGGTGTGAAGCTGGTATCCGCATTCTTCGTAATGGATACCCAGTTCAAGGAACTTGGCGAGAACGGTGCGTTCCTGTTTGCTGACTGTGGTCTGAACCAGGACCCTACCGCAGAGGAGCTGGCTGCCATCGCAGATTCCTCCTCCAGAAGCTTCAAGGCACTGGTTGGCCCCAAGCCCGTTATCGCAATGCTGAGCCACTCCACCAAGGGAAGTGCAAAGCATGCTCTGGTGGACAAGGTAGTGGAGGCTACCAGGATCGCCCATGAGGAATATCCTCATCTTGTACTGGACGGCGAACTGCAGCTGGATGCTGCACTGGTTCCCAGTGTTGCCAAGTCCAAGGCACCCGGAAGCCCTGTAAACGGCAAGGCCAATGTCCTGATCTTCCCCAACCTGGATGCAGGCAACATCGGTTACAAGCTGGTACAGAGACTGGGCGGTGCAGAGGCTTACGGCCCCATGCTCCAGGGTATCGCAAAGCCTGTCAACGATCTGTCCCGCGGATGCTCCTGGGAAGATATCGTAGGTGTAGTAGCCCTGACAGCCGTACAGGCACAGCTGGTATAGCGCCCGGTCGGCAGAACATCCAATAAGCACAGAAGGAAAGGAAAACAGAAATGAATATTTTAGTTATCAACTGCGGAAGTTCATCCCTGAAATTCCAGTTAATCGACTCCGATACGGAAAAGTGTATCGCAAAGGGTCTTTGTGAGAGGATCGGCATTGACGGAAGCATGATCACATATGCTCCCGAAGGCGGTGAGAAGGAAGTTACCACCACCCCCATGCCTGACCATACGGAAGCGATCCGCCTGGTGTTGGAGGCATTGACCAATGAAAAGACAGGTGTGGTCAAGAGCCTGGATGAGATCGGTGCGGTAGGACATCGTGTGGTGCATGGCGGCGAGAATTTTGCAGCTTCCACCGTTATCAATGACGAGGTGATGAAGGCCATTGAAGAGTGCAACGATCTGGCACCTCTCCACAATCCTGCAAACCTCATCGGCATCAATGCCTGCAAGGAGCTGATGCCCAATACCCCCATGGTAGCTGTATTTGATACCGCATTCCATCAGACCATGCCTGAGGAAGCCTATATGTACGGTCTTCCTTATGAATACTATCAGAAGTACAAGATCAGAAGATACGGTTTCCACGGCACCAGCCATTCTTTCGTATCAAAGAAGGCTGCTGAGGATCTGGGAAAGAACTACGAGGACTTAAAGATCATCGTATGCCACCTGGGCAACGGTGCAAGCATTTCTGCCGTAAAGAACGGCAAGTGCGTGGATACCTCCATGGGACTCACTCCTCTTGAGGGACTGATCATGGGTACCCGTTCCGGAGATATCGATCCTGCGATCATCGAGTTCATTGCTCACAAAGAAGGCAAGAACATTGATGAGATCATGACCATCTTAAACAAGAAGTCCGGTGTACTGGGACTTTCCGATAATCTTTCTTCCGATTTCCGTGATCTGGAAGCAGGACATAATGAAGGCAATGCAAATGCTACCCGCACTCTGAAGACCTACTGCTACCGCGTGGCTAAGTATATCGGCTCTTATGTGGCAGCAATGAACGGTGTGGATGTGATCTGTTTTACCGCAGGTGTAGGCGAGAATGCAGCTCTGGTGCGCACCATGGTATGTGAATACCTGGGTTATCTTGGAGTGGCTATCGATCAGGAAGCAAACCACAAGCGCAGTGAGGATATCGTGATCAGCACTCCCGACAGCAAGACCACGGTTATGGTGATCCCTACCAACGAAGAGCTTGCCATTGCAAGAGAGACGGTGCGTTTAGTATAGTCCGGCCTCTATAACACAATCACAAAAATATAAAGCCTCCGGCAGAAACTGCTGCCGGGGGCTTTTTGCATCATCTTTGCATCAAATCGGAAAAAGCATTGAGTAAATTTCGACAAGATGTTATACTTTTCACAGAAAATAGCGGGGAGGTGATATCGTATGTACATTGGTGGAAACCCTCAGGGACACAGAGGCGTGTGCTTGCGGCTGTGCCGGGGCGTGGCAGTGATCCTGTGGATATTTTTGCTGGGAACCCGGGTCTGTATCCCGGTCAGCGCTGCCACGGATAACATCCTGCAGGAGTATAGAGAGTATGAGGGACGGTTTGAGGCAATCAGAAGGCGGGAGGATATCGAGGCGAATGGTTACGATATCATAGAAGCCCACATCTTCCCGGTGGTCTTTGAGTCCTTTGGGGAGGAGGAACTGACTTTCCTGCCTGCCATGGACAAACGGTATCACAGGATGGCGGTTTTTTTGGCGGATGGGAAAGGTGATATCCTGTACAAGACCAACCAGCTGGAGACCAACAACCGCATATTGGGTGTGCTTGGGCAGCCAAACAGGGATATTGCTTCCGTGTCCTTCCAGGATGCTGACCGGGATGGGTTTACCGACATCATATTGTTGACGAAATGTGTCAACGATACAGGAGAGTATGCCGGCAGAGAATACAAGGTGGGGGATGTGCTGTTCCAAAAGGAGCAGTCCTTTTACAGAGACTGGCGTATTTCCGACAAGATCAACCGGTTTGGCATGAACAAGAGTGCCAACTGCATCCTTTCCTTTGTGAGGGACGGAAATTCCGCAGAATTCCTGTATACAGCCACCACGCTGGAGGAGCTTTTGGACAATGGTTTTTCCATCATCAAGGAGCAGTGCTATACCAGGGAATTTGAGAAGCTGGGGAGGCTTAAGGTGGTCCCGGGAACCTTCCGTCTGTCAGAGTATGATATCTTTATGATCTATCTGGTAAATGAGCAGGGCGACATCGTATGGAGTTTCCAGCCCATGGGGGATTATGATAACCTGTATTCCCTGCGTGGCATCAAGGGTCTGGATCTGGACGGAGACGGCATGAAGGATCTGGTGGTGTCGGCACGTTACAGCAAAGAAGGAGCAGACGGACAGCTTGTGGTGGAGAGCCGCTGTGCCATCTATTACCAGAGGACCGGCGGTTTTGATATCGACAAGGGATTTGAGGAGTACTATAAGGAGACAAATGAGCCGGCCATGGAGGAACTTACCATGGAGGAACTGGTAATAAAAATACGGGAATATTGGGGTTGGAAGACGGAAGAATGATTAAGATACTGATCGTGGATGATGAGAAGCCGATCTGTGACCTGATCGATATCAATCTGACAGCAGCGGGATATCACTGCCGCAGCGTGCAGGACGGTCTGGAGGCACTGGATCTGATAGAGAGCGAAAAATTTGATCTGATCCTTTTGGATATCATGCTGCCCGGAGCTGACGGGTTCGATATCATGGAATATATCCGACCGTTAAAGATACCTGTGATCTTCATTACAGCCAAGAGTGATGTGCGTGATAAGGTCAAGGGACTGAAGCTGGGAGCGGAGGATTACCTGGCAAAGCCTTTTGAGGTGGTGGAACTGGTGGCAAGGGTGGAAGTGGTGTTGCGCCGTTTCCACAAGACAGAGAGGATATTGCAGGCGGGAGATGTGACAGTGGACCTGGAAGCCAGAAAGGTGACCAGGGCAGGAAAGCCGGTGGTGCTTACCAACAAAGAGTACGGGCTTTTGGTGCTGTTTATCCAGAATAAGAACGTGGCTCTTTTCAAGGAGACCCTGTATGAGAAGGTATGGGAGGATGAATATTTTGCAGACAGCCGTACCCTGGAGCTTCATGTGCAGAGGCTTAGGCGGAAGATGGGCTGGGAGAACAATCTGGTGGCAGTATACAAAGTAGGCTACCGCCTGGAAATATGACCGGAGACGGAAAGGGTATAAGGGTATGAAGTTTTCACATAAGATATTGATCTGGACCATTATCATCATGGCTGCGGCCTTTGGGATGGGCGGATATTTTTTCGTGAATTTTGTGTTCGATACTTCTATGAACCGGGAAATCGGACAGGCCATGGACGAGAGCAGTATCCTGCAGTTTGCTTTTGAGACGGCTGCACTGAATATTCCTTCTAAATACGATGTGCTCCAGGACTCTACCATCGAGGAGATCGGCTCCAATCTGGAGAAAGGCGGACAGGGGACAGGCAGACTGTTGAGATTGTCCGATGAGAACCGGACGGTGCTCTATGCCAGTGAAGGTTTTGTGGAGGATACGGAGTTTTTGATGCAGATACAGGAGGATACCAGGATCTATCAGGTCATCAGACAGGGAGAACGCTACTATGTACAGACGGGAACCGTGATCGACGCGTTAGACCGCATTCTGTATCTGGAGACCATGAAGGATGTGACGGGAGTGTTTGAGGAGCGCACCCAGGGGTTTGCGGTGTACAGGAATCTGACTTTTGCCATGCTGCTTGTAGGTTCCGTGGTCACCTTCTTTATCGCAGCCTGGCTGACAAGACCTATCCGGCTTTTGACAGGGGCGGCCAGGAAAATGGCAGAGGGAGATTACAGCTCCCGTGCACAGCAGATCAGCAATGACGAAATGGGACAACTGACCTGTGATTTCAACTACATGGCGGCTGCACTGGAAGAGAATATCCACAAGCTGGAGGAGGAGATCCGTGCCAGGGAAGATTTCATAGCGGCATTTTCCCACGAACTTAAGACGCCTCTCACAGCCATTATCGGCTATGCGGATCTGTTGCGGTCCCGTAAGCTGGATGAGGAGAAGCACTTTTTGTCGGCAAATTATATCTATACGGAGGGAAAACGTCTGGAAACCATGTCCTTGCGGCTTTTGGATATCATTGTCACCAGGCGCGGTGATATCAAGCTTGAGGATGTGGATGTGGCAGTCCTGTTTGAGTATATCAGGGATATGTTTGGGGAAAAGGAGGATGTGGAGCTTCGGGTTGCTTATGACAAGGGAAAGATCCGGGCGGAGGCCAATCTGTTAAAATCCGTGCTCTTAAATCTGACGGACAATGCCTATAAGGCATCCTTCACGGAGGATGGCAGCAAGGCAGTGATAGAACTTCAGGGATTAAGAGGGGAAGACGGCTATTTCTTTGGGGTAAGAGACTATGGCGTGGGCATCCCCGAGGAAGAGAAGAGAAAGATCACGGAAGCTTTTTATATGGTGGATAAGTCCCGGGCCCGCAGCAAGAATGGTGCAGGGCTGGGCCTGGCACTCTGTACGGAGATCTTAAAGCTCCATCACAGTGAGCTGGTGATAGAAAGTACGGTGGGAGAAGGCAGTCTGTTCGGCTTTACGCTGCCCTGTGAGGAGGTGACTGTTGATGGAACACAGAAAACTGATTAGTGCGGGTCTGGTGGTCGCTGCAGTCCTTGTGGTCCTGTCTGCCCTGTGGGGGCCTGAGGTATTGGCCGGATATAAAGACAGGGCAACCTTGAATCATATTATTGTGGAACAGGTGGAAGGCGGAAGCGAGGGATATCGTTATGTACTGAACAGTAACGAAAAGCTGTTCATACTGGCAAAATGCCTGAATAATCAGGTGCTTCCGGAGAGCGAGCAAAGTTCTAAAACCAGAGTGGAAAGTACAGAGCCTGTCTATGAAGGGATCGGAGAGGAACTGACGGGGGCTTATGCTTTTGTGGTGAACCGTCAGGGGCCTTCCGGCAAGGAAATCACAGATGAGGAGATTTATGGGATCTGTAATCGGGAGATCGACACTTTGAAGGAACTGGGCATTCTTCATAAGGAGGTGCGCACGGTAGATGCTTCTGCTTACAGCACTGTGCTTTATTCCGCCATTGATGTGCTGGAGCCCAGGAACAATATGTCTGTGTGGAAGGTGAGTCTGTCCACCAGTCAGCAGAATGCGGATAAGAACAATCGCATCCTGGATCTGTATATCGATGCGGATACCGGAAAGATCTATGAGTTCTATGTCCGTACTGAGCGCAAATGGTCGGATACGGACCCGGATGATCTGGTGGAGAAATGGAGTGAATATCTGGAGCTTACGGGAATGGAGGAGTATGAGGCGGACAATCCGCTGTTGGAGACCACGCCCTATTTCAAAAAGTACCGGTTCCCCGGAATGGAGACAGGCAATACGGTGGTCACTGTCGGTTTTTATGAGGGAATCGATGAACTGTTTTTGAAAATCTCCAAATGATGCCAAATGTATGCAAAAATCATGAAGGTCTTATGCAAAAAATATGAAGTTATGACGGGGCTCCCGGTTATGCTTGGTATAAAGAAGCCAGGCAGACCGGGAGCTTTGCTGTATCCCTGGAACCAACACCCGGATGCCTTTTGAAGCGAGGAGCGATACCAATGGGAAGATCGGGAATGTACATTGAAGATGCAGGGAGCTATTACAAAAAGAGATATGGACGCAGAAAATGGAAATGCGTCCTGGCAAAGACAGTACTTGGTGCATTGCTGGCAGTGTTTATGGGAAGCACGGCCATGAACGGCTATCCGGGAGAAAACGGCAGTATCCAGACACCGCCCACGGTGCTGGCCCGGGGCGCAGAGGATGTTTCCGGAGGAGATCTGCCCGTGCCTGTCATGGATGGGATGGCTTATGGGGAAAATTGTCTTGGGGAGCCAAAGTCCCTTTATCTGGCAGGTGTGGCAAAGGAGATACCAAAGAAGCCGGAGGACATTCTCATTGTGATCGATCCGGGACACGGAGGCAGCGATGAGGGTTGTTCCAGAGACGGTATCCTGGAAAAGGATGTGAACCTGAAAATCGCAGAGGCCGCAGAAAGCAGACTGAAGGAGCTGGGCTATCAGGTACAGCTTACCAGGGCGCTTGATACAGGACTTACGCTGGAAGAGAGGGTGGAGTGTGCCAACAATGCAGGTGCCGATGCCTATATCAGCATCCATCAGAATGCCTGTGAGATCAGCTCCGTTTGGGGGATTGAGACCTGGTACAGCGCACAGAAGGAAGGGGGGGACAGCAGGAGGCTTGCAAGCCTGATCCAGATGTATACCACCCAGAAGACCGGAGCAGGGGACAGAGGGGTGGTGGAGGATGAATCCCTGTATGTGACAAGAGAGACGGATATGCCTTCCTGCCTGGTAGAAACAGGTTTTCTCTCCAATGCCAAAGAAAGAGGAGAACTGGTTTCTGCAGAGTATCAGGACCGGATCGTCGACGGCATTGTCTCCGGCATTGATCTGTTCTTCTTTCCCAAGACCATGTATCTGACCTTTGATGACGGGCCTTCTGCGGAAAATACCAATACCGTGCTGGATATTTTAAAAGAATATAATATCAAGGCCACATTTTTCGTGGTGGGAGAGAATGTAAAGAAGCACCCGGAGGTGGCAAAACGTATCGCAGAAGAGGGACATACCATCGGCATCCATTGCAATTATCATGATTATGAGACTCTTTATGAAAGCAAAGAAAGCTACCTGGAAGATTTTGAGAAGGCATATGATATCGTTTATGAGACGACGGGAGTGGAAGTAAAATTATTTCGGTTCCCGGGGGGCAGCATCAATGCATATAATAAGAGTGTGTATGAGGATATCATAAGTGAGATGACGGACAGGGGATTTATCTATTTTGACTGGAATGCCAGTCTGGAGGATGCCACAAAGCACAATGATCCCGAGACGCTGCTTGAGAATGCCAGATTTAGTACTTTGGGAAGAAGGAACGTGGTCATGCTGTCCCATGATATCGTCTATCCCACCACCCTGTGTCTGGAGGAATTGATCCTGCAGTTTCCGGACTATGAATTCAAACCGTTGACAGAGGAGGTATCCCCCATACAGTTCTGAAAGAGGAAAGTATCCTGCTTATAAAAAAAGTGCTTGACATTATCTCATGAAAGCGTTAATATGATAAAAAATGAATAGCGGACCAAAACCGTAGATGTGGAGATAAAGACAGTACATGCGCTTACAGAGAGACCGGATGCTGAGAAAGGTTGGAAATGCAGACTGCCAAATGGACCACGGAGGGCGCAGGGAAAGAAGTGAAGGCTTTGAGTATTCTGCGACGTGAGGCATGCGTAAATTGCCAGGGATATGATGGTATCCTGATAAGTGCACGTAGTTTGACGTGAAGCAAGGTGGCACCGCGAGATGTAGATGATGCATCCCGTCCTTGACAGAGTAAGATCTGTCATGGACGGGATTTTTTGATGCCGTGGAGGAAACAGGAGGAAACGTGGATGAATATCAGACCAAATCTGGAAGAATGCAGAGAATTGTCATCAGCCGGAAACTATGGAGTCATTCCGGTGAGCACCGAGCTTTACGCAGATACTTCCACACCAATCGAGGTGCTGCGGATCTTAAAGAATGTGAGCAGCCATGTGTATCTGCTGGAGAGTGCGGAGGCGGATAAACGATGGGGGCGCTATTCCTTTTTGGGATATGATCCTCTTTTGGAGATCACCTGTTACAACGGCGGGACAACGATCAAGACGCCTATGAACACAAGGACGATGCAGGAAGATGCAAGAGGGTATATCAGGGATATCCTCAAGGAGAACAAGAGCCCTAAGCTGGAATATCTGCCTGCGTTTACAGGAGGACTGGTGGGATATTTCTCTTACGATTATATCAAGTACAGCGAACCGTCCTTAAAGCTGGATGCAAAGGATGAGGAAGGTTTCCAGGATGTGAATCTGATGCTTTTTGATAAGGTGGTTGCTTTTGACCATTACCGCCAGAAACTGATCCTGATAGTGAATATGCGGACGGAGGATCTGGAAGCCAATTATCACAAGGCGGTGCTGGAACTGGAGAACATGAAGCGGCTCTTGCAAAGAGGAGAAAAGGCACCGAGGATCCCTTTTCGATTGAAGGAAGAATTTAAGCCGCTGTTTGATGAAGAAGAGTATTGTGCCATGGTGGAGCGGGCAAAACACTATATCAGGGAAGGGGATATCTTCCAGGTGGTGCTGTCCAACCGTCTGGAGGCAAGGATGGAAGGAAGCCTGTTAGATGCTTACCGGGTGCTCCGCACCACCAATCCTTCCCCGTATATGTTCTATTTTTCGGGAGTAGACGGAGAGATCGCAGGTGCAAGCCCGGAAACGTTAGTAAAGCTGGAAGGAGAATGTTTATATACCTTCCCGCTGGCAGGCACCAGACCCCGGGGGGCCACGGAGGAAGAGGACAGAGCGCTGGAAAAGGAACTCCTGGCCGATGAGAAGGAGCGGGCAGAACACAATATGCTGGTGGATCTTGGCAGGAACGATATCGGAAAGATCAGCAGGATCGGCACCGTAGAGGTGGAAAAATATATGTCCATCGAAAGATATTCCCATGTGATGCATATCGGTTCTACGGTGAAGGGCATCATCCGGGAGGATAAGGATGCCTTGGATGCAGTGGATGCCATCCTTCCCGCAGGAACGCTTTCGGGAGCGCCGAAGCTCAGAGCCTGTGAGATCATCAATGAACTGGAGAACAATAAGCGCGGTATTTACGGAGGAGCTATCGGATATCTTTCCTTTACCGGCAATCTGGATACCTGCATTGCCATACGTCTTGCTTTTTCCAAGAATGGCAAGGTGTTTATCAGATCGGGGGCAGGCATCGTGGCGGACAGCATCCCCCAGAAGGAGCACCGGGAATGCATCCAGAAGGCGGCTGCCGTGAAGAATGCAATCTATGAGGCGCAGGAGGGTTTGGACGAATGATACTTTTGATAGACAATTATGACAGCTTTTCCTACAATGTGTATCAACTGGTAGGGGCGGTGAATCCGGACATCAGAGTCATACGGAATGACGAGATGACAGTGGAACAGATCCGGGAACTGTCCCCTGACCGCATCATCCTGTCACCGGGGCCGGGAAAGCCTGCGGATGCCGGGATCTGTGAGGATGTGATCCGGTATTTTGCAGGAAAGATTCCCATCCTGGGGATCTGCCTGGGGCATCAGGCGATCTGCGAGGTGTTCGGTGCCAAGGTCACTTACGCAAAACAACTGATGCATGGTAAGCAGTCTGTGGCTAAGCTGGACACGGAGAGTACGCTCTTTCGGAATATGGACAGCAGGATCACCGTGGCAAGGTATCACTCCCTGGCAGCGGCGCCTGAGAGTATCCCCAAAGAACTGAAGATCACTGCATTGACAGAGGACGGGGAAGTGATGGCGGTGGAGCATGAAAGGTTCCCGGTGTACGGCGTACAGTTCCATCCGGAATCAGTATTGACGCCGGAGGGTAGAAAGATCATGGAGAATTTTTTAAAATAACCGAATAAACAGCAAAGGAGAACAAAAAGATGGTCATCAGTGAAGCAATCGTAAAGTTAACCCAAAAAGAAGATATCGGCTATGAGATGTCCAAGGCAGTTATGAACGAGATCATGAACGGCGAGGCGGACGATGTACAGAAAAGTGCGTATCTGACAGCGCTTGCCATGAAAGGAGAGACGATAGACGAGATCACAGGCTCCGCAGAGGAGATGCGCAATCACAGCCTCAAGGTACACGCGGAAACGGACACGCTGGAAATCGTGGGAACCGGCGGGGACGGCGCTAACTCTTTTAATATCTCCACCACGGCATCCCTGATCATTTCAGCGGCAGGAGTGCCTGTCACCAAACATGGAAACCGGGCGGCAAGCTCCAGGTCCGGTGCGGCAGACTGTTTGGAGGCGCTGGGTGTGAATATTTCCCTGGGGCCGGAAGAAAACGAAAAGGTCTTAAAAGAAGCAGGACTCTGTTTTTTGTTTGCGCAGAAGTATCATACGGCCATGAAGTATGTGGGCGGTATCAGAAGAGAACTGGGCATCCGTACCATTTTTAACATCCTGGGGCCTTTGGCCAATCCCGCAAGTCCTGCCCTGCAGATCATGGGCGTGTATGATGAAAGCATGCTGGAACCCATGGCAAAGGTGCTCTCCAATTTGGGGATCAAGCGGGGCATGGTGGTTTACGGACAGGATAAGCTGGATGAGATTTCTGTCAGCGCACCCACCAGTGTCTGTGAGATCGACCATGGAAAGATCATTTCTTATGTGATCACGCCGGAGCAGTTCGGCCTTGCAAGATGCGAGAAGGCGGATCTGACAGGCGGTACTCCTGCGGAAAATGCACAGATTACCCTGGCGATCTTAAAAGGAGAAAAAGGTCCCAAGCGGGATGCGGCTGTCCTGAATGCAGGCGCAGCACTCTATGTGGCAGGGAAGGCTGAAACCATCGGAGACGGTGTAAAGCTGGCGCAGGAAACCATTGACTGCGGAAAGGCCCTTGCAAAACTGGAGCAGTTTGTGGAACTTTCCAACAGACAGCAGGAGACCGGGAAGTAGACAGGGGTATGGATATGATTTTGGATGAGATTGCAAAAGCCACCAGAGAGCGGGTGGAAGCACAGAAGGCAGAAACCCCTCTGGCAGAGGTTCGCGCAAGGGCCCTGGCGAAAGAACTTCACACGGGTTTCCCTTTTGAAAGGGCACTTGAGAAAGAAGGAATGCGCTTTATCTGTGAGGTGAAGAAAGCCTCTCCCTCCAAGGGAGTGATCGCAGAGGATTTCCCTTACACACAGATCGCAAAGGAATATGAAAAGGCGGGAGCGGATGCCATTTCCGTGCTGACAGAGCCCTTTTATTTCCAGGGAAAGAATGAATATCTGACAAAGATCCGCAGTGCGGTAAAGCTTCCACTTTTGCGGAAGGATTTTACGGTAGATCCCTATATGATCTATGAGGCCAGGAATCTGGGGGCGGATGCGATCTTGCTGATCTGTGCCATCCTTTCCCCTATGGAACTTTCGGAATACGCAGGGATTGCAGAGGAACTGGGGCTGTCGGCGCTGGTGGAGGCCCATGACGAGGAAGAGATTGAGATGGCCAAGAAAGCAGGTGCCCGGATCGTCGGCGTCAATAACCGAAACCTTAAGGATTTTATGGTGGATATCCAAAATTCCATCAGATTGCGGAATCTGGTGCCGGAAAATATCCTGTTCGTATCGGAGAGCGGTATGAAGACCAGGGAAGATATTGCAAGACTGGAGGAAAATGGTACGAATGCCGTCCTGATCGGGGAAACTTTTATGAAAAGCCCCAATAAGGAAGCGCTTTTGCGGGAACTGTCCGGCAGAAGATAAAAGGGTGCAGGCACCCGGCACAGAAAACGGAGACAGGTATGAAGATCAAGATATGCGGATTGTCCAGACAGGCAGATATAGAATATGCCAATCAATTGAAGCCGGACTATATCGGTTTTGTTTTTTATGAAAAGAGCAGAAGATATGTCACCAAAGAACAGGCGGCGGACCTAAAGAGGCACCTTGATCCCGGGATCAAGGCGGTGGGGGTGTTTTTGGATGCTCCCATAGAGGAAGTGATTTCTCTTTTGGATGAGGGAATCATCGATCTGGCCCAGCTTCACGGAGAGGAATCGGAGGAGGATATCCGGTACATTAAGGCAGTTACCGGCAGGGAGGTCATTAAGGCGGTCAGGGCCGGAAAACATTATGAGGTGGAAGCGTGGCTGGATTCTGCGGCAGATTACCTTTTGTTTGACAGCGGGGCCGGCTCCGGTGAAGTCTTTGACTGGTCCCTGCTCTTAGATGTGAACAGAGAATATTTTCTGGCAGGAGGGCTTCGGACAGAAAATATCGAGGAAGCGGCAGGCACATTGCGGCCCTTTGCCATCGATTTAAGCTCCGGTGTGGAGACGGATGGGTATAAGGACTTTGAGAAAATGAAGGACGCAGTTTGTCTGGCACACAGGTTAAGGTGAGAAGAAAAACGGTATGTAAAGAGAACCGGGATATTTTGCAGACAATATTTATGGAAAGAGGATAGGAAAGATGAGTAAGGGACGTTATGGAATACACGGAGGACAGTACATTTCAGAGACCCTGATGAATGAACTGATCAGGCTGGAAGAGGCTTATGAGCATTACAAGAACGATCCTGAGTTCAATGCAGAACTCAGCAAGCTGTTGAATGAGTATGCAGGAAGGCCTTCTTTATTATATTATGCGGAGAAGATGACCAAAGATCTGGGGGGAGCAAAGATCTATTTGAAGCGGGAGGATTTGAATCACACCGGCTCCCACAAGATTAATAATGTGCTGGGGCAGGTGCTCCTTGCAAAGAAGATGGGAAAGACCCGCGTGATCGCAGAGACGGGAGCCGGGCAGCACGGTGTGGCCACAGCTACGGCAGCGGCACTTTTTGGTATGGAATGCGAGATCTTTATGGGAAAGGAAGATACCGACAGACAGGCGCTGAATGTGTACCGCATGGAGCTTTTGGGAGCCAAGGTGCATCCTGTTACCACGGGCACGATGACATTAAAAGATGCCGTCAATGACACCATGAGAGAGTGGAGCAACAGAGTGTCCGATACCCATTATGTCCTGGGCTCGGTGATGGGCCCCCATCCCTTCCCTATGATCGTAAGGGATTTCCAGAGCGTTATCAGCAGGGAGGCAAAACAGCAGATCCTTGAGGCGGAAGGCAAGCTTCCGGCGGCCGTGGTGGCCTGTGTGGGCGGCGGCAGCAATGCCATGGGAGCCTTCTACAATTTCATCGAAGATAAGGAAGTGGAACTGATCGGCTGCGAGGCGGCCGGTAAGGGAGTAGACACCGAACTTCATGCGGCGACCATCGCCAAGGGAAGCCTGGGTATCTTCCACGGCATGCAATCTTACTTCTGCCAGGATGAATACGGACAGATCGCACCGGTGTATTCCATTTCCGCAGGACTGGATTATCCCGGTATCGGACCGGAGCATGCATACCTGCATGATATCGGCAGGGCGCAGTATGTGCCGGTAACCGATGAGGAGGCAGTGGAGGCTTTTGAATACCTGTCAAGGACGGAGGGCATCATCCCCGCCATCGAAAGTGCCCATGCCATTGCCCAGGTAAGGAAGATAGCAAAGAATTACAGAAAGGATCAGAGCATCATTGTCTGTGTTTCCGGGCGCGGTGACAAGGACGTGGCAGCCATTGCAAGATACAGGGGGGTAGACATCCATGACTAACAAATTGAGCAAAGTATTTGATACACCAAACAAAAAAGCATTCATTGCCTTCCTTACGGCAGGCGACCCCGATGCGGACAGCACCGTGAAATTCATCCTGGAAATGGAGAAGGCGGGGGCGGATCTGGTGGAGATCGGCATCCCCTTTTCAGATCCTACCGCAGAGGGCGTGGTGATCCAGGAGGCCAATATCAGGGCGCTTGGAAACGGAATGACCACGGACGGAGCCTTTGACATCGTGCGCAGGGTGAGGGAGACCTCCCAGATCCCGTTGGCTTTCATGACATATGTAAATCCTGTCTTTCATTACGGTTATGACCGGTTTTTCCAAAAATGTGAGGAATTAGGGGTAGATGCCATCATCATTCCGGATCTTCCTTATGAGGAAAAGGCGGAGGTGGAAGGGCCGGCCAAAGCTCACAATGTGGCCCTGATTTCCATGATCGCACCCACCTCGGAGAGCCGCATCCGCACCATAGCATCCGAGGCGGAAGGCTTTATCTATGTGGTGAGTTCCATGGGAGTGACCGGAGTCCGCAGTGAGATCCGCACAGACCTTGGCTCTATTGTGGAACATATCCGCAAGGCCACGGATGTACCCTGTGCCATAGGATTCGGCATCAGCACACCCAAACAGGCGAAAGATATGGCGGCTCTTTCCGACGGAGCCATCGTGGGCAGCGCCATTGTCCGCCTGATCGCAGAACACGGCGCAGATGCCGCTCCCTACATTTCACGGTATGTAAGCAGCATGAAGGCCGCAGTCCTGGAAGCGTAATGGGGATTTGCAAATTTTTCAAATTCCCTTATTGACAAATCCCCCTTCACTATGTATAATAAACCAGTGTGTAAAAATGCACTGCATAGGAGTCAGTATGCTGGTTAATTTATCTGATGTCTTAACATCGCAAGGCAAAGTAATAGAGACCACGGTGCCCATAGAGCTTACAAGCTTTCAGAGCAGACTGGGAGACTTTCCCGTTACGGACAAGACCCCTGTAACATTTACCTTTACCAATGCCGGAACGGACAGGGCTAAGGTGGAGGGGAGCGCAAAGATCACTTTTGATACTTTGTGTGACAGATGTCTGACCAAGGTGCCGGTGACCCTGGATCTTTTGTTTGAGAGGATCGTTACTTCACCTGATGTGGAGACGGAGGATGAGGACAGCCGGGATTACATGGAAGGCTATCAACTGGATGCAGAGGCTCTTCTGCAAAATGAAATTATAGTAAACTGGCCTGTGAAGATTCTGTGTAAAGAAGACTGCAAGGGCGTATGTCCCAAGTGTGGACAGAATCGGAATACGAAGGATTGTGGATGCGATACATTTGTTCCCGACCCGCGTATGGCAGTGTTAAAAGATATCTTCAACGCGAATAAGGAGGTGTAACGATGTCTATTTGTCCTAAGAATAAATCTTCCAAAGGTAGAAGAGATAAGAGAAGAGCAAACTGGAAGATGAGTGCTCCTACATTGGTAAAGTGCAGCAAGTGCGGCGCACTGATGATGCCTCACAGAGTTTGTAAGGCTTGCGGTTCTTATAACAAGAAAGAAATCATCGCACAGGATTAATAATGGAATCTGGTCAGGGACTTCAGGATTGAGGTCCTTGATTTTTTTGCGGAAAATTCTTTTTGCGATTTTGTCTTGATTTTTATAATATGGTCTAGTATATTAAAATAAGATGTTCATACTATGAATTTTGGAAGGAAGCAGATAAATGGCTGAATATGTAAATGTTGCTGTTGATGCCATGGGTGGCGACAATGCTCCGGCAGAAGTCGTTAAAGGTGCTGTGGAAGCCATTCAGGAAGATAAGAGAGTCAAAGTTTTTCTGGTGGGCCGGGAACCTGCCATCAGGGCAGAGCTTCAGAAGTACACATTTCGTCCGGAGCAGTTAGAGGTGGTCCATGCGGAAGAGGTCATTGAGATGGCGGAGCCTCCTGTTATGGCGATCCGAAAAAAGAAAGATTCTTCTATCGTAAAAGCAATGTATATGGTGAAGAATGGGGAATGTGATGCATTTGTGTCTGCCGGGAGTACCGGTGCGGTACTGGTGGGAGGACAGATCATCGTGGGCCGTATCAAAGGTGTGGAGAGGCCTCCTCTTGCGCCGCTCATTCCCACCATGGACGGTGTAAGCCTCCTGATCGACTGCGGTGCCAACGTGGATGCAAGGCCTTCTCATTTGGTACAGTTTGCAAAAATGGGAAGCGTATATATGGAAAATGTCATGGGAGTGAAGAACCCAAGAGTGGCGATCGTGAATATCGGAGCCGAGGAGGAGAAGGGAAATGCCCTGGTAAAGGAGACATTTCCGCTGTTAAAGAACTGCCCCGACATCAACTTTACCGGAAGCATCGAGGCGAGGGATATTCCCAACGGCGCAGCAGATGTTATTGTGTGCGAGGCCTTTGTGGGCAATGTGATCCTGAAGATGTATGAGGGTGTGGGCGGAGCGCTGATCAAAAAGGTAAAGAGCGGCATGATGAGCTCTCTTCGCAGTAAGATCGGTGCATTGCTGGTGAAGCCGGCATTAAAGCAGACTTTAAAGTCCTTCGACACGGAGCAGTATGGCGGAGCGCCCCTGCTTGGACTGAACGGACTGGTGGTAAAGACCCACGGAAGCAGCAAGGCTGTGGAGATCAAGAATTCTATTCTGCAATGTATTACATTTAAAGAGCAGGAGATCAATGAAAAGATTAAAGAAAAGATCGTTGCAGAAGATCAAATAAAAGAATAAGACAAGAAAGAAGGAACAGAAAATGGAATTTGAAAAACTGAAAAATGTGATTGCGGAAGTACTGAACGTAGATCCCGAGGAAATTACAATGGAGACTACTTTCACGGATGATCTTGGAGCTGATTCTTTGGATCTTTATCAGATCATCATGGGGATCGAGGAAGTATTCGATATAGAGGTTCCTGCGGAGACTGCAGAACAGATTACTACAGTAGAACAGGCTGTAGAAATGATTAAGAGCGCTTTGAACTAAATCTGAATGCTTTTGTATTCCCGGATTGAGTCCATGATTCCATTCGGGAATATTTGTTTTTGTCGGAGGAAGAAATGATAGAAGGATATACCCTGGAGGAATTGGAGAGACGTCTCGGGTACAGATTTAAAGAACGGTCTCTGTTAAAGCGGGCACTGACCCACAGTTCCTTTATGAATGAGCAAAAGATCAATAAGAACGGAGACTATGAACGTCTGGAATTTCTGGGGGATGCAGTTTTGGAACTGGTGACCAGCGAATTCCTTTTTAAAGAGCATCCGGAAGTCCCGGAGGGAGAGCTGACCAAAATGCGGGCGTCCATTGTCTGTGAACCGTCCCTGGCATTTTGCGCCCGGGATCTGGAGCTGGGGCAGTTCCTCTTTTTGGGAAAGGGAGAGGAATCTACCGGTGGCAGGCAGCGCGACAGCATTACCTCCGATGTCATGGAGGCTGTGGCAGGCGCTATCTATCTGGACGGCGGCATGGAGGCGGCCAGGGACTATATCAATCGGTTTATCCTGTCCGATCTTGAGGATAAGCAACTGTTCTATGACAGCAAGAGTAATCTGCAGGAGCTGATCCAGGGCAAATTAAAAAAAGATTTTCATTACGAGCTTTTGGAGGAAAGCGGACCGGAGCATGACAAGACCTTTGTGTCGGAGGTGGTCATGGAGGGTGAGAGCCTGGGCAGAGGGTCCGGAAGAACAAAAAAAGCGGCAGAGCAGCAGGCTGCCTACAGGGCGCTCCTGCTTTTGAGGGATAGAGGATATGTATTTAAAAAGCATTGAGGTACAAGGGTTTAAATCCTTTGCAAACAAAATAGTGTTCCAGTTCCACAATGGGATCACGGGTATTGTGGGACCCAACGGAAGCGGAAAGAGCAACGTAGCGGACGCTGTGCGATGGGTCCTGGGTGAACAGCGTATCAAGCAGCTTCGCGGCTCCAGCATGCAGGATGTCATTTTCTCGGGAACAGAGACCAGAAAGCCTTTGAGCTATGCTTATGTGGCTATCACGCTGGACAATTCCGACCATCAGCTTGCCATTGATTATGAAGAGGTAACGGTGGCCAGAAGAATTTACCGTTCCGGAGAAAGTGAATATCTCATCAACGGTACCGTATGCCGTCTGAAGGACATCAATGAACTGTTCTATGATACCGGCATCGGTAAGGAAGGATATTCCATCATCGGCCAGGGCCAGATCGACAAGATCTTAAGCGGCAAGCCGGAGGAGAGGCGGGAGCTTTTTGACGAGGCTGCCGGTATCGTAAAATTTAAACGCCGCAAGGCGGCTGCCCAGACTAAGCTGGAAAACGAAAAGCAGAATCTGGTGCGTGTCAACGATATCCTCTCTGAATTGGAAAAACAGGTGGGACCTTTAGAGAAGCAGTCTGAGACCGCCAAGATCTATCTTCGCAAGAAGGAAGAATTGAAGACCTTGGATGTCAATGTCTTTCTCATGGAAAACAACCGCCTGCGGGAGCAGCTTTCCTCTGTGGAGGAAAAATACCGCATTGCAAGCGGGGATCTGGCCCAGACTACAGAAAAGTACCAGGGGATCAAGGAGGAGTACGAGCGTATCCAGGAGGAGATCGAGAGCCTGGATGCCACCATCGAACAGGCCAGGGCCAGTCTTACCGATACAGGGCTTCTTCGTGGAAAGCTGGAAGGCGAGATCAATGTCTTAAAGGAGCAGATCAATTCAGCCAGAGGCAGCGAGAATCATTTAAACAGCCGCCGCAGTACTTTGGAAGCGGAGATCGCCTCCAAGGAGGAGGAAAAGAGCTCCATCCTTGCCGAAAAGGATGAGGCGGACCGAAATGTGCAGGAAATCACAGAGACTGCGGATCAGGTCAAGGCAGAGCTTGAGTCGGTGCAGCAGAAGATCGCCGAGCTGAATCTGAATATTGAGGCCGGTAAGAATACCATTATCGGGGAGCTGAATCAGCGTGCTACCATCAAATCCAAGATGGGGCGCTTTGACAGCATGATGGAGCAGGTCAATATCCGCAAGGCGGAGCTCAATTCCAGACTCCTGCGTGCCAAATCCGATGAGGCAGCCAGGGAGGAGACCATAAAGAAGCTGGAGAAAGAGTTTGGTAAGATAGACGGCGAGCTTGGCACCATGAATGAACAGCAGGCAGCCATGGAACTGGAGCTTGGCGATATCAGGGAGTCTTTGACCCATGCAGATGAAAAGCTCCGTGAAAACCAGAATCTATACCATCAGGAAAAATCCAAATTGGATACTCTGACCAATCTGACGGAACGCTATGAAGGTTATGGCGGCAGCGTCAAGAAGGTCATGGAGCAGAAGGAGAAAGAAAAAGGCATCATTGGCGTCGTTGCGGATATCATTAAAGTAGAAAAGAAATATGAGACCGCTGTCGAGACTGCACTTGGCGGAAATATCCAGAACATTGTTACCGATGACGAGGAAACCGCCAAGAAGATGATCCGGTATTTAAAGGATAACCGGCTGGGCAGAGCCACCTTCCTGCCCCTTACCAGCATCACCAATCCTCAGGAGTTCAAGAATCCGGAAGCGCTGAAGGAGAAGGGCGTCATCGGCATGGCGGATGAGGTGGTGCAGACTGAGAAGAAATACAAAAATGTCGCCAAAGCCATGCTGGGGCGTATCGTGGTAGTGGATAATGTGGACAATGCCGTAAAGATCGCCCGCAAATTTGATTATGGCATCCGCATGGTGACCCTGGAGGGCGAGCTTTTGGTGCCCGGCGGCGCCATCAGCGGCGGTGCTTTCAAGAATAACAGTAATCTCCTGGGCCGGAGACGTGAGATCGAAGAACTGGAAAAGAAGATCAAGAAGATATTGGAAACCATTGATGAGCTGAATGCGCAGATCGTGGAGACCAAGTCCCGGCGCAATAAGCTGCGCATGGATGTGGAGGCGCTGAAAGCAGACATCCAGAGAAAGACCATCGAGCAGAATACTGCCCGTCTGAATATTGCCCAGGCGCGGGAACGTATGGAGGAAGAAGCCGAGAGCGTACAATCCCTGAAGCTGGAGGAACAGGATATTGAAGGCAAGATCTTTGAGATCAGGGAGAGCAAGGAATCCATTCAAAAGGAACTTGCCGACAGTGAGGCGCTGGAGAGATCTACCCAGGAACAGATTCTTGTATTCCAGAAAGAACTGGAAGAAAAGCGGGCTCTGGAGACTGAGGCTGCAGGCAAGGTGGCAGAGTGGGATCTGAAGGTGGAGAAGATGCGCCAGGCACAGACCTTCAAACAGACCAACGTGGACCGTATCAACGGGGAACTGGAAAGAAGCAATGAGGAATTAAAGGAAATCCTGACTGCGCTGGATGATAATGCCAAGGAAGTGGAGCGCAAATACCACAATATTGAAGAATTGGAAAAGACCATTGCAGCATCTTTTGATGAGCAGAATGAGTCTGAGCATAAGCTGAAGGAAGAGATCGCGAGAAAGGAAGAACTCAGTGCAAAACAGAAGAACTTCTTTAAGAGCCGCGAGGAAATGTCACAGCAGATGAATGCTCTGGACAAAGAAGTTTACCGTCTGAATGCCCAGAAGGAAAAGCTTGAGGAATCCATGGAAGCCCAGATCAATTATATGTGGGATGAGTATGAGATCACCTTAAGCGATGCTGCATCCGTCCGCAATGAAGAGATGAACGATCTGCCTGCCATGAAGCGGGAGATCGGTTCCCTGAAGGATCAGATCCGCAAGCTGGGGGATGTGAACGTCAATGCCATTGAAGATTACAAGAACTTAATGGAGCGTTTCACTTTCTTGAAGACTCAGCACGATGACCTGGTGGAGGCAGAAAAGACCCTGGAGGGTATCATTGCCGAGCTGGATGCAGCCATGAGAAAGCAGTTTACCGAGAAGTTTGCCGAGATCAACAGGGAATTCGACAAGGTATTTAAGGAACTGTTCGGCGGCGGTAAAGGCACCGTGGAATTGATGGAGGACGAGGATATCCTGGAGGCAGGCATCAGGATCATTGCACAGCCCCCGGGAAAGAAGCTGCAGAATATGATGCAGCTGTCCGGCGGCGAGAAAGCGCTGACGGCGATTTCCCTGCTGTTTGCCATCCAGAACTTAAAACCTTCTCCGTTCTGCCTTTTGGACGAGATCGAAGCGGCATTGGATGATTCCAATGTGGGCCGGTTTGCCAAGTATCTACATAAGCTGACAAAGAACACGCAGTTTATTGTCATTACCCACAGAAGAGGTACTATGGAGCAGGTGGACAGATTGTATGGGATCACCATGCAGGAAAAGGGTGTGTCCACTCTGGTCAGCGTGAACCTGATTGATAAGGAACTGGATGATTAGTTGTTGGGAATCATATCGATTCAGAAACGAGGCGGGTATGAACGAAGAAAAGGTAACGGAAAAGAAAGGATTTTTTGCCAGGCTCAAGGATGGACTTTCCAAGACCAGAAATAACATCGTCAGGGGGATTGACTCGGTGTTCAGCGGCTTTTCGGCCATTGACGATGATTTCTATGAGGAATTGGAAGAAATCCTTATCATGGGGGATATCGGGGTCAATGCCACCACGCAGATTGTGGAGCGTCTGAAAAAGCAGGTGCGGGAACAGCATATCAAGGAACCCTCCGACTGCAAACAGATCCTGATCGAGAGCATCAGGGAGCAGATGAAAGTGGATGAGACTGCATATGACTTTGAAAAGGAGCGGTCCATCATCATGGTCATCGGTGTAAACGGTGTGGGCAAGACCACTTCCGTGGGGAAACTTGCCGGGAAATTAAAGGATAATGGACGGAAAGTGCTGATCGCAGCGGCGGATACCTTCCGTGCAGCGGCGGGAGACCAACTGGCAGAATGGGCCAGGAGAGCCAATGTTCCCATGATAGGCGGAAACGAGGGGGCGGACCCTGCCAGTGTGGTGTTCGATGCGGTGAATGCCGCTAAGGCAAGGGGCGTGGATGTGCTTCTGATCGATACCGCAGGAAGGCTTCACAATAAAAAGAACCTGATGGAAGAATTAAAGAAGATGAACCGCATCATTGACAAGGAATTTCCCGGGGTGCACAGGGAGAACCTGATCGTGCTGGACGGCACCACCGGACAGAATGCCCTGGTGCAGGCAAGGGAGTTTGGAGAGGTGGCCGACCTGACAGGCATCATACTCACAAAGATGGATGGGACGGCCAAGGGCGGCATTGCCGTTGCGATCCAGTCGGAGCTTGGCGTGCCGGTGAAATACATCGGTGTGGGTGAGACCATTGAGGATCTGCAGAAGTTTGACTCAGATGAATTTGTAAATGCATTGTTTGAAATTGAGTGACGACCGGACGAAAAGGTTTTGGGTTTCCGGGGAGAAAAGACAGGAAAAACGCAGAAAGAAGGATTTGAAAATGGGCGAGGAAATGTTGACTTTGAAGAAATTTGAGGAGGCCAGTGAGGTGGTAAAGCGCGTGACCTCAGAGACCAAGCTGGTGTACAGTGACTATTTCAGCAGCCAGACAGGCAACAAGGTATATTTAAAGCCTGAAAATATGCAGTTTACGGGGGCATATAAGCTGAGGGGAGCATACTACAAGATGAGTACCCTGACGGAGGAAGAGAGGGCCAAAGGACTGATTACCGCTTCCGCAGGAAACCATGCCCAGGGTGTGGCTTATGCGGCGAAATGCTACGGTGCAAAGGCTACCATCGTAATGCCTACCACTACGCCTCTTATGAAGGTAAACCGCACCAAGAGCTATGGTGCAGAGGTGGTACTTCACGGAGATGTGTACGACGAAGCCTGTGCCAAGGCTTATGAGCTTGCCGAGGAGCACGGCTATACCTTTATCCATCCCTTTGACGATCTGACGGTGGCAACCGGACAGGGTACTATCGCCATGGAGATCGTAAAAGAACTGCCTCTGGTGGACTATATCCTGGTTCCCATCGGAGGAGGAGGCCTTGCCACAGGGGTATCCACCCTTGCAAAACTTCTGAATCCAAAGATCAAGGTCATCGGCGTGGAGCCCGCAGGAGCAAATTGTATGCAGGCTTCCTTAAAGGCCGGTAAAGTGACCACTCTTCCCGGTGTAAATACCATTGCGGACGGCACAGCCGTAAAAACTCCCGGAAGCCTTCTGTTCCCCTATATCCAGAAGAATCTGGATGATATCATCACCGTGGAAGATGAAGAGCTGGTAGTGGCATTCCTGGATATGGTGGAAAACCACAAAATGATAGTGGAGAATTCCGGACTGCTTTCTGTGGCGGCATTGAAACATCTGGATGTGAAGGATAAAAAGATCGTATCCATCTTAAGCGGCGGCAATATGGACGTGATCACCATGTCCTCCGTGGTACAGCAGGGCCTGATCTTCAGGGACAGGATCTTTACCGTGTCTGTGCTGCTGCCAGACAAGCCGGGTGAACTGTGCAGGGTGTCCGGCATTATCGCAGGAGTAAGCGGCAATGTGATCAAGCTGGAGCACAATCAGTTTGTGTCCATCAACAGGAATGCTGCTGTGGAGCTGCGCATTACCCTGGAGGCATTCGGCACCGAGCACAAGGCGCAGATCATTGAGGCTCTGGAGAAGGAAGGCTACCGCCCCAAGCTGGTGCGCACCAATATCTGATATGATTTCGACAAAAAGAAGTGATAATATCACAGATAAAATCCGCATATACTACAGGTATGCGGATTTTACTTGTTAGGAGCAGAGAATATGGGAAATAGAACCGAAAAGGAACGAGAATTGCAATATTTGGAAAAAAAGACAGCAAAAAGGCGGGTGTGGGACTATTTTGTGATCACGGTGGCAACTTTGATCTATTCGGCCGCCATCAGTCTGTTTCTGGACCCTAACTTTCTGGCGCCCGGCGGAGTGTCCGGCCTTTCCATTATCATGAATCACATTACCAGGATTCCCACAGGCACCTGGATACTGCTTTTGAATATCCCCATCCTGATCCTGGGCGCTTTTAAATTCGGAGTGCGTTTTATCCTGTCCACGCTGTATTGTATCGTCCTGACCTCCTTATTTACCAATTTGCTGGCCCCCATAGGAGCGGTGACGGAAGATCCTCTTTTGGCGGCGTTGGCAGGCAGCTTCCTGATCGCAGTCGGGATCGGCTGGGTATTCAAGGCCGGCGCAACCACAGGCGGTACTGATATTATTGTGAAAGTATTGCGCTTGCGGTTTCCCTACTTAAAGACGGGCTCCCTGTTCATGCTGGTGGACGCCGTGATCGTGACGGCATCTGCATTTGTGTTCCGGGATGTGGACAGGGCCCTGTATGCGGCTATGGCATTGCTTTTGACGTCCTTTGTGCTGGATCTGGTGCTCTATGGCAGGGATGGCGCAAAGCTGATCTACATTATCAGTGACCATTCGGAGAGCATTGCCGGGAGACTGTTAGAGGAGCTGGATGTGGGGGTCACCTATGTGCAGGGGAACGGTGCTTACAGCGGCAAAGACAAGAAGGTCATTATGTGCGTCATGAAAAAGCATATTGCCCCCAAGGCGGAGGAAGTGGTGAAGGATGAGGACCCTATGGCCTTTATGATCGTAAGCAGTGCCACGGAGATCTATGGGGAAGGATATAAAAATATCTTCAGTGAGAAATTGTAGGAAGCGCCAAAATCCGGTCCACAGACTGTCAAGAAAAAATACTTGACACATTGCCCGGGCTGTTGTATGATACACAAGGTGCATGAATTATGGAAAAGATTTTTGAACAGGCTCTTTTGTATGATTTTTATGGTGAGCTTCTGACTCCTCATCAGAGAAGCATTTATGAGGATGTGATCTTCAATGATATGTCCTTAAGTGAGATCGCTGAGGAACAGGGGATCAGCAGACAGGGTGTACATGATCTGATCAGGCGCTGTGATAAGATCCTGCAGGATTATGAGAGCAAGCTTCATCTGGTGAGACGATTTTCCGAGGCAAAGGAAAAGATCGGACAGATCGTGGAATTGACGGAAGATTCCGGTAAGGAGCAGATGCAGCGCATCAGGGAGCTGGCCATGGAACTTATGGAAGAGTGGTAAGGATCAAAGGAGTAGCAGATGGCATTTGAGAGTTTGACGGATAAACTACAGAATGTATTCAAGAACTTAAGAAGCAAAGGCCGTTTAACTGAGGAAGATGTCAAGGCTGCCCTGAAGGAAGTCAAGATGGCACTGCTTGAGGCAGATGTCAACTTTAAGGTGGTAAAACAGTTTATCAAGTCGGTGGAGGAACGTGCCATCGGCCAGGATGTAATGAACGGACTGAATCCCGGACAGATGGTCATCAAGATCGTAAACGAAGAGATGACTGCCCTGATGGGAAGTGAGACCACCGAGATTGCCATGCAGCCCGGCAAAGCCATTACCGTGATCATGATGGTGGGTTTACAGGGTGCAGGTAAGACCACAGCCACTGCCAAGATCGCCGGCAAGCTGAAACAGAAGGGTAAGAAGTCCCTGCTTGTAGCCTGCGATGTCTACAGACCTGCGGCTGTGGAGCAATTACAGATCAACGGCAGGAAACAGGAAGTGGACGTGTTCTCCATGGGGTGCGACCACAAGCCGGTGGAAATCGCCAAAGAAGCGTTGGCTTTTGCGGAAAAGAACGGCCACAATGTGGTGATCCTGGATACTGCGGGACGTCTTCATGTGGATGAGGACATGATGCGGGAGCTTCAGGAGATCAAGGAGGCTGTGACGGTCCATCAGACCCTGCTTGTTGTAGATGCCATGACCTGACAGGATGCCGTGAATGTGGCAAAGGAATTTGATGAAAAAGTGGGTGTGGACGGCGTCGTCCTCTCCAAGATGGACGGCGATACCAGAGGCGGTGCAGCACTTTCCATCAAGGCTGTCACAGGAAGACCCATCCTGTATGTGAGCATGGGAGAGAAGCTTTCTGACTTGGAGCAGTTCTATCCCGACCGTATGGCCGGCCGGATCTTAGGGATGGGCGATGTGCTTTCCCTGATAGAAAAGGCAGGTCAGAACATTGATATCGATGAGGAAAAGAGCCGTCAGATGGCCGGCCGCATGAAGAAGGGGAAATTCGATTTTGAGGATTACCTGGAAAGCATGAAACAGATGCGCAATATGGGCGGCCTGTCCAGCATCCTGGGGATGCTGCCCGGCATGGGGATCAAGGCGGATGACTTAGAGTCCATGATCGATGAGAAGCAGTTAAAACATATGGAAGCCATTGTTCTTTCTATGACAGTGGAGGAGCGAAGGAATCCCAAGCTCTTAAATCCCCGCAGAAAGCACCGGATCGCTAAGGGAGCTGGTGTGGATATCGCGGTGGTGAACCGTTTTATCAAGCAGTTTGAGCAGAGTCAGAAGATGATGAAGCAGATGGGCGGCAAAAAAGGACGCGGCATGTTCGGGGGATTTCCGGGCATGGGCGGCAGAGGCAGGTTTCCTTTTTAAACAGCGGGTCCGGTGGGGTCGGGCTGTTACTATTTGCAGATATGGACTTTCGCCGCACAAAAGGTAAAAAGTTCTTATCATAGATCATATAATACATTTTCATTTTATGGAGGAAAAAGAAATGGCAGTTAAGATCAGATTAAGAAGAATGGGACAGAAGAAGGCTCCTTTCTACAGGATCATCGTAGCAGATTCCCGTTCTCCCAGAGACGGAAGATTCATCGAGGAGATCGGCACTTATGATCCCAGCACAGATCCCAGCACTTTTAAGATCAACGAAGAGCTGGCTAAGAAGTGGCTGGCTAACGGAGCTCAGCCCACTGAAGTGGTTGGAAAATTATTCAAGGCAGCCGGTATCGAGAAATAATAATCTCATCTTTGGAGGTAGATTATGAAGGAATTAGTTGAAGTAATTGCAAAAGCTCTTGTAGATAATCCGGATGAAGTGGTAGTAACTGAGAAGACGGAAGGCAAGAACGTTGTCGTTGAACTTCATGTAGCTGCATCCGATATGGGAAAAGTCATCGGAAAACAGGGAAGGATCGCAAAAGCCATCCGTTCTGTGGTAAAGGCAGCATCATCCAAAGATAACACAAGAGTGGACGTGGAAATCGTCTAGACAAAGCAGTTTAAATGCAGGATCGGGTAGGCTTGCCTGCCCGGTCTTGTTCTTATGGAGCGTTTTATGGAAAATATTTTGCAGGTGGGAGTGATCACCTCCACCCACGGCGTGCGGGGAGAAGTAAAAGTGTTTCCCACGACGGATGACCCCAAACGGTTCAAACGTCTGAAGGAAGTGATACTGGATACCGGAAAAGAGCAGATCCCCTTGGAAATCGAGAGCGTAAAGTTTTTTAAACAGCTTGTGATCTTAAAATTCAAGGGCATCGATACCATAGATGACGTGCAGAAGTACAGGCAGAAAAGTCTGTATGTCACCAGGAAGAATGCAGTGCGTCTGGCAAGGGATGAGTATTTCATTGCGGATCTTGAGGGGCTTACTGTGCTCGATGAGGAAGGTCTTAGGATCGGTGTGCTGGAAAATGTAATGGAGACCGGTGCCAACGATGTGTATGAGATCAGGCTTGATGACGGCAGGGATCTGCTGCTTCCCGCCATCAAGCAGTGTGTGCTCAAGGTAGATGTGGAGGCCGGATTCATGCAGGTTCACATTCTGGACGGGCTGTTGGATTGATGGCACAAGATGACACAGGATGACAGATTATGAAATTTGACATTTTGACCCTGTTCCCGGAGATGGTGACAGGGGGGCTGAATACCAGTATCCTGGGAAAAGCTGCGGAAAAGAAACTGATCGAGATCAATGCGGTGAATATCCGGGACTACACCCTGGATAAACATGGGAAAGTGGATGATTACACTTACGGCGGCGGTGCAGGCATGCTGATGCAGGCACAGCCGGTTTTTGATGCTTATCAGGCGGTGGCCGGCGGCAGAAAATTGCGCACGGTGTATGTGACTCCCCAGGGAATGCCCTTTACCCAGAAACTGGCGATGGATTTTGCCAGGGAGGAAGAACTGGTTTTTCTGTGCGGACATTATGAGGGGATTGACGAAAGAGTGTTAGAGGAAATCGTGACAGACTATATTTCCATCGGGGATTACGTCCTGACCGGCGGAGAACTGCCTGCCATGGTGATGATCGATGCCATTTCCCGTCTGGTGCCGGGAGTTCTGGGCAATGAAGGCTCTGCGGAGAAGGAGAGCTTCCACAATGATCTGTTGGAGTATCCCCAGTATTCCAGACCGGAGATCTGGCATGGAAAACAAGTGCCACAAGTGCTTTTGTCCGGCAATCACAAGCTCATCGGGCAGTGGCGCAGGGAGCAGTCCGAACTGCGCACCAGGGAGAGAAGACCGGATCTCTACCTCAGATATGAACAGAAACAGAAGCTTTACAAGAAGCTTTCCAAAGACAAGCGCAACCATATTCAGTTCATGGAAAGCCTTTTTAGGGGAAAGGGAGAGATCCTGTATGCCCAGGACGGCAATGTGCTTTTGTATGATGCGGACTGCAGGCTGTGTATGATGACGGTGGAATCCGAGGAAAAGGGCAGACAACTGTTGGAATTGGTGCCGGAAGGGATCGAACTGTTCTTAAATTCTCAGGAATTCATGAACAAGGCAGTGTGCGAAAGATTTTCCTTTGTGGTCTTTCATGAATGCCATCAGGTATGTTACACCAAAAAGGAAGCTCTGCCCATAAAACACAAAGATATCCGTCTGTTGGGACCGGAGTATCTGGAGGATATCGCAGCCCATTATCATATGGGAAGCCGTGAGTATGTAAAGGGCCGACTGCTTGCAAAAGCCATGTACGGAGCTTTTGCGGACGAAAGATTGGTGGGCTTTGCAGGAGTACATGATGACGGCAGCATGGGGCTTTTGTATGTGGACGAGGCATACCGCAGGAGGGGCATCGGAGAATCCCTGGAGGCGTATGTCATCAATATCCTGTGCAGGCAGGGATATACCCCTTACGGCCATATCGTGGTGGGAAATGAGGCCTCGCTTAAGATGCAGGAACGCTTAGGACTTTACCTGGCTTCTGACCATGTCTGGTGGCTCGGCCGGGAGGATTGGTGATATCGCAAAAATAGTGCTTGCATTATGGAGCCTGTTGTGTTAAAATCTTAATGTTGCGAAAACGAGATGGTCCTCTGTTACATATGGAAGCATCCATATCAGGTATTAAGAACATCCATTTTATGAAGGAGGCTCATTATGAGTGATATTATCAGAGAAATTGAAGCGGAACAGTTGAAAGAGACCGTAGACGATTTTGCAGTAGGCGATACTGTAAAGGTTTATGGTAAGATCAAAGAGGGTAACCGTGAAAGAATCCAGGTATTCGAAGGTACTGTTTTAAAGAGACAGGGCGGAAGCAACAGAGAGACTTTCACCGTAAGAAAGACTTCCAATGGTGTAGGCGTTGAGAAGACCTGGCCTGTACATTCTCCCAATGTTGAGAAGATCGAAGTAGTAAGAAGAGGTAAGGTAAGACGTGCGAAACTGAACTACTTAAGAGACCGCATTGGTAAGAAGGCAAAGGTAAAAGAGATCGTAAAATAAGAAGCCTGAGCAGAAGGACAGTTACTAAAGTATGGTTACTTTGGTAATTGTCCTTTTCTATTTTGGTAAAATATGGTATACTTTCCTCAAATATGCAAACAAAAGGGAATGTGTATGGCACGCCATAATGGACTTAGTTTCTACAAGAGAAGAAAGAAGATCAGTGCAACAGTCGTACGGGAGGTATTTAGCTGGATTTTCGGCATCCTGGTGTCTGTTTTCTTTGCTGTGGTGATCAACTATTTTTATGGGATGACCACGAATGTGGTGGGAGTTTCCATGGAGCCCGGTCTGTGCAGCGGGCAGACGGTATTTGTGGACCGCTTCCTCTATCTGCTGTCCTCACCGAAGGCGGGGGACGTAGTCATCTTTCTGCCAAACGGCAACGAGAATTCCCATTATTATACCAAGCGTGTGGTGGCGGAGCCGGGGGACAAAGTACTGATCAAAGGCGGCGTCCTGTACGTCAATGGGGAAGAAAGTACGCTTATTACGGAGAAGATCATCGATCCGGGGATCGCTGCCAATGAATTTACTTTGAAAAGCGGTGAATACTTCTGTATGGGGGACAATCCGGGCAACAGCGAGGACAGTCGTTCGGCCAACATCGGCCCGGTGAAGAAGGAAAATGTGATTGGCAGGGTCTGGTTTAGGATGAAAGGGAAGACGGGCGGAATCGGTTTTGTAAAATAAGATAACGGAGAAGAAAAAATGAATTATCAATGGTATCCCGGTCATATGACGAAAGCAAAGCGTATGATGCAGGAAAATATAAAGCTCATAGATCTGATCATCGAACTTGTGGATGCGAGAGTTCCCTTAAGCAGCAGGAACCCGGACATCGATGAGCTGGGAAAGAATAAAGCGAGGATCGTATTGCTCAATAAGGCAGATCTGGCGGACCCTGTCTGGAATAAACAGTGGGTGGCTTATTTTGAGGGCCAGAAAGCCCATGTGCTGGAGCTTGATTCCCGTAACAGGACGGGCATCAAGGCTGTGCAGAGCCTGGTGGCGGAAGCCTGCAGGGAAAAGACGGAACGGGACAGAAGGCGTGGTATCGTGAGCCGGCCTGTGCGTGCCATGGTGGCAGGCATCCCCAATGTGGGCAAATCTACTTTTATCAATTCTTTTGCGGGAAAAGCCTGCGCCAAGACCGGTAATAAGCCGGGCGTCACCAAGGGCAAGCAGTGGATCCGCCTGCAAAAGAATTTAGAACTTTTGGACACTCCCGGCATCCTGTGGCCCAAATTTGAGGACCAGGAAGTGGGAATGCGTCTGGCTTTTATCGGTTCCATGAATGATGAGATCATTCTGATGGATGATCTGGCCTGTAATCTGATCCATAAGCTGAAGGAAGATTATCCTGTACTGCTTTCTGAGCGGTATGAGATTTCTCTTGAGGGTACGGATGCAGAGATTTTGGAAAGGATTGCAGAGAGCAGGAAATGCTATCAGAAGAAGGAACAACTGGATCTGAACAAGGCGGCGGGGATACTGATGGATGATTTCAGAAGCGGACGTCTGGGCCGCATTACTTTGGAGCACCCATAGGAATGGCAGGAGGAAAAGACTTTATGAATAAAGTAATGAAGGAATTATTCAATACAGGGGTATACTTGTTATGTGTCCTGGGACTTACCTATCTGGTGATCACCTTCGTGGGACAGAGGACGGAGGTGGAGGGCAGTTCCATGGAGCCGACCCTGACAAACGGTGACAATCTGATCATGGACAAGATCACTTATCGTTTCCGGGAGCCCAAACGGTTCGACATCATTGTATTTCCCTTTAAATACAAGGAAAATACTTATTATATCAAACGTATCATCGGCATGCCGGGAGAAACCGTGCAGATCGATGAAAAGGGGAATATCTACATAGACGGGAACATACTGGAAGAATCCTACGGCAAGGAGATCATAAAGCCGGAGCACATCGGACTTGCGGCAGAGCCCATCACCCTGGGGAAGGATGAGTATTTCGTTATGGGGGACAACCGCAATAACAGCAGCGACAGCCGTACTGAGATCGTGGGAAATATCAAGAAAAAGGATATCATCGGCAGGGCATGGATCAGGATATGGCCCTTTAGCAAGATGGAAGTGCTGGCTCACGGTGATGAGGATGCGTGAAGATGAAGAGCATAAAAGAGATCAAAGAACAATTTCAGGCAGCTTGTGTGGATGAGCTGCCTGAACTGATAACAGTCTATAGCGGAGACGAGCGGGACGGTGTTCGGAAACTGGTGCTTTCGGCTCACAAAAAGTTAGATGCCCTGGAAAAGGAAAAGCTGCGCATAGAGGCCCTTAAGACTTATGAAAAGAAGTACGGGGAGTGTGAATTTATCTGTGGCATCGATGAGGTGGGAAGAGGACCGTTAGCAGGTCCGGTGGTGGCAGGCGCCGTGATCCTTCCCAAAGATTGTGATATCCTGTATATAAATGATTCCAAGCAGTTGTCCGAAAAAAAGAGAGAAGAACTGTTTGAACAGATCCGGGAAAAGGCTGTTGCCTGTGCTGTGGGATATGCTTCTCCTGAGCGTATCGACCAGATCAATATCCTGCAGGCAACCTACGAAGCTATGCGGGAGGCTGTAAGTAAGCTCTCTGTCAGGCCGGGGCTCCTTTTAAATGATGCGGTGAAGATTCCCGGTATCGACATCCCTCAGGTGCCCATCATCAAGGGGGATGCCAAAAGCATTTCCATCGGTGCGGCCAGCATATATGCCAAAGTTACCAGGGACAGACTTATGGTGGAGTATGACAAAATATTTCCGGAATATGATTTTGCGGGCAACAAAGGGTACGGCAGTGCCGGCCATATCGAGGCTTTAAAGAAGTACGGTCCCACCCCCATCCACAGGCGGACCTTTATCAAGAATTTTATCGGACAACAGACCTGGAGACAAGAAAGGTAAAAAAGAATGAGACTGACGGATCTACAGATCAATGACAGACAGATATCGGAGACTTCCGGAAGCCGGCAGGCTGATCCGGCCCGGTCTGCTGCCATAAACCGTCAGATCCGTTCCATGGCTCCCGGACAGACCTTTCAGGGAGAAGTGATCTTAAAAAACGGCAGTGAGGTGCAGATCAGGCTTTCGGAGGATATGGTGTTAAATGCCAGGGTGGACCGGAACATGAACCTTGAGGTCGGAAAGAATATGACTTTTGAAGTCAGAAGCAACGGAAGTACGCTTACCTTAAGCCCGCTGTTTTCCAACACGGCAACGGAAGCCAATGCATTAAAGGCACTGGATATGGCATCTCTTCCCGTCAACAGCACCACTGTGAATATGACAAGGCTTCTGATGGATGCCGGACTTCCCATAGACCGAAATTATCTGCAGCAGGTATTTCGGGAGGTAAATGCCTTCCCAAGGGCGCAGATATCGGACATTGTGGATCTGCACCGGCTCTCCCTTCCCGTAAATGAGGAAAATGTACAGCAGATGGGCTCTTACAAGAATCTGACTTATCAGATCCTCGACGGGATGAATCTGGTGATGGAGGAGCTTGAAAACACCATACAGGGCATGGTACAGACGGAAAATGCGGGAGACGCTGCCGGGCTGTATCAGGAAATCGTTCTGTTGGCGGGAGAGTTTTTGCAGGGACAGGAAGAAAGTGCGGCTGCCGGACAAGGGCCGGCTGTGACAGGACAGATACCGGCAGGGGATATGCCTGTCGGGGAGGATATACCGCTTCTTAAAGAGCAGGAAGGTGCAGCCGTGGGGCCGGAGCGGACAGAAGGGGCACAGGACGCCCTGTCGCGGGCCATGTCTCTGCTGGAAGAAATCGCAGGTGGAGGAGAGCCTGTTGTGTCAGGGGGAACTGTGGCAGGACAGCCTCAATCAGAGGAAACACTCCGGACGGCCGGGCAGTCCCGGGTATCGCTGCAGAACCTGACGGAGGAACTGTATGGTCTTTTGGGTGAAACCAAGCCTCAGGCACAGGGGGATATGGATGCATCCCGGGTCTTTGAGATGGCGGGGCAGATTTTACAGAAAGGCATCAGACAGCAGGATACAGGATTGCTGAAGAGTCTGTTGCAGAACCAGGGGGTTAGGGAGCTTGTGCGGGAAACTCTGAGGGAGGCTTGGACTTTAAGGCCGGAGGATGTGGCGGATGCCAAAAAGGTAGAGGAACTGTACCAGCGTCTGGACAAACAGTTAAAGAGTCTGGCCCAGGCCCTGGAGAGGACCGGTCAGGAGGGCGGGAGCGCATGCAAAGCTGTGGCCAATATGTCCCAGAATCTGGATTTTTTGCAGCAGGTCAACCATTTCTATACTTATGTGCAGCTTCCCCTGCGTCTGCACCAGGGCGAGGCCCATGGGGATCTTTACGTCTATACCAACAAGAAAAATCTGGCGGCAAAGGATGGAAAGATCAGTGCCCTGCTGCATCTGGATATGGAGCATTTAGGGCCGTTGGACGTGTATGTAGCCATGCAGGATCAGAAAGTCAGCACACAATTCTATGTGCAGGATGATGATATGCTTTCTTTTTTGTCGGAGCATATGGATCAGTTGACCGGGCGCCTGAAAAAGCGGGGATATGACTGCACATATCATATGCAGGTAAGAGGTTTCTCTGAGGAAGGAAGCAAGGGGGCAGGGGCATCCGGAGGCATTCACAGTCTCCTGGCACAGGCAGGGCATGTTTCACTGGCGGAGTATGCGTTTGATGTGCGGGCATGACAGGCGGCGCCCATGGCTGGAAAAGCGTGGATGAAAGAAAGAGGGACATGGTATCGTGGCACAGGAAAAGAAGATCAAACAGGCAATCGCCTTAGAATATGACCCCTCTGATGAGGCACCCAAGGTCATTGCCAGCGGAAAAGGCATTCTGGCGGAAAAGATCATAGAGAAGGCAAAGGAAAGCGATGTGCCCATACACAGGGATGATAAGCTTGCGGACACGCTGTCCCGCCTGGAGATCGGGGATATGATCCCGCCGGAATTGTATGAAGTGGTGGCAGAGATCCTGATATTCGTGGATTCCATGGATAAGATCAAGGGAAAACTCAAGTAGGGACACGGTAAAAGGGAGGCAATTTTTTGAACAGAAGGCAGTTGGGAACGGACAAGGAAAAACTGGCTGCAGAATATCTGGAAGCACAGGGCATGATCATTTTGGAAAGAAATTTCAGAGGACGCCGGGGAGAGATCGATCTTGTGGGGCGAGAGGGAAACTATCTGGTGTTCGTGGAAGTGAAATACCGCAGCAATACCCGCATGGGAGCGGCAATGGAAGCAGTTGATTACAGAAAGCAGAGGCAGATCTGCAGGGTGGCGGACTATTACCGCTATCTTCACCGCCTGGGGAGCAGTACCATGATCCGGTATGATGTAGTGGCTATCCAGGGGGAAGAAATAAGGTGGGTGAGAAACGCTTTTCCGCATATGGATGCCGGAAGGTGACAACATGTATCAGATCAAAAGAGCAAAGCGGATGACGGGACCGGTGATGGTACAGGAGCAGACAGGAAAACTGGAGTATCTGACCTTTCCGTCCCTTACGGATACAGGGATCGTAAAGCACCTGTTCACCACCAGGACGGGCGGTGTCAGCACGGGTATTTTTGAGAGCATGAACCTGAATTTTGAAAGAGGGGACGACCCTGAGAAGGTGCGTACCAATTATGAGCGGGTCGCCGGAGTCCTTGGGTGTTCTGTGGCGGATATGGTACTGTCAAAGCAGACCCATACCACCAATATCAGGAAGGTGACGGAAGAAGACTGTGGCAAAGGGATCATAAGGCCTTTGGATTACACCGACGTGGACGGTCTGATCACAGACAGGGAGGGCATTGTTTTGGTGACCTCTTATGCGGACTGTGTTCCCCTGTATTTTGTGGACCCTGTGAAAAAGGCCATCGGTCTGGCACATTCCGGCTGGCGGGGCACCGCTATGGGCATGGGACAGTGCATGGTGGAAGCCATGAGGACGCATTTCGGAAGCCGGCCGGAGGATCTGTACGCAGCCATCGGCCCTTCTATCTGCCAGGATTGTTATGAGGTCAGTGAGGAAGTGGCAGAGGCTTTCCGGGATCTATGGGAAGGGCAGGAAGATTTGGTGGAGGAACTTATAAAAAGCGGCTACCGGGGCGGCTGTGAGGGGATATACCGCTGTATGACGGCACCGGGCAGGAACCCGGGAAAATATCAGCTTGATCTGTGGATAGCCAATGCCGTGATCCTGCGAAGAGCGGGCATCCCTCTCCATCGGATCGCCATTACGGATATCTGTACCTGCCACAACCCGGAGTATCTGTTCTCCCATCGGGCCAGCGGTGGAAAACGGGGAAACCTGAGCGTATTTTTGATGTTAAAGAAAAATTAAAAATTTTTATAATGAATTTTTAAAGAAAATCTGGTTTACTGATAAGGGAAGCGTGTCTGAAAGGCACAAGGGAGAGGAGCATTATTATGGCGAATATTCTGGTATGTGACGATGATAGGGAAATCGTTGAAGCAATAGAAATCTATTTAAGTCAGGACGGTTATCATATTTTCAAGGCTTATGACGGACAGCAGGCTATCGAGGTCCTTGAGAAGGAGGACATCCACCTTTTGATCATGGATGTGATGATGCCAAGACTGGACGGCATCCGGGCGACTTTGAAGATCCGGGAGTACAGCAGTATTCCCATTATCATGCTCTCTGCAAAGTCGGAGGATACAGACAAGATCTTCGGTCTGAATATTGGCGCCGATGACTATATCACCAAGCCATTCAATCCTCTGGAGCTGGCTGCCAGGGTGAAATCCAACCTGCGCCGCTATACTTCCCTGGGTAGTCTGGGAAATGAGAACAAGGCTGTCTACCAGGTGGGCGGACTGATCGTAAACGACGATACCAAGCAGGTGACCGTAGATGGGGAAACAGTGAAGATGACGCCCATAGAGTATAACATCCTGCTTCTTTTGGTCAAGAATCAGGGGAGGGTGTTTTCCATCAATCAGATCTATGAGAGTATCTGGAATGAGGATGCCATCGGTGCAGACAACACAGTGGCAGTGCATATCCGCCATATCCGCGAGAAGATAGAGATCAATCCCAAGGAACCCCGCTATCTGAAGGTGGTCTGGGGTGTTGGGTACAAGATAGACAAACAATAAGTTTGCCGGACAGCAGAAGGAAACAACATGAAGAAACCGACATTAAAACGTTTTGCCATAGGACTGGTACAACATCTGACGGCTGCCGTGATCATGGTGGCATTGGCAGGGATACTGTTCAATTCTTATATCAATGTGTCTTCCATGAAGGAGTCCAAGACCTATTGGATGGAGCCGTTGGATACAGAACCGGAGTTTGAAGATTCGGACGTGTTTCACGACATGTTCAGCACTGCTGCGTCCGATATCATGCAATATGTGGTGATCCAGGAAGAAATGGAGAACGGCGGAGTGTTTGACGCAGACAAACGGATCGATGTGACCCGGTATGCTGCCCGCCGGAAGGAGGAAGCCGACTGTGATGTTACGGCTGTCTATAAGCTGGAGGATCTGATCAAGTGGGGCAAACATGGCATCGAGTACAGCAACCGCCCCATGAGTATGACGGAGTTTGTCAATTATTTCGGGCCGGCCGCGTCTGTGGAGAACTTTGCGCTGGATGAGGACGGCGAATTGTATTTCGCAGGATTTAGGGACAGTGCTTTCGCTCCGGAAAGAGGCAAAAGTCCCGCTGCCGGGGAGGATGCGGAAGAAGGCGGTGAGGATGCAAGGGCTCTGAAGGCGGAGCGGGAGAAGGTCTTGGAAGCCATGGAGGAAAAAACGGTACAGGAATTGGAGGACATGGCATTTTCCTATATCGTTTCGGAGACAGCGGAAGAGATCAACGTGTCCAGAGAGGATGACGGCAGTTATACGGTGTATGTTTCCATGATCAACTGCCGTTACAGCACGGTGGACGGGGAAAAGCAGCTCAGTGCCTATTCGGGGGACTGGATACAATATCTGAAACTGAAGAACAATCTGGTCACTGCCATAGAGAGTCTTGAGGAAGAATATGAGCTGTATCAGAAGGGACAGGAGCTGTACGGAGAAGGAAAGAGCAATTTAAAGTATGCAGTCCGCATGATGTCGGAGAACGGCATCACCCGGACCTACACTAATGTACCCGATATGAAGATGCTTCCCGACAGTGAGATCACGGAGTATTTTTCCGAGTACCGCAGGTATTTTGTCTATTATCTGGAGAATCTGGAATTTACGGGCATGACCAGTCTGACGGAGGGAGACATCTACCGTTTCATGCAGGATTACGGATATGCCTACCCGGAGAAAACACATATCTGGATGGCTGTGGATACGGGCTATGCAGTGGCCGGAGATTCTTTTTATGACGCATGCGGGGTGTTTGAGAGGATCGTACCCAATATTGCCAAGCTGATCGTGATCATTATGATACTGACGCTGTTATGGCTCATCATCGGCGCATATCTCACAGCGACAGCCGGTGTGGCCTATAATGATGACGGTGAGCGCGTGTATTATCAGAATGCCGTGGACCGTATCTGGACGGAAGTGATGGTGTTAGCCGGCATTCTCATAGTTTATGAAGGCATACAGGGAGTGGCTGTCTTAAAGGAAGTGGCCAACAACGTCTACAGCAGCCATTCTGAACTTTTGGGGATGAGCAGTACCAAGTTGTATGAGTATGGTACGTTTGGGATGTTTGGCGGGCTGGTCAGCTTTGGAGCCGGTGTGCTGTGGTACAGTCTGGTGCGCCGTATCCGCTCAAAGAGTCTGTGGAAGGGAAGCTTTTGCCATTGGCTCCTTGGCTGCATACAAAAGGGTGTGGGATTTGTATTTACCCATAAGAATACAGTGGTCAGCACCCTGCTTCCGTACAATCTGTTCCTGCTGTGTAATCTGGTGGCCGTGTTTTTGGTGTTCTGGCTGCGGGATACCCACAGAGTGACGGTGGTGCTGATCACCGTTGGCACGGTATTCCTGGATGGCATGGTGGGTGTCTTCCTGTTTCGCCGGAATGCGGAACATGTAGATATCGTGGAGGGCATCAAGCGCATCCGTGACGGAGAGGTGGATTACAAGCTGGACTCTGATTCTTTAAGCGGCACCAACCGGGAAATGGCAGATGCGGTGAACAATATCGGCGAGGGTATCAGGAAGGCCGTACAGACCAGCATGAAGGATGAACAGATGAAGTCCGATCTGATCACCAATGTATCCCATGATATCAAGACGCCGCTCACTTCCATTATCAGCTATGTGGATCTGTTAAAAAGGCTGAAGATCGAAGAGGAACCAGCCAAGAGCTATATCGATATCCTGGACAGCAAGGCCCAGAGGCTGAAACAGCTTACGGATGATCTGGTGGAGGCATCCAAGATCTCCTCCGGCAATATTGTGCTGAATAAGGAAAAACTGGATCTGACAGAGCTGTTGAATCAGGCGATGGGTGAATTTTCCGAAAAACTGGAGGAGAGGAAGCTTGCCGTCGTATTTGAGGAATGCAATGTCCCGGCATATATTTATGCAGACAGCAGACGGATGTGGCGTGTGATAGAAAATCTTTACAATAACATCTGTAAATATGCCATGGAGAACACCAGGGTGTATATGGAGCTTGCCGTGGAAAATAAAATGGTGTCGGTCTCTATCAAGAATATCTCGGAACGTCAGATGAATATGAGAGGAGACGAGCTGACGGAGCGTTTTATCCGCGGAGATTCCTCCAGGACTACCGAGGGCAGCGGCCTTGGCCTCTTTATTGCAAAGAGCCTGACCCAGGTCCAGGACGGTACCTTCGAGATTCAGTTGGACGGCGATCTTTTCAAGGTAAATCTGATCTTCCCGGAGTATGAGGAGAAGGAATCACAAGAGCAGGAAAATGAGAATTAAAAAAGAGGCTGTTTGCGAACGGCCTCTTTTTTGATTACCGGGATGGCCGGTATATTACAGGGTGATGTCCATATTGGTGCGGTCATTGTAGGCTTCCAGGATACTGTGGATCTTGTCGGTGGTAGCCATGACATTGGAAAGGGAAGCATCGTGGTTCATGAAGTCGATCAGGGAAGCGATGAACTTGCTCATGTCGGCCTCGATGAAATAAGGTCTGCTATAGAGCTCCGGAGGCAGGTAAGTCAGGTCGGTGGTGACTACCTTATCAAAGTAGCCCTTTTCATAAGCTTCGTCAAAGGACTTCAGACCCTCTGTGAAAAGGCCGAAGGTACAGCAGATGAATACGCGCCTTGCGTTCATTTTTTTAAGCTGTTTTGCAGTGTCCAGCATACTTCCGCCGGAGGAGATCATATCGTCGATGATGATCACATCCTTGCCGTCGATATTGTCCCCCAGAAATTCGTGGGCGACAATGGGATTCTTGCCGTTTACGATGGTGGAGTAATCCCTTCTTTTGTAGAACATACCGGTGTCTACACCCAGGACGGTGGCAAAATAGATGGCTCTGTCAAGGGCGCCCTCATCGGGGCTGATGACGATCAGATGCTCCTTGTCCACCAAAAGATCGTCCTCGGAATTTAGGAGGGCCTTGATGAACTGATAAGGGGGCATGAAGTTGTCGAAACCGTTTAGCGGGGTAGCATTCTGGACCCGGGGATCATGGGCGTCAAAGGTGATGAAATTGCTGATGCCCATATTGCGCAGTTCCTCCAGTGCAAGGGCACAGTCTAAGGATTCCCTTGCATTTCTCTTGTGCTGTCTGCCTTCGTAGAGGAAGGGCATGATGACATTGATGCGGCTTGCCTTGCCGTTGCAGGCGGCGATCACACGCTTTAGATCCTGATAATGATCATCGGGAGACATGTGGTTGGTATAGCCGTTCATATTGTAGGTGATGCTGTGATTACATACATCTACCAGGATAAAGACATCTTTGCCGCGGATGGAATCATCGATAACGGCCTTTGCCTCGCCGCTGCCGAAGCGGGGGATATTTACATCCAGCAGGTAATTTTCTTCGATGTATCCGTGAAAGGCGGGATCGTTCTTTACCTTGTCATTGTGGATGCTCTTGCGAAACTCCACCAGATAATCGTTGATCCTTTGTCCCATGCGCTCGAATGAGGGCAGTGCAACGATCTTTAGGGGCGCTACGGGCATTGCATTTTCAAGTTCATGTAAATTGGGCATTTCTATTCCTCCAAATGGAACTTTTTCTCAAAAGTAAAAGTACATAATAATTTATAACATTCCGGTAGTGACACGTCAAGAAATTTCTTGTACAATGGAACAATAAGGAGTAGATGAGACATGCAGAAAAAAAAGCAGCATATCGTAAAGGAAATCAAGCCGGGCAGCATTGCGGCCGAGCTGGAAATAGAGCCGGGGGACAAGATCCTTTCTATTGATAATACCGAGATAGAGGACATTTTCGATTACCAGTTCCTGATACAGGACGATTATATTGAAGTACTGGTGGAAAAGCCGGACGGGGAGCAGTGGCTTTTGGAGATCGACAAGGAGTTTGACGAGGACCTGGGAATAGAATTTGAGAACGGTCTTATGGATGAGTACAGGCACTGTCACAATCAGTGCATTTTCTGCTTTATCGATCAGATGCCGAAGGGAATGAGGGACACCCTGTACTTTAAGGATGATGATTCCAGACTGTCCTTTCTCCAGGGAAATTATGTGACTTTGACCAATATGTCGGATCACGATATCGACAGGATCTGCCGGTATCACCTGTCGCCCATCAATATTTCCTTCCAGACCATGAATCCTGATCTTCGATGCAAAATGTTAAACAACCGGTTTGCGGGGGAGGCCCTTAAGAAAGTGGACACCCTGTATGAAGCCGGCATAAGCATGAACGGGCAGATCGTTCTGTGCAAGGGCATAAACGACGGAGAAGAATTGGAATACAGCATCACACAACTGATGAAATATGCACCCCGGCTGGAGAGCGTATCGGTGGTCCCGGTAGGGCTTTCCAAGTACAGGGAAGGGCTGTATCCCCTGGAGCCTTTTGAAAAAGAGGATGCAAGAAAAGTGCTTGATCTGATCCACCGCTATCAGGCAGTCTGTATGGAAAGTTTCGGTCTGCATTTCATCCATGCAAGTGATGAATGGTATATCCTGGCGGAGGAGGAACTGCCGGAGGAAGAGCGCTATGACGGCTATCTGCAGTTGGAGAACGGCGTCGGCATGCTGCGGCTTCTGATGAATGAGTTTCAGGAAGCGCTTAAGGAGAAAAAGGCGCACCGCACAAAGCGGATCTCCATGGCTACCGGACGGCTGGCGTATCCCTATCTGAAACGGATGTGTGAGGAGATCATGGAACGATATCCGGATATCAGGATCAACCTGTATGATATCCGCAATGATTTCTTTGGGGAGAAGATCACGGTCAGCGGTCTTCTGACGGGACAGGACATCCGGGACCAGCTAATGGGAAAGGACCTGGGAGAAGCCCTGCTTTTGCCCCAGAATGTACTGCGGAGCGGCGAGAGCGTATTCCTGGATGACCTGACGGTGGCAGATTTGGAAAAAACTTTACAAGTGCCCATTATTATTGTAAAATCAAGCGGATATGATCTTTTTGATGCGATCGTCTCATAGAGACGGGATGCTTTGAATGAGAAGAAAAGAAGGAGGTAAGACATGGCAGAAAGAAAGAAAAAGCCGATCGTGGCAGTGGTAGGAAGGCCCAACGTGGGAAAATCCACCCTGTTCAATGCGCTTGCCGGAGAGAAGATTTCTATTGTAAAAGATACGCCGGGGATTACCAGGGACCGTATTTATGCAGATATTACATGGCTGGACAGGATCTTTACCCTGATCGATACGGGCGGTATCGAACCGGACAGCAACGATGTCATTTTATCCCAGATGAGAGCCCAGGCGGAAATCGCCATGGAGACTGCGGACGTGATCATCTTTCTGGTGGATGTGAAACAGGGACTGGTGGATGCGGATTCCAAGGTGGCAGATATGCTGCGTCGTTCCCGCAAGCCGGTGGTACTGGTGGTAAATAAAGTGGACAGCTTTGACAAATATATGACGGATGTGTATGAGTTCTACAATCTGGGGATCGGGGACCCACATCCCATATCGGCTGCCAACAGACTGGGGATCGGCGATATGCTGGAGGTGGTGGCATCCTACTTCCCGGAGGATACGGAAGAGGAAGAAGAGGATGAAAGACCCAGGGTGGCCATCGTTGGAAAGCCAAATGTTGGCAAATCCTCCCTGATCAATAAGCTGTTGGGGGAAGAGCGGCTGATCGTATCCGATATCGCAGGTACGACCAGGGATGCGGTGGATACAGAGGTGACCTATAACGGCAAAGAATATGTGTTCATTGATACGGCAGGACTTCGCAGGAAGAACAAGATCAAGGAAGATCTGGAGCATTATATGATCCTTCGCACTGTCAGCGCCGTGGAACGCTCAGAGATCGTGGTGTTGGTCATTGACGCAAAAGAAGGTGTCACGGAGCAGGATGCCAAGATCGCAGGCATCGCCCATGACAGAGGAAAGGCTGTGATCATCGCAGTGAACAAGTGGGATGCCATCGAGAAGGATGACAAGACCATTTACCGGTTCACGGAGAAGGTCCGCAACATCTTATCCTTTATGCCTTATGCGGAGATCCTCTTCATCTCGGCAAAGACCGGACAGAGACTTCCCAAACTCTTTGAGACCATCGACATGGTGAGCGAGAATCATGCCATGAGAGTGGCAACCGGTGTGCTCAACGAGATCATGACAGAGGCGGTGGCAATGCAGCAGCCGCCCTCCGATAAAGGCAAGATCCTGAAGCTTTACTATATCACCCAGGTATCGGTAAAACCGCCTACCTTTGTGATCTTTGTCAATGACAAGGAACTGATGCACTTTTCGTACACCAGATATATTGAGAATCAGATCCGGGAGTCCTTTGGCTTCAAGGGTACACCGCTTCGGTTCATCATAAGAGAACGAAAGGAAAACAGTAAATAATGGAACGTATTGTATGTATTTTGATCGGTTATGTATTTGGGCTGTTCCAGACAGCATATTTTTACGGAAAGTCAAAGGGGATCGATATCAGGGAGCATGGGAGCGGCAATGCGGGTACTACCAATGCCCTGAGGGTGCTTGGCAAAAAGGCCGGTGCCATCGTTCTGGCAGGAGACTGCCTGAAATGTATGGCTGCAGTGTGGATCGTGAGACTGATCTTCGGGGCAAGCCATCCGGATACGATCTGGCTCTTATGCCTGTATGCGGGCGCCGGTGCCATTTTGGGACATAACTTTCCTTTTTACATGCATTTCAAGGGAGGGAAAGGAATTGCTGCAACTGCAGGACTGATCCTTTCTTTCCATCCTTATTTCATCATTACGGGAGTGGTGGTATTTTTCGGACTGTTCTTCACTACCCATTATGTATCCCTGGGATCATTGATGGTCTATGCAGCGTTTATGATACAGCTTGTGGTCTGCGGGCAGACAGGTCTGTTTGAGGGCATGACCCAGATGCAGCTTTTGGAGATGTACGGCGTGGGAGCATTCCTGACGATCATGGCTTACTGGAAGCACCGGGAGAATATCGCAAGACTGTTGAAGGGTGTGGAGAGAAAGACTTATCTGACCAAGAAGAACAAGTTGGATGTGGAACAGACAGAAGCAAAGGAACAGGTATAGGAACAGGAGGGTATGGCAATGGCAAAAGTATGTGTTCTTGGAGGCGGGACATGGGGGATCGCACTGGCTCTCCTGCTTTATAAAAATGGTCATGAAGTTACCGTGTGGTCTGCACTTTCCACGGAAATAGAAATGCTCAGCACCGCACACGAACATAAGATGCTTCCCGGAGTGAAGCTTCCGGAGGACATGATCTTTACCACGGATGACAAAGAGGCGGTAAAGGGTAAGGATCTGTTGATCATGGCTGTGGCAAGCTCCTTTACCAGGACCACGGCCCGACGGATCAGCGGACTGGTAGAACCCGGACAGAAGATCGTCAACGTGGCAAAGGGAATTGAGGAAAATACTTTGATGACACTGTCCCAGATCGTGGAGGAAGAAATCCCCCGGGCGGATGTTGCGGTTCTGTCCGGTCCTTCCCATGCGGAGGAAGTGAGCCGTGGAATCCCTACCACCATTGTGGTTGGGGCAAAGAGCAGGGCTACGGCAGAGTATCTGCAGAATCTTTTTATGAATGAGGTGTTCCGTGTCTACACAAGCCCCGATATCCTGGGGATCGAGCTGGGCGGCTCCTTAAAGAATGTGGTGGCGCTGGCGGCCGGTATTGCCGACGGTCTTGGGTATGGTGATAATACCAAGGCTGCGCTTATCACCAGGGGCATTACGGAAATCGCAAGGCTCGGGACTGCCATGGGCGGCAAGTTTGAGACCTTCTGCGGCCTCACAGGTATCGGCGATCTGATCGTCACCTGCGCCAGCATGCATTCCCGCAACAGGCGGGCAGGCATTCTGATCGGTCAGGGCAAGACTATGGAGGAAGCCATGAAAGAGGTCCAGATGGTGGTGGAAGGCGTGTATTCCGCCAAGGCTGCCATGGGGCTGGCAAAGAAATACAACGTGCAGCTTCCCATTATTGAACAGGTGAATGCAGTGTTGTTTGAAGGAAAAAGTGCTGATCAGGCAGTGAGGGATCTGATGCTTCGGGACAAGAAGCTCGAGGTGTCCGACATCCCATGGCCGGAGTGACTTGGCGGCTGCCGGGACTTGATATTTGTCAGGTGGAAATATCTACATGGTCCCAGTCTTCGCCACAGATCAGCCAGTTTAACGCCTTGTGGCGTTCCATGACTACGCCGCCATTCATACCGGCGGGGGCGGGCAGTCCGTGGATGCGGGTGCCCACACAAGCCCAATCCATGCGATAGATCAGGTCGGCTTCCTGCAACAGTTCTGCCTGGCTGCGGGGGGCTGCATCCTGCACCAGGGCTTCCACAGTCTGGTGTTCATGCATGGTGCGGACTACACCGGGGACATCACAGATATGATCTGGGAAGAACAGCTCCTTTTCATAGCCAAGTGCCCAAAGCATGACCATTAAGGGCTCATACTGCCATGCAAACTGGATCTGTTCATTCTCCGAGGAGTCATCATTTTCCAAATAGTCCTTTTCCTTGGGAGAGAAGTACATCTCTGCGTGAAAAGAACGGATGATGGGTTTCACAAATTCTCTTGCTTCTGAAATGGTTTTCTTATCCCCCAAAAGGCATTCACTGTATAAAGCTACGATCAACAAAGCGGCAGCGCGTCCGGCAATTTCTTCCGTGGTGCGAAAGTGCGCATCTTCCTCGCTTTCAATCAAAGGCAGCCATTCGGTCACATGGATATGGCGGTCGCGGAGCAATTTCAGGCTCTCATCGCGGCGACGCAGGGAAGAGGCAGGAGCGCCATTGAAAAAGTCAGCGGGAAGCGGCTGCTCGCAGGGCATGAACCATTCTAACTGACTGTTGCCGCTCTGATCTAAGACCACCTTGCCGTCTTCGTTGATAATGGTAGTGGCCTCGTCTGTAAGAAGCAGGCCGTGCACCTTGGAGGTGACTGCATAAAGAGGCTGAAGCAGCATGTCTTCGGTCACGGAATCTTCCGGTCCGGGATAGCTGCATTTCAGAAAAATAAAGCCTTTGGAGCGCAGGAGCTGGTGGATGACATTGATCTTGATATCTGTGTGCGCAGTTTCCAGAGAAGCTGTATAGCCGCAGACACTATTTGCCTGTTTTTGGATAAATTCCTTGCACTCATCCCCTAAGTCCTGACCATAGGTGACCACTTGGACGGACAATTCTCCGTTTCGCAGAGTGCCGTTATTGACACCGCTGTCTGCAAGCAGGGTGCCGAAGACAGAGTCAAAGGCTTTAAGCATGGTATTGCTGTTTTTCTCCATACAGAGTATGTAAAGCTTTTTTTCTACAAAAGCGGGAGTGTCGGTTCCTGTTTTTTCTTTCTCTTTCTTAAAGCGGTCAAAAAGTCCCATAGTACATATTCCTTTCTAGCGGATGGCATTTACGATCTCAGCGGTGGTCTTAGGCTTGTTCATGGAATAAATATGGATGCCGTCCACCTGATTGGCTTTCAGGTCCAGGATCTGTCGGATGGCATAATCGATGCCGGCTTTCCGGATATCCTCCGGATCGTCTCCGTATTTGGCAACGATGTCAGCCAGTTCCTTGGGAATGCTGGAACCGGAGAGGGTGATGGTAGTGCCGATCTGCTTTGGGGTGGTGATAGGCATGATCCCTGCGCAGATAGGGAGAGTGATCCCCTTTTTGTCGGCCTTTTCCCGGAAATTGTAAAAATAGTCATTGTCAAAGAAAAGCTGGGTGATAAAAAATTCCGCACCGGCTTCCTGCTTGTATTTTAAATTGTTCAGATCGGTCTCCAGACTGAAACACTCGTAATGCTTTTCCGGATAGCAGGCGCCTGCAAGGTGCAGGTCGGTATTTTCCTTTAAAAAGCCCATCATATCGCTTGCGTGTGCAAAGTCACGGGAGGTATACTGTTCATCGGTCATGTCCTTGGGACGGTCGCCGCGCAGAGCGAGGACGTGGGACACATTGGCCTGTTTCAGTTCCCCGGCTACTGTGAGAAGGGCATCCTTTTTGCAGCCAACACAGGTCATATGTGCCAGGGCATCGATGTGAAGGGTGTTCTGGATATAATCTGCGATGTCCACTGTCTTTTTGGAACGGCTGCCGCCGGCACCGTAAGTGACGCTGATGAAGTCGGGGCCCAGAGCGCCCAGGGAATCCAACACCTGGAAGGCGGCTTCAAATTCGCCGTCTTTTTTGGGCGGGAATACTTCAAAAGAAAGTGTCTGTTTGTGCTGTAATAAATCTTTTATCATGGTATGTAGAGCCCTTTCTGAAAAAAATATAGTTCTTTCTTGATTTTAGAACAAGAATATCGTAACATGAAGATGTGTAATTTTCAAGAAAAATGCGAAACGAGGATAGATATGGGAACACAGGAATTTCAGGGAACCAATGACTATGTGGCAAGTGAAGAACTGATGGCAAGCGTGAACATTGCCATTGCGTTAAAGAAGCCTCTTCTCATCAAGGGAGAGCCCGGCACCGGCAAGACGCAGCTTGCGGATGCGGTGGCCAGAGCCCTTGGCAAGAAATTGATTATATGGAATATCAAGTCCACCACCAAGGCCCAGGAGGGGCTTTATGTGTATGATACCATCCAGCGTCTCTATGACGGGCAGTTCGGTGAGGAAGGTGTGGATGACATTGCCCGGTATATCAAGCTGGGCAAGCTGGGAGAAGCTTTTGACAGTGACGAACAGGTGGTGCTTCTGATCGATGAGATCGACAAAGCGGATCTGGAGTTCCCCAATGACCTTCTGTGGGAGTTGGACCGGATGGAGTTTTACATCAATGAGACAAAGCGCACGGTAAAAGCAAAACATCGTCCCATCGTGATCATTACCTCCAATGCGGAAAAGGAACTGCCGGATGCGTTCCTGCGCCGCTGCATCTTCCATTATATTGATTTTCCGGATGAAGCGCTGATGGAGCAGATCGTCAGGGTGCATTTCCCCGATGTGGAGGAGCATCTCTTGAAGAATGCCATGGAGGCGTTTTACGATATCCGCAGGATCCGGGATCTTAGAAAAAAGCCCAGCACTTCTGAATTGATCGACTGGGTCAATGCATTGCAGATCGGAGGAATCCCGGCAGATACCATAAGGAGTGCCCTTCCCTTTATCGGGGTAGTGGTGAAGAAGGACGAGGATCTGGAACTGGTGAAGCATTCCGAATGGTAGGTGTGAGATATGTTCTTAAATTTCTTTGAGACCCTTCGTGCCAAGGGGATACGGGTTACACTGGGAGAGTGGCTGACCTTGCAGGAAGCCCTGGATAAGGGGCTCTGTGGAAGCTCGTTGACCCGGTTCTATTATGTGGCCCGCATGATCTTGGTAAAGAGCGAAACGGATTTCGACAAATTTGATATGGCCTTTGAAGAGTGCTTCAAGGCGGTGCAAAAGGAGACGGAGATAGGTGCCCAGATGTTAAGGTGGCTGGACAAATCCGAGATGCTTGAACTTGCCCATGAGGAGGCGAGAGACCACTTGAACAAGGTGGAAGACCTTCAGATCGACAAGGAGGATGTGGAGGAGAAGTTCAAGGCAAGGCTCAAGGACCAGGACAGTGAGCACAACGGCGGAAGCTTCTGGATCGGCACCATGGGTAAGACCTCCTTTGGCAATATGGGCGGCAATGTAGGCGGTGTCCGGGTGGGCGGACAGACAGGCTACCAGTCCGCATTTTCTGTGGTTGGCGCCAGAAAGTACCGTGATTTCAGGGATGACAGGGTCATCGATAACAGGCAGTTCCAGATGGCTTTTCGGAAGCTGAGGCAGTTTTCCAGCAGGCTGGATATCCCGGAGACAGAGCTTGATATAAACGGCACAGTGGACAAGACCTGCAACAACGGAGGCTGTTTGCAGATCGTTATGCAGAAACCAAGGAAGAATGCGGTGAAGCTGCTTCTTCTGATGGACAGCGGCGGCACCATGATCCCTTACAGCACCCTTTTGAACGATCTGTTCCAGGCGGTGCACAAATCCAATCACTATAAGGATGTAAAGGCTTATTACTTCCATAACTGTATTTACAGCAAACTTTATAAGACGCCGGAATGTGAGAACGGAGACTGGGTGGATACAGAGTGGATGTTTCGCAATCTGGACAGTGATTACAAGGTTATCATCGTGGGGGATGCGGCCATGGCTCCTGAAGAGCTGTATTCCGACACGGGCAATTACAGAGGGCCCAACGGCGGGCTGTCCGGCTATGAGTGGTTGAAACTGTTAAAGCGCCATTATAAGAAGATCGTCTGGCTCAATCCCAAGATGGCACCGGGGCACGCTCCCTGGAGAGAGGCAGAGACGGCCATCAAAGAGATGTTCCCCATGTACAAGCTGACGGTGGACGGCTTAAACCGCGCCATGGTGAAACTGATGGTGAATAAATAGCGATTGACAAAAGATACAAGTGACGGTATAATTTTATACAGATCAGAACAAATTGAATTTTTGAATGTGATGATGGGAAGAGTACTGTGATCTAACGGTCTGACAGAGAGTTGCCGGCAGGTGAGAGGCGCAAGAAGGATGACAGGAAGTACGTCCCGGAGCAGCGGGTTGAAAGGCGTATGCTAAGTAGGCTTTGCCGGAGGGCACCGATATCTGCTAAAGTATTTGATACTTATTGAGCCATGGGGCGTGAGTCTTGTGGGAACATTAGGTGGTAACACGAGCAGGACTCGTCCTTTTGAAAAAGGGCGGGTTTTTTTGTTTGGAAAAGAAAAAGGAGAAAATGACATGACAGTTTTTGAGGAATTAAAAGCAAGAGGGCTGCTTGCGCAGTTGACCGATGAGGAGGAGATAAAGGAACTTGTCAATAACGGAAAGGCTACCTTTTACATTGGCTTCGACCCTACCGCAGACAGTCTGCATGTAGGACATTTTATGGCTCTCTGCCTGATGAAGCGGTTACAGATGGCGGGCAACAAACCCATCGCCCTGATCGGAGGCGGTACTGCCATGATCGGCGACCCTTCCGGCAGGACGGATATGCGCAGCATGATGACTACGGAGACCATTGACCACAACTGCGAGTGCTTCAAGAAACAGATGAGCCGGTTCATTGATTTCTCTGACGGAAAGGCAATGATGGTGAATAATGCGGAGTGGCTGAGAGATCTGAACTATATTGAATTTTTGCGGGATGTGGGAGCTCATTTTTCTGTCAACAGGATGCTGACGGCAGAGTGCTACAAGCAGCGTCTGGAAAAAGGATTGAGCTTCCTTGAGTTCAATTACATGATCATGCAGAGCTATGACTTTTTATCCCTGTATGAGAGGTACGGCTGCAATATGCAGTTTGGCGGAGATGACCAGTGGAGCAATATGCTGGGCGGCACAGAGCTGATCCGCAGAAAGTTGGGCAAGGATGCATATGCCATGACCATCACCCTGCTCCTGAATTCCGAGGGCAAGAAGATGGGCAAGACCCAGAAGGGTGCTGTGTGGCTGGATCCCAACAAGACTTCCCCCTTCGAGTTCTATCAGTACTGGAGAAATGTTGCGGACGCAGACGTGCTAAAATGCCTTAGGATGCTGACCTTCCTTCCCCTTGAGCAGATCGATGAGATGAGTGGCTGGGAGGGAAGCCAGTTGAACGAGGCAAAGGAGATTTTGGCTTACGAGCTTACGAATCTGGTACACGGCGAGGAGGAAGCAAAGAAGGCGCAGGCCGGTGCCAAGGCTCTGTTTGCAGGAGGAAATGCTGCGGAAATGCCTTCCAGCGAACTGAAAGAGGAGGATTTCCAGGATGGAAAGATCGATATCCTGGGGGTTTTGGTGAAGGCAGGTCTGACAGCGTCCCGTTCCGAGGCAAGACGTGCCGTGGAGCAGGGGGGCGTCACTGTGGACAATGAAAAGGTGACGGACATCAAGACTGCTTATGCACCGGAACAGTTTGCGGGAGACGGAGTTGTGGTAAAGAGAGGGAAAAAGAACTTTAAACGTGTTATTATGAAGTAGGGCTCTTGATAGGATGTATGGGGATTGTGAGGCGGATTTATGCAAATGCGACCAAGCAGAATGATAGCAGAGAAGTTTATGGCAGGAATAAGGCTGTGCCTGTGTACAGTCCTATTCCTGCTGTTGTTATCCCGGGGAGTGTTAGTGGCCCGGGGGGCCGATGCAGACCGGGCACAGTCCGAGGAGAAAGAGACCGTCAGAGTGGTTCTGGTGGACTATGCGGATTATGGATATGTAGTCACCGAGGGAGATTCTGTCAGCGGTTATTATATGGATTATCTGGAGGAGATCGCCAAGTATACAGGATGGCAGTATGACATCCGGGTAGTGTCGCAGGACAGTGAACTGTTCCGGATCACGGCCGGAAAAGATTTTGACCTGATGGTGGGAATTGCTTATTCCCGTCAGAATGAGAACAGATATTTCCGGTATCCTTGTGTGGCAATGGGACAAAAACGGATGGTCCTTGCCTCTGCCAAGACGCATGCACAATTGGATATGAACGATCCTTCGGATTATGAAGGAATCAAGGTCGGCGTGGTGGACACCTCCTATGGCAGGGACATGAAGGAAAAATTCAAGAGCTATTGCTTTACCAATGGAATCATATGCAGCGAGGAGGAAGAGGAAGCTGCAGGCGGGATCAGACTGGTGGAAGTGGACAGTGAAGAACGTTTTAAGATGTTGGAGGACGGCACTCTGGATGCTGTCATCACTACGGATTCCCTGGCGTTAGAGCATGGCCTGTATGTATTGAAGGACTTTGGGAACAGCTTTTTCTATGCGGTAGCCCCCAAGGGGGATGACCATCTGATGGAGGAACTTGAGGCTGCCATGTCTTCCATCAAAGGACTGGACCGTACCTTTGAAGACAGGCTTTATGAAAAATATTTCCAGGACAATTACAGGCAGGAACTTGCTTTTTCAGAAGAAGAACTGGCCTATATGGAGACACCCCGCCGTTTGAAAGTGGCTTTTTGGGATTACTGTGCGCCCTACAGCTATGTGAATGACAAGGGAGAATGGAGCGGTATTGCGGTAGAGGTGTTCAGACAGATCACAGAGGACACGGAGGGCGGCATTCAGTTTGAGTTTGTGGGCTGTGAGGATTCTTTTGAAGCCAATGAGGCCCTGGCAACGGGCCGGGTGGATATCCTGGGGCAGACCTTTACCTCGGTGAAAGCTTCTTCCAAAAGAGACAGGAGCAACAGCTTTTTTACAGATTATTTCAGCATTTACCGCAACAAGACATCCAATAAGTCCATGGAAGAATGCAGGATCGTGGTCAGGAAGGATGTGACGGACAGCATGCTGCAGAGCCTGGGAGTGACGGACAGCACCAAGGTCATCAGAGTGGAAAATGTAGCCGAGGCCCTTCGGATGGTGAACAGTGGAAAGGCAGATATGACCTTTGCCCTGCAGAAGGTGGCGGATTACTATATCAACTATTATCAGATGAACAATATCAAGGAGCTGGAACTGACCAATGACGTGGCGTTCTGCTGTGTCTACGGCGAGGGCATGGACCCTGTGTTAAGGGAGATCTGCAATAAATGCATCACCTGCATAGACACCGCTTCCCTGGACAGAATGACCACCCGGTACATCCTTCAGGATCACAGAAAGCCGACTTTGTGGGAATATTTTAAAGAAAACCGGACTGCCGTGCTTACGGGAATCGTGATCTTGGTCTCCCTGCTTGCAGGATATCTGGCTGTCATGCTTTTTTTGATGTTGCGAAAGTCCAACCGTATCTATGAAATGCTTTACAGGGATGAGATCACCGGTGGGAGCAGTTATTTGAAATTCCAGGAGGATGCAAAGAAGCTGACGGCCAGGGAGGATGGAGAATATGATGTGATCTTTTGTGACATCAGCAGCTTCAAGTACATCAATGATATGTTCGGTTATGAGGTGGGCAATCAGGTGATCTGTCTTGTGAATGAGATGATGACGGAGCTTGCAGAAGGATACCCCATGGCCAGAATGTATGCGGACCATTTCGTGGGAATCCGTCCCTACAGCGGACGGGAAAACTTAGAAGCCCTCTTAAAAGAAAAACTGCAGAGTTTTAACGAGATGGCATCGGGAGCGTTCCCGGATTTCAATATCTTTTTGAAATTTGGCATCTATACCTGGGATACCCGATCCGGTGAGACCGAGATCAGGAAGATCGTCAATCGGGCAAACTATGCAGCCGGCAATATCACAAATCTGTCAAAATCGGAATATCGTTTCTACACCAGGGAACTCCATGACAAGGTCCTGGAACGTCAGGTGATCGAAAAAGATATGCACCGTGCCCTGGAGGATGGGGAGTTTGTGGCATATTTCCAGCCGAAATACGATGCGGTGAAGGAGGAGATCATTGGTGCCGAGGCTCTGGTGCGTTGGAAGCACAAGACAAAAGGGCTGATTTCCCCCGGTGCCTTTGTGCCGATCTTTGAGGATAACGGATTTATTATCGAGGTGGATTTCTGCATTTTGGAACAGGTATGCACCCTGCTTAAGGAACGTAAGGATCGGGGAGAGAAGCTTTATCCCATATCCTGTAATTTTTCCAGATGCCATTTTAAGAGGCCTGATTTCGTGGAACGTGTGACACAGACTGTGGAGAAGTATCAGGTGGATCCGCATTATCTGGAGCTTGAGATCACGGAAACCGTGGCTACCAGCGATTTCCATGTGCTGATCGACACGGTGCATATCCTCAAACAAAAAGGGTTTGGGATATCCATCGATGACTTTGGCAGCGGTTATTCCTGTATCCAGCTTTTGTATAAGCTGCCCATCGATGTGCTGAAGATCGACAGGGATTTCGTGGAGGAGCAGGCCGATGACACACCGGAGGCTGATCTGAACCGGAGCATCGTCAATATCTGTCACGCCCATAATATCAGGATTATATGCGAGGGTGTTGAGACATTGCAGCAGAAGGAATATGTCCTAAGTTACGGATGTCGTTACATACAGGGATTTTTGTACTCAAGGCCGTTGGATAAGGAGACTTTCTTAAAGATGCTTTCATAGCCGGAAATATGGGCGCATATACATATAACAGTAATATCACAGGCAGGAAAGGGATAGGTATTGTTATATGGAATATGCAGCTGATACGTATGATCTGTATTATGACATACAGAAGCGCACCGGCGGTGAGATCTACATAGGTGTGCTGGGGCCGGTGCGGACCGGCAAATCCACATTCATCAAACGTTTCATGGAGGAGATGGTGCTCCCGTTCATGGAGGATGAAAATCAGAAGATCCGGGCCCAGGATGAACTGCCCCAGAGTGCCGGCGGAAAGACCATCACTACCACGGAGCCCAAGTTCATCCCCAATGAGGCGGCTGATATCGTGCTGAATGATGATATCCGGCTTTCCGTGCGCTTGATCGACTGTGTCGGTTATATGGTGGAGGGCGCGGCTGGCCATCTTGAGGAAGAGGAAGAACGCATGGTCAAAACCCCCTGGTTTGATTATGAGATTCCCTTTACCCAAGCGGCGGAAATCGGAACGGACAGGGTCATGAAGGAGCATTCCACCATTGGCCTGGTGATCACTACGGACGGCTCCATCGGAGAACTTCCCCGGAATAATTACCTGGAAGCTGAAGAAAAGACTATTTCAGCCTTAAAAAGGACCGGAAAACCTTTTTTGGTGCTTTTGAACAGTAAAAAGCCGTATTCGGAGGAGACAAAGAAACTGGCGGCGGAGATCGGCAATCGCTACGATGTGTCCGTGCTTCCGGTCAACTGTGAACAACTGAAAAAGGATGATATCCACCAGATTTTGGAAAATATCCTGTACGAATTTCCTGTTTCTTCTGTTGAGTTCTATATGCCAAGGTGGATCGAGATGCTTTCCAATGACAACCGCATGAAGCAGGATATCATTGCAAAGGTAAAAGAGCTCATGAAGGAGTATGACACGATCCGGGACGTGATGGAAAAGCCGGTATGGCTGGAAAGCGAATATGTCAAGCGCTGTAAGATGGACGGCATCCAGCTGTATGACGGAACCGTCAAGGTCCAACTGGACGTGGATGATGTGTATTATTATGAGATGCTGACGGATATGGTGGGGGAGGAGATCGGGGACGAATACCAGCTGATCCACAAACTGAAGGAATTTTCCTCCATGAAGAGCGAATATGCAAAGGTGCTGGAGGCCGTGAACATGGTGAGGAGAAAGGGGTACGGCGTAGTGATGCCGGAGCGGGCGGAGATTACCCTGGATACTCCTGAGGTGATCCGTCACGGCAACAAGTATGGCGTCAAGATCAAAGCCATGAGTCCTTCCATCCATTTGATCCGTGCCAATATTGAAACGGAGATCGCCCCTATCGTGGGCACCAAAGAACAGGCCGAAGACCTGATCCGCTATATTGATCAGGCAGATACCGGCCAGGGAATCTGGGAGACCAACATTTTTGGAAAAACGGTGGAACAACTGGTGAATGACGGCATTACAGCCAAAGTGGCATCCATCGGAGAGGAAAGCCAGGTGAAATTGCAGGATACCATGCAGAAGATCGTAAATGACAGTAATGGCGGTATGGTATGCATCATTATTTAGTGGCCGATGGAGCAGGCGTGGGAGCTCTATTGCGCCGGGGCTGTTACGGTGCAACAGGATTGGCCAGATAGTACGGATAGGCGTATCCGTAGACTGTTACGAGCAGAGAAATCACGATCAGGATACAAAGAACGGTACATAAGCCTGTGAGAAGATGTCCGGAGGATATTTTCTTCACGGGCTTTTTTAATGCCAAAATGCCACTGTACAGACCGTTCACACAGTAATAGGCCAGAGGGATCAGACCGGGCAGGAGGTATCTGCCCTGGGGCTGGTAATCCGCCGTATAGGAATAGTACACGCTTAAGATACAGGGCATTGCAATACAGAATATCATATTCCAGTGGAAAAACACGGTATATGCCGGGCGTATCCGGGACAGCCTTGGCAGGAAACCCTGGTTTTCTCCGGCGTCCCTGTCCTGTGGAAGGACTGAAAATATTATGGCAAGAAAGATGCCGGCAGCAAAGAGAAGTTTATAAAAGCGGTACACCCAGACAGAGGTGACGATGCTCATGGCACCGTACATGCCGATGAAGCTCAAAACAGAGAGATTCACGAAGTCGGAATACAAAAGCATCTGCCATACACTGATCCCCTGGTTTTGACAGGTGATCCTGGTCTCCGGATCAAACTTGGGATCGGCATAGATCATGGCACAGATATCCCGGCTTCTCATGCCTAAGAAGTCGCCGTCGTAAAGAAGATAGCTGCGAAGGAACCACCAGCCGATGCCAAGCAGTACCAGGACACTGATGAAGATGCCATATTTTAAAAAGGGCTTTACGTCGAAGCAAAGTCTCTGGTCTTTTTTGGAAAGAAAGAATGCAGTGAACAGAAGGATACAGCTTAAGATATAGCCGTAAGCGTTGTAGTAGGACAGGGCGCAGAGGATGATCCCCACGGACATGAGGACGCAGGAGGAGGGCGAAAAACGATCCTCGATGCCTCTTGTGAGCCCGTAGAGCAGGATGGCAATGGAGAGCATGCAGCAGGAATCGGTATTCACATAAGTATGCAGAAAAAGACTTTGAGGAAGAAAGGTCACTAAAAAGCTAAACAGCCATGCCAGCCGTTTGTCAGAAAACCATTTCCGGCTTAAGAGCAGCACGAAAAGCGCCATGAGGAGTCCCAGGGTAAAGTTCACCAGGCGCCCTGTGTACAAAAGCACCTCGTGGGAATCGCAAAAAACGCTTACCGCTCTCATGGCAAAGCCCTGGAGCATATAGGGAAGTATGGGCTGGAAAGCGTAGGAGAAGCCGTAGCCTTCAATGCGGATCTCCTCCTCGTAGCCGTTGGGCAGGGTCCCGTATTTGGCGATATATTCGGGGATCAGATAGCGGTTATATTCATCCGGAGGATTTCCGAAAGGCTGCATGAATACCATGGACAGGGCAATGATAATATACAGGAGAAAATAGATCAGGATCATGGGGAGGTCCCCCTGAAAGCCCCCAGATATCTGATGAAGTTTTTGGCGTGCTGTTGTTTGCATGGCATTCTCCCCATGGGCCGGCGGGCCCTAAAATAATATTTCCTATATAGTAACATATAATTCCAATGAAAACAAACAAATTGCTTTTTTGAGGGAAGTTTTGTATAATAAAAACATGTATGGAAAGGAAATGATGCATGAAGGAAAATAATGTTTGGGAAAAGTTACAGAGCTGTTATGAATGTGTGAGAAAGAGGACGGAGTTTGTCCCCCGGATAGCGTTGGTGCTGGGGTCTGGGCTGGGAGATTACGCCGAGGACATCCGTGTGGAAAGTGAGATCCCTTACGGGGAGATCGCAGGGTTTCCTGTGTCCACGGTGCCGGGACATGCAGGGAAGTTCATTTTCGGATATATTGATGAGATCCCTGTAGTCTGCATGAAGGGCCGTGTACACTATTACGAAGGGTATGATGTGACGGATGTGGTGCTGCCCATCAGGCTGATGAAGCTTCTGGGAGCAGGGATACTGTTCCTTACCAATGCGGCAGGCGGAGTCAACACGGCTTTCCGGGCCGGGGATCTGATGCTGATCACGGACCATATCGCAGCCTTTGCCCCCAATCCGTTGATCGGCCCCAATCTTTCCAAACTGGGGGAACGTTTCCCGGATATGAGCCATGTCTATGATCCCGGGTTGCAGGAGGTCATCAGACGGAAAGCACAGGACAACGGCATCCTTCTGCGGGAAGGCGTCTATACCCAGTTGACCGGTCCCTCTTATGAATCACCGGCAGATATCAGGATGCTTAGGACACTGGGGACCGATGCCGTGGGAATGAGCACCGTGGTGGAAGCCATTGCGGCAAATCACTGCGGCATGCGTATCTGCGGGATATCCTGTATCAGCAATCTGGCGGCTGGAATGACGGAAACGCCGCTTAGCCATAAGGAGGTTCAGGAAGCGGCCGATAAAGCAGCTCCCTGTTTCAAGAAGCTGGTGACAGAGTCTATCAAAGGTTTTGGGAGCATATAATGGACGAGGACAAGAAAAAGGAACTGATAGAAAAGGCACTTGAGGCCAGGAAGATGGCGTATGCCCCGTATTCCCATTTCTGTGTGGGAGCAGCGCTCCTTACCGGGACGGGAGAGGTCTATCAGGGTGGAAATATTGAGAATGCTTCCTACGGAGCTACCAACTGTGCGGAGCGCACAGCGTTTTTTAAGGCGGTCAGTGAGGGATGCCGGGAATTTACGGCCATTGCCGTGGCTGGCGGCCGGGAGGGCAGGGAGCCGGAGGATTATGCTTATCCCTGCGGTATCTGCAGGCAGGTGATGGGGGAATTCTGCTCTCCGGATTTTACGGTGATCGTCGTAAAGGCCCCGGGAGAATATAGAGAATTTGCGTTATCGGAGCTTATGCCTTGCGGATTTGACCTGCAATAGGGCTTGGGAGTGAAGAATGTATGGATATCAGGCTGTATAATGCAAGGATACTCACCATGGAAAGGAACAGAGATATCTTTTGGGGTGAGATATGGATCAAGAATGACAAGATTGCTTATGTGGCGGAAGCGGATGAGCTGAGGACGGACTGGAACAAGTCGGAGATTCCCCGGATACCGTGGGATATTCAGATCGACTGCAGGGGAAATCTGCTGATGCCGGGGTTCAAGGATGCCCATACCCATTCCGGAATGACGGCGCTTCGGTCTTATGCGGATGACCTGCCCCTTGACAAATGGTTAAACGACAGGATCTTTCCCATGGAGGTGCGCCTTACCGGGGAGGATATCTACGAACTGAGCAGGCTGGCGATACTGGAATATCTGACTTCCGGGATCACTTCCGTCTTTGATATGTATTTAAAACCCGACGCCATGGCGGAAGCATGTATGGATACCGGCATGAGATGTGTGCTGGTGTCGGGACTCAACAATTTCACTTCCTCCGTAGAGCAGGTGGAGGAAGAGTATCTGAAATGGAATCGGAAAAATCCGCTGATCAGCTATCAGTTGGGGTTCCATGCGGAATATACCTGTTCCAAGGAGCTTATGTACAATATGGCGGCACTGGCCCACAGATATCAGGCTCCGGTTTACACCCATCTGGCGGAGACGGAGAAAGAGGTGGAGGAATGCAAGGCAAGATACGGCATGACTCCGGCAATGTTTCTGGATACCATGGGAATGTTTGAGTTTGGCGGCGGGGGTTATCACTGTGTCCACATGACAGAGGGGGATATGGATGTGTTCCGCAAGCGCCGCCTTTATGTGATCACCAATCCCGCTTCCAATCTGAAGCTGGCCAGCGGTATTGCGCCCATCGCAGAGTACGAGAGACGTAAGATCCCGGTGGCCATCGGTACGGACGGGCCTGCCAGCAACAATTGTCTGGATATGTTCCGGGAGATGTTTCTGGTGTCGGCCTTAAGCAAGCTGCGGGAAGCGGATGCGGCCAGCCTGGATGCCTTGAGGGTCCTTCGGATGGCAACCGTCCACGGCGCCAAGGCTATGCGCTTAAATAAGGCGGACACGCTGGCAAAGGGAAAACTGGCAGACATCATCATGCTCGATCTTGCGCAGCCCAATATGCAGCCCATTCACAACATCCCCAAAAATCTGGTCTACAGCGGAAGCAAATCCAATGTGCTGATGACCATGGTGGGCGGCAGGATCCTTTACCGGAACGGGGAATTCCATATCGGAGAAGATCCCTTGCGCATCTATGAAAATTGCAACCGCATCGTAAAAAGAATGTTATCTGAGTAGTGCTCAGATTGCATATATTTCTCTAAAAAATCATACTTAGGAGGGAAAAAACATGTTAGAGAAATTGTTTAAACTCAAGGCGAATAACACGACTGTGAAAACAGAGATACTCGCCGGTCTCACCACGTTCATGACAATGGCGTATATCATTGCCCTGAATCCTAACCTTTTGACAGGTTTTAAGGCAAACGGCGGAGATGCGCTGTGGAACGGCGTGTTCCTTGCAACCTGTATCGCTTCCGCAGTAGGTACCATCGTGATGGCATTTTTGGCCAACAAGCCTTTTGCCATGGCACCCGGCATGGGCCTGAACAGCTTCTTTGCTGTTGTAGTGCTCAATATCGTGAGCATCACGGGACTGGGCTATGTGGAGTCTTTCCAGGCTGCACTGTGCATTATCCTGGTAGAAGGTATCGTGTTCCTGATCCTTTCCGTACTCAATGTCCGTGAAAAGATCGTGGAGGCGATTCCTCTGGGTGTTCGTCTCGGCATTGCACCGGCCATCGGTATCATGCTGATGAACATCGGTCTGGGTTCCAACGTGGGCATCTATTCCGAGAACGGCGGACCGTTCTATGTCATGAGAGATTTCTTTGGCGCATTGACTCCCGGTCTGGCAAAAACCAATATGGGAAGCGGCTATGCTGCCATGGTACTGACCGTAGTGACCATGTTCATCGGTCTGTTCGTCATTGTGATCCTGGCACAGAAGGGCGTGAAAGCAGCAGTGCTGCTGGGCATGCTGGTGGCGAGTGTGATCTACTGGGCAGGAGAGGCCATCTTCCTCGGCGTCAATCCTTTTGCTTCTCTGGCAACAGCATCCTTTATCCCGCCTTTTAAAGATATGGCAGCTACCACCTTATTTAAGTTCAATTTCCAGGGCTTTATACAGATCGGCTGGTTTACCGCCATCACACTGGTGATCACTTTCTGTATCATTGATATGTTCGACACCATCGGAACATTAGTGGGAACCGCAAGCCGTGCCGGAATGCTGGACAAGGAAGGCAAGATGCCCAACATGAAGCAGGCACTTTTGTCTGATGCGGTTGGTACGGTTACCGGTGCTGTTACAGGTACTTCCACAGTCACCACCTTCATTGAATCTGCTTCCGGCGTAGAGGCAGGCGGACGTACCGGTCTTACTGCACTGACCACCGGTATCCTGTTTTTGGCAAGTATGTTCATCGCACCCATTGCCGGCATCATCCCTGCAGCGGCTACTTCCGCAGCACTTGTCTATGTGGGCGTATTGATGATTACCGGACTTAAGAACGTGAATTTTGATGATATCTGTCAGTCCGTACCCGTGGCACTGATGCTGATCGCAATGCCTATTTCCGGATCTATCGGACATGCTATCGGAATCGGTCTGATTGCTTATTCCGTTATCAATGTATTTACCGGCAAGGCAAAAGACGTTTCTGTTCTGACTTATGTACTGTCTGTGATTTTCCTGGTGAAATTCTTCCTGGCAATATAAGACAGGGGACATACAGATGATGACGGGCGGGCATTTTCGGCTTTTGGAGAGAATGCCCGCTCTGTTTGAATCCTTTTGTAAGAAAGCTTGAAAAACAGGTAAGTTTATGGAATATTTTTGGCTGTTGACGGCATTGGCCGTCTTTTTGGCGGCTGTCTTCATCCGGGAAGCATATTCGGCAGCAAACCGTCGGAAAACATTTATCCGTGAATTATATCATTTGTGCGGGGAGCCCCCAAAGAAGGAGTACTCCCTGGAGCGTTATGCCCATATAGACAGTTATTTTTGCCGACATAGAAAAGAAGGTCAGATCGATGACATCACTTGGAACGATCTGAATATGGACGATATCTTCAAACGAATGAACTATACCTTCTCCGCATCAGGGGAAGAGTATCTGTATTATACATTGCGCACTGCAGTGCAGACAAAGGAGGAACTGGACCATGAGGAGGAAATGGTCAGATTCTTTGAAGAACATCCCGATGAGAGGGTACAGATCCAGTATCTGATGTCTGTGCTTGGGCATACCGGGAAATATTCTCTTTATGACTATATCGATCATCTGGACAGGCTGGGGCAGCGCTCCAACCGAAAGCATATCCTTGCGGACCTGTTATTTCTTCCTCTGATCCTGCTTGCTCCGTTGAAGCTGTCAGCGGCCATGTTGGGTATTGCAGTGCTGGTGATCTATAACATTATGACCTATTTTAAGGAAAAAGCAGAAACAGATCCTTATATCGTGAGTTTTGCTTATATCACGAGGCTCATAGAGACGGGAAAGAAGCTGGTACAGATAGAGGTGCCGGTCTGCAGGGAGGAATGGGAGCAGATAAGAGCCTGTGTGGAGCGGCTTGGGGGGCTTTGCCGCCATTCTTATTTTGTGTTTTCCAGGAACCGGTTTGATTCTTCCGGCAATCCCATTGAACTTCTGATGGACTATCTCAGAATGGTGTTCCATCTGGACCTGATCCAGTTCAACCGGATGCTGTGGCTTTTGCGGGACAGGCGCAACGAGGCTGATGTGCTGATCGGTCAGGTGGGGCGTGTGGAGTCTGCCATTGCCGTCAGCGTTTTTCGGGCTTCTTTGCAGAACGGTTATTGTGTGCCGCATCTTACAGAGGAAGCAGGAAAAACCATCTTTGCCCAAAACTGTTATCATCCGCTGTTGGAGGAACCCGTAAAAAATTCTGTCATGGCACAGCGGGGAGTGCTGATCACCGGGTCCAATGCTTCCGGCAAGTCCACTTTTCTAAAGACGGTGGCAGTGAATGTGATCCTGGCACAGACCATCCACACTGTTATGGCAGAGGCTTACAAAGCTCCGGTATTCAGGGTGTTTTCTTCCATGAGTCTGCGGGATGATTTAAAGAGCGGGGAGAGCTATTATATGGCAGAGATCCGGGCCATCAAGCGTATTCTGGATGCCGCCCGCTTAGAGGAGAGCCCTGTTATCTGTTTTGTGGATGAGGTGTTAAGAGGCACCAATACGGTGGAGAGGATTGCAGCCTCCACCCAGATATTAAAGAGCCTGTGCAGACCCAATACCCTTTGCTTTGCGGCCACCCACGATATCGAGCTGACAGACCTTCTTGGTCAGGAGTATGACAATTACCACTTTGAGGAGGAGATCAGGGATGGGGATGTGAGATTCCCTTATCAGCTCATGAGCGGGAAAGCCACTACCCGGAATGCCATAAGGCTTCTGGAAATGATGGGATATGATGAAAAGATCACAGACCGGGCCATGGAGATGGCAGAACATTTTGTGGAGAAAGGGCAATGGCAGGTTTGTGAGGAAGGGGAAACGGCAGGTTGCCCTTGACGAAAAAGGACTTAAGACGTTATACTATAGTGAGTGAGGCAGGGGCCTAAAGCGTCTAAGATGACAGAATGAGAGGTGACCGATATGCTATTCATGAATTCCTTTTTGTCCTATCTGATGTTATTGCTGGTGATCGTTTTAGTGGCAGGTCTGGCAGTATTCATCGGCATTTCCCTGCGCAGAAAGAAAAATGCTTCCGAACAGGAGGAAGTGACTGCAGCAGAGAAGAGTGCAAACTAAAATCGGAAAGTAGAACGCAGCTGTCCCAAAGGTCCGTGTTGGGGCGGCTGTTCTTGTAACATAAGAAAGATATCAGGGAAAGGACTGTGTCATGGCTATGATTACGACCATATTGTGGGATGTGGACGGAACACTCCTTGATTTTATCTATTCCCAGAGGCTTTCCATGAAAAAGTGTTTTGAGACCATCGGCAGAAAGATCACGGATGACATGCTGGAACGCTATTCCCTGATCAATGACGGTTACTGGAAACGCCTGGAACTGGGGGAAGTGACCAAGGAAGAACTTTTGTTGGGGAGATTTGCCACATTTTTTGAAGAATATGGTATGAAGGATGTGGATGTGGAGGCTTTCGCAAGGGAATATCAGGAGAATCTCGGCAGGCTTTACTGCCTCAACCCGGGGGCTATGGAGGTCTGCAGAGAGCTGAAAGGCAGGGTGAAACAGTATGTGGTCACCAACGGTGTCACTGCTACCCAGGAAAGCAAACTTGCACTTTCGGGACTTTCTCCCTTGATGGACGGCTTTTTTATTTCCGAGGCCGTGGGAGCTCCCAAGCCCCGGAAGGAATTTTTTGATCATTGCCTTAGCCATATCGAGGAGAAGGATAAGAACAGGATCATGATCGTGGGAGATTCTCTTTCCAGCGACATCAAAGGCGGCGCAGACGCCGGAATCCGTACCTGTTTGTATCATCCGAAGGAAGAACAGGGACATGCGGCTTTGGACGGCTGGCACGATTCTGTCGTGCCGGATCATGAGATCTGTGATCTTAGGCAGGTATTGGACCTTTTGTGAGAAAGGAAAGCGCAATGGCAAAATTGTCGGGGCAGAAGCTGAAATTATTATATCTTATCAAAATACTGGAAGAATATACGGATGAGTCCCATCCCATGAGCACGGCAGAACTGATCCGCCGTCTGGATGACCAGGGAATCCATTCGGAGCGCAAGAGCATCTATGATGATATGGAAAAGCTGTGCGATTTCGGATATGATATCGTTCAGGTACACAGCAGACAGGGGGGCGGGTATTATATGGCTTCCCGGGAATTTGAACTGCCGGAGTTAAAGCTTTTGGTAGATGCTGTCCAGGCGTCCCGGTTCATCACCACCAAAAAATCCAGGGAACTCATTGCCAAGCTGGAAGTGAAGGCCGGAAAGTATGATGCCGGCAAGCTGCAGCGTCAGGTTTATGTGGCCGGGCGCATCAAGACGGAGAATGAGAGCATCTATTACAATATCGACAATATCCACAGGGCCATTCAGGAAAATAAACAGATCACTTTCATCTATCTGGACTGGAACCTGAAAAAGGAACTGGTTCCCAGGGAAAAGGGCCTAAGACAGGTAAGCCCATGGGCACTGATCTGGCGGGAGGAGAATTATTATCTTGCAGCTTATGATGAGGAGGATGGGATACTCAAGCATTACCGGGTGGACAAGATGGGAAATGTGACTGTGTCCAAAGAGGACAGGAAGGGTCTGAAGCAGTTTGAAAAACTGGATCTTGCCGCTTATGCCAACCGTACCTTCGGTATGTTCGGCGGGGAGGAGGAGACGGTTACGCTGGTATTTCCCAACAGGCTCATCGGTGTGGTCATGGACCGGTTTGGCAAAGAGGCGGATATCAGACCCATAGAAGGGGAAAAATTCCTTGTCCGTGCCAAAGTGGTTCCCAGTGGTCAGTTCTACGGATGGCTTGCGGGCATCGGCAGAGAAGTACAGATCCGGTCCCCCAGGAAGGTGCAGGAAGAATATACGGACTGGCTTTCGGGAATCCTTAAGAGCAACAGGGAATAAGAGAAGAACGGACAGAAACAGAACACAGAAAAGAGGAGATACAGTATGCAGATTCAGCCTGCAAAGAGAATGGAACAATTGGAGGAAGGGATCTTTCAGGTCCTGAATGAAAAGAAGAAGGAAGTGGAAGCACAGGGAAAAAAGGTTTATAATTTTTCTGTGGGAACCCCGGATTTCAAGCCGGCACAACACATCATGGATGCAGTGGCAAAGGCGGCACAGGACCCGGAAAATTATAAATACGCCCTGGCAGATCTGCCGGAATTGACTCGGTCAGTCATAAAGAGATATCAGACAAGATATCAGGTAGAACTGTCTCCCGATGAGATCATGAGTGTTTACGGCTCGCAGGAGGGCATTGCACACATCGGTCTTTCCCTTGTGAATGAAGGCGATGTGGTGCTGGTGCCAGACCCCGGATATCCTATCTTTGCCATTGGACCCTCCCTGGCGGGAGCTGTTCTTGCGACTTATGAATTAAAGAAAGAAAATCAGTATCTGCCGGATTTAAAGGCCATCAGTGCCGCTTATGGGGCGGGAGCGCCTGCGGGGAAGCGAGCCAGGTTCATGATCGTTTCCTATCCCTTAAACCCGATCTGTAAAGCGGCGCCGGATTCCTTTTATGAGGAACTGATTCCCTGGGCAAAGGAAAATCATATCTTCCTCATCCATGACAATGCTTACTCCGACATTATTTACGACGGAAGGGTGGGGCGTTCCATTCTTTCTTTCCCGGGTGCCAGGGAGGTTGCTGTGGAATTTTACTCTCTGTCCAAGTCCTTTAATTACACGGGAGCAAGAGTGGGGTTCGTGGCAGGCAATGCGGAAGTAGTCCAAAATTTCAAGAGACTTCGCTCTCAGATCGACTACGGAACCTTCCTTCCGGTACAGTACGGTGCGGTGGCTGCTCTGACAGGGCCGGACGATATGGTAAAAGAGCAGTGCAGACGGTATGAGGAGCGCAGGAATGCCCTGTGTGACGGATTTACGGCACTGGGCTGGGACTTTGAGAGAAGTGAGGGGACCATGTTTGCCTGGAGTCATATTCCGGAGCGGTTTAAAGAGGATGATGTGGCATTTGTCATGGAACTGTTAGACCGGACCGGAGTGCTGTGTACCCCCGGGAGCAGTTTCGGAACCCAGGGCAGGGGGCATGTCCGCTTTGCGCTGGTCCTTCCCGTGGACACCATACAAGAAGCTCTACAGGCCGTGGCAGAAAGCGGTATCTTATAAGGAATTTGCAAGTCAAGGATAATTTGCCAAAAAAGGTATCTAAATTTCAGATACCTTTTTTGTTTATTTTTCAGGGGCATCTTTCATTGACAAGCCATGGAAACTTTCATATACTGTTAATTGATAGGCACAATATATTGCTTAAAAACAAAAAATAACACCATATATGGTGGAACGATTATTTATGAAGGGAAGGAAGCCGATGAGCAGTAATTTTGAACAGGTAGATGGGGATGCGGTAGATTACGGCATGGAATATAAGCCCGCCAAGACGGTTTATGTCATCAAAAAGGACGGCAGCAAGGAGGCTTTCAATGTACAGAAAGTCATCAGCGCCGTGGGCAAGAGCGCGTACAGGGCACTGACCAAATTTACCGATGAGGAGAAACGCCATATCTGCCAGTATGTGGTAGACAAGGTCAATGAACTGGATACCCAGGAGATCCCTATCTCCATCATGCACAATATTGTTGAGAGCGCACTGGAGCAGGTAAAGCCCATTGTGGCAAAGAGTTACCGGGATTACCGCAATTACAAGCAGGACTTCGTGCGCATGCTGGATGATGTGTACAAAAAGAGCCAGTCCATCATGTATATCGGGGACAAGGAGAATGCCAATACCGACTCTGCCCTAGTATCCACCAAGCGCAGTCTGATCTTCAACCAGTTGAACAAAGAGCTGTACCAGAAATTCTTCATGACCACCGAGGAGATCCAGGCATGCAGGGATGGCTATATCTATGTCCATGATATGTCTGCCAGAAGAGATACCATGAACTGCTGTCTGT
>JAGATV010000053.1 GCA_017621075.1 Lachnospiraceae bacterium
CTGGTGCGCCGTGCCATGAGTAAGAAAAAGCAGTCTGTCATGGAGAAAGAGCGGGCCAACTTCATCTACGGAAATGAGGAAGAAGGAGTGCCCGGCTGTGTCAATAACGGAATCGATGAAAAAGTGGCCGGACAGATCTATGACGATATGATGGACTTTGCCAAATATGCGTTCAACAAATCCCACGCAGCCTGCTATGCGGTGGTGGCTTATCAGACAGCGTATCTGAAATATTATCATCCGGTGGAATTTATGGCGGCGCTTTTAACCTCCGTCATCGACAATCCCAAGAAGGTGTCGGAGTATATCCTGACCTGCCGCAATATGGGCATTGAACTGCTGCCCCCGGATATCAACGAGGGCCAGAGCGGTTTCTCCGTGACAGGGGGAAGCATCCGCTATGCCCTCACAGCCATCAAGGGCGTGGGCCGTCCCGTCATCGACAGCATCGTGAAAGAGCGCCTTTTGAGAGGACCTTTCACCAATCTGAAGGACTTTATTGCCAGAGTGGCGGACAAGGATGTCAATAAACGTGCCATCGAGAACTTTATCAAGGCGGGAGCCCTGGACGGTCTGGGCGGCACCAGAAAGCAGTTCATGAGCGTGTACGTCCAGATCCTGGACCATATCACCAAGGATAAAAAGAGCAACCTTGCAGGCCAGATATCCTTATTTGACATTGCGGGGGAGGAGACCAAGGAAGAATTTGATATCCGCATGCCCCAGGTGGGCGAATACAGCAAGGAAATGCTGCTTGCCTTTGAAAAGGAAGTGCTGGGCATCTATATCAGCGGGCATCCCATGGAGGAGTACCAGGAGTTGTGGCAGAAGCACGTCACCGTGCATACCAGTGATTTTGCCCTGGATGAGGAGACGGGCACCGTGCGGGTGCAGGACCAGGCCATGGCGGTGGTGGGCGGCATGATCGCCGACAAGACCATCAAATATACCAAGAATGACAAAGTCATGGCTTTCTTAAATCTGGAGGATCTGGTGGGCAATGTGGAGATCGTGGTATTTCCCAAGGACTATGAGCGATACAGCGCCATCCTGGCGGAGGATGCCAAGATATTTGTAAAAGGCCGTGTGTCCGTGGAGGAGGATAAGGATGCCAAACTGATCTGCGAGCAGATCGTCACTTTTGAGGAGGCCAAAGACACACAGCCGGGTCAGTTGTTCCGGAATAGTTACGGAAAAGGCGGCTATGGCGGTGTAAGGCAGGAGAAGGTCAACACTGTGCCAAAAGGTGTCTGGATACAGTTTGCGGATGCGGAAAGCTATGGGGCGCGGGAGAGGGAATTGCTTGACACCATTGCCGATTCCGACGGCAATACAGACGTTGTGATCTTCTTAAAAAGCAACAAAGCCATCAAGGTGCTGCCCCCCAATCTGAGGGTCAATGCGGACGAAGAACTTCGCCAAAAACTCAGCGCAGTATTTGGGGAAGAAAATATTCGGTTCCGATTATGTTAAATTTTATAAGATACTTGCATTTTGTGTCAAAATATCATACAATACTCCTTGTAAAAGGGGCAAACATTCAGTGATGGATGGACGCAAAGCATGAAGTCATAAGGATTATGATGGTTCGGCTGCACAGATTACTTTTATGGTGATTTGTGCAGCCTTCTTTGTATCATTATGGGGGATGTGACAGAGAGAGGCGCACTGCAGGTTTTCATGAAGTTCCCTTTTTACAAACAAAAGAAGGGGGTTAACAAACCATGAAAAGAAAAATTTCCTTACTGTTGGTGTTGTCCATGCTTGTGACACCGCTTGCAGGTCAGAGGGCCCAGGCGGAAAGTTCGGACAGAAACGCAATTACTGCGGAGAATGCAGTCGCCATAGAAACCGAACTTTCCTACGAAGCAGAGTTTACGGTAACAGGCAGCTGGGAAGGGCACTATAATGCCACCATTACCCTTGAAAACACCGGAGAAAGTACTATAGACAACTGGCATCTGGGTTTTGAAAGCAGCGACTGCCTTGAGAGTGTATGGAACGGACAGCTCTATGAGCCGGAAAACTACACCCTGCCGGTGGGAAAAATAGAAGTGCCAAAAGGGGAATACACCACAGATTTTGTAGTGGAAAACAGCTGGGACAGCGCCTTTTCCGAAGCCGAAATCACGATGACAAACCTCACGGATCAGCCTCTGGAGGACTGGATATTGGAGTTTGATTTTGAGGGAGACATTACCCTGTTGTGGGATGGAGAAATCATAAACCGGGAAGGAAACCGATATACCGTACGCCATGTGGTGAACAATCCTGTCATACCGGCGGGGGGAGAGGTGACCTTTGGCTTTAACGGAAGCGTCAACGAAACAGTTTCGGGAAACACTGCCGCCATGACAGAGCCGGCAGGTATCATACTTTACCGCATGGGTTATGACCCGGATGCCTTACCCAATGGGAACGAAAGTCAGGGAGAAACGGTATCAGGAGATGACGTGTCCGGGAACATCCCTGCCAAAGACCTGGACAGCGATGGAGACGGGATCGCTGATTTGACAGAGCTTGCGCTGGGGTTTGACCCTTATGCAGCAGACTCCGACGGGGATGAAATGCCCGATGGTTATGAGCTCTACACCCTCTACCCGCTGCTTTTACAAAAAGGCTATGAGGAAGAACGGGGAATCCTTCCGGAGGATGACTATGACGGGGATGGACTTACCAATCTGGAAGAGTACCGGGCAGATACGAATCCCGGAAATGAGGATACGGATGGGGACGGGCTTACGGATTATGATGAAATCCATATCCATGAAACCGGGCCGGGCAATTCCGATACCGATTCCGACGGATTAAATGATGGGCTGGAGGTCTCAAAAGGATTGGACCCTCTTATTACCGATTCGGACGGAAATGGAATACCGGATGGGGAAGAAATTCTTTCACAGACCCTTACGGTGGAGGAGACGGATAAAAGGCCCCTGTCCGAGGCAGGAGTAATCCCCACCCTTACCATTACGGGAAAAGGGGATTATTCCGGACAGATCACCATTTTGGACATTTCCCGCAACGGGATGTTTGAACGCACGGGATTTGTGGTGGGAAACACCTATGACTTTTACCATCCGGAGGAAGTGAGCTTTGAACATGCGGAGCTGACCTTTGCAGTCTCCGAAGAGGTGCTGGCAGAGAATAACCTTGTGGACCTGGCGGTGGCGTGGTATGATGAGAAAAACGGTGTTTTTGAAGTACTGGATACTGCTTATGACAAGGAAAACGGCACCGTCACAGCCACCCCCGGGCACTTCAGCTGCTTTACGGTAGTAAACACAAAGAAACTTTATGCAGGCATGATCCGGGCACAGGTTGGAAACAATTCCCTGGAAGAGGAGCGGACAGACACCGGGATCAACAGCCCGGATGTGGAGACATTTAACGGACACCGTTACCTGTTGGCGGACAAAAGCATGAGTTGGACAGAGGCCCAGGCCTACTGTAATGAACTGGGCGGGTATCCGGTTATTGTCAACAACAAAGAGGAACAGGAATATCTTATCGGCCTGATGGCGAGAAAGGGTACCAAAAACACTTACTACATTGGACTTTCCGGATATGATAACCAGTATTCCTGGGTGGACGGGACCTCTCTTTCCTATCGGAACTGGGCACCGGGAGAACCCAATAATGTCCATGAAAATGTTGTTCATATGTATGCGAAGGACTGGGGCATGGCTCAGACCGGGGAGTGGAACGATACCTACAATAATACCGGTTTCGGAGGCGGCTTTTTCTGGGATGCGGCGTACACCGGATTTATATGTGAATTCGACCATGGAACGGATTCCTGCTACATCGTGCTTTCCGATGGTACCTGTGTGCTTCTGGATGCAGACCCGGATCGGGGGGATATGAGTGTGGATACGGATGGGGACGGGGTGCCGGACCTTTTGGAGCTGGGAAGTAAGACCACACAGTACATCCCCAAGTACTACGGGGCCTACTATGATACTGCTGAGACTACCGCCGTAACCACATGGACCTACCGGTCCAATCCGGCAGCAGCGGACACGGACGGCGACGGTTTTCCCGATAACAACGACATTGCCCCCAAAACCTATGATGTGGCTGTGGAACAGGTGGTGGGAGGTACCGGAGGAGCAGGAACTGTGGTACGCTTAAATACCGGAGCCGTCTGGCGGGTGTCGGGGATGAAGTCCATCAACGATTTCTATGAGCAGTACTACACCCGCATTGCCAACCCCGGAAGCAAGGAAAGCCTGGAAACCATCAAGAGGATGCTGGATGCCAACCGGGAGAATGCCTTTACCGTAACAGAGACTGCCACTTTCCAGCTGATAGATTTACAGGGTGTCATTGACTACATGCAGGATAAGGACTTTGCCTTCAAGAAGCAGGTTTTAAGTGAGGTCCGCGGAGAAAAATGCACGGACGAGGCGGTAAGAAGTGCTTACAGCATCCTCTCATGGGGAAGCGCATGGGCAGATTACCTCCGGGTTTCCTGGAACCAGATCATCCGGGGAAAGTTTGCAGAGGAAACAAATCTCCTGGGAACCATCGGGGAAGTGGGCATTGCGTTTGTGGGACTGGACTTTTTCCAGGATGCCAGAGACCTTTGTCATGACGTAATCTTCTGGGAGGATACTCCACAGCATAAGTTTGAGACTGCAATAGACGGAGTGGGCGTGGTGCCTGTTGTGGGAGTTCTGGCCGTTGGGGATGAAATCC
>JAGATV010000054.1 GCA_017621075.1 Lachnospiraceae bacterium
CCTGTAATACCCTTACTGCTTTTACAGGAGTTCTATAATTGTATTTACTGATCTTGATGCCGCTCTTAGGGCTGCTTGCATGAATGACCTGGCCGCCTCCGATGTAGATAGCCACATGGTTGATCGTACCGGAACCATTACTGTAAAATACCAGATCTCCGGGCTTCAACTCAGAAACTGCGATCTTGGTTCCCTCGTTTGCCTGTGCCCGGGAAGAATGGCTTAAGGTCACACCGTACTTTTTGAATACGCTGAGAACAAAACCGGAACAGTCTGCGCCTTTGGTAAGGCTGGTGCCGCCCCATACATAAGGGTTGCCCACAAACTGCTTGGCATATTCCACCAGATCCACACGCACATCCGATACCCCTTCCCCATACAGAAGTTCTGTCATGGTAATGGCAGTATCCAGCTTTTCTTCCACACTTACATATTCTGCAGCCACATAAGCTTCCTCGCCGTCGATGGACACCTCGATCCAGCCATCCTCAAGAGTACCCACATACTCCAGTTCTTCTCCCTTCAGCACCTGGGTCATGATGTCACTTTCGGTATTGGCCTCCTGACGCACGTTCAAGCCGTCGGTCTGGGCAATCGCCACAGTGCGCACCAGCTCCTTTGCCTTGATCTTGGCATCGGGACCGACTAACAGAAAATCCATGCTCACATAGCCTTCCACCTCACCGGACTTGATATACGCCCATCCGTCTTCCGCAGATATTACTTCGCAGGCTGCATGCTTGGGCATCTTTCCCACAAGCTTGGCGCTTGTGGATGCCTCTGCACGAACGTTCAAATTACCGCTCTCAACATCTGCGATCCCGATATTGGTATAGCCCCACATAGCGCCCTTGGCCTGCGCTGCGATGGCTTTATATTCTTCTTCCGTAAGGCTCGTCTTCTCCAGCATGACAGATACACCTGCAGACTGTAACACGCTGTCGGCTCCTGCAGCAGAAACCTGCATGGGCTCCGCAGCCAGGCAGAAAAGCAGCCCGGCAGAAGCAATGATCGCGCCTTTTGTATATTTAGAAAATGTCATATCAATGCCTTTCTCATGGGTTACAAAAATCGTACAATTTTGTTACAAATTTGTTACACTACAGTTCAAATTATACAATTATCCCCATGAGATGTCAACCTTTTCCTTAAATTTCCATTAAGATATCCTTAAGCTTCCTCTTCATCCTTCTCCCCTGCGATAATGGCAAAAGCGATGTTGGTAGCATGGTCTGCCACTCTCTCCAGACCGGATACGATATCGGAAAAGATCATACCTGCCTCCGGCGTGCACTCTCCTCTTGTGAGACGTTCCACATGGGCACGCTGTAACTCCTTTTCCTTATTGTCCACTTTATCCTCCAGCACCACAATGTCCTGGAGATGCTTCTCGTCGCTCTTTACGAACATTTCAATGGCATACTGGATGATCTTGTTGACCATATCCAGCATCTCGCCCATTTCTCGCTGGGCCTCCTTACTGATGGTAACGCCTTCCTCCTTGCGCCTTTTTGCCGCATCCGCCACGTTCTCGGCATGGTCACCGATACGCTCGATGTCATTCGCCACATGGAACAGCGCACCCAGGCTCTTTAAATCTTCCACCGGAAGGGTGGACTGATTGATCTTCACCAGGTAGTCCGTAATGGAACGGTTCAGGAAATTGATATTTTTTTCTACCTCATATACTTCTTCAATATCTTCTTCATCCAGGGTGATCAGCGCATTCATGGCGCGATTCAGGTTCTCATTGGCAAGGTCAGCCATACGCTCCAGCTCCTTGATGACCCCCACCACTGCGGTAGCGGGATTGAACACCACCTTTTCGCCGATGTATTTGAGCTGATAGCTCTCCCGATAATTGATCTTCTTGTCCTCTCCGGGCACGCACATACAGGACAGCCTGACAATGGGCTTTGCAAAAGGGAACAGTATGATCACCTGGAAAATCTTGATGATGGTGTGGGTATTGGCCACAAATCTGCCATTGTCCGAGGAGATGGCCCTGATCAGCCCGATCACATAGTCTCCTGCTGCGAACATAACGACATAGATCACAGCCGTACCGATGACATTGAACCAGAAATGGATCAGTGCGGCTCTCTTTGCATCTTTCTTACCTGCCAGGGAAGCGATCAGCGCCGTAGCACAGGAACCGATGTTACATCCCAGGATGATATACGGACAGATCCCCAGTTCCAACAATCCCTGCTGGGCCAAAAGGAGTACGATACTGACTGTCACGGAAGAACTCTGGATGATAGCCGTGATGACCATGCCCACAAAGGTTGCCAGGAAGGGATTGGTCAGGGAAGCCAAAAGTTCTACTACCTGGGGTTCATTTTTCATGACTCCCATGGCCTGGGACATGGTATTGAGTCCTACGAACAAAACGCCAAAGCCCACTACTACCTCTGCAAACTTCTTTACACTCTCCCTTGGCACGAACATCATGCCCACCACGCCTGCCAGCAATATCACAGGCGCCACTTCCGACAGCTTGAAGGAGACCAGCTGCGATGTGATGGTCGTACCGATATTGGCACCAAAGATGACTCCCGCCGCCTGATACAGATTCATCAGACCGGCATTTACAAAACTGACCACCATGGTAGTACAGGCGGAGGATGACTGAACGATTCCCGTAAAGACGATACCCACCAGCATTCCTGCAAAACGATTGCTGGTAAATATCTCCAAAATGCGACGAAGCTTGGCACCTGCTACCTTCTCAATGGAAGTACTCATCAGTTCCATGCCGAACAGAAAAAGTCCAAGTCCGCCTGCCATGCTTACGATTGTATTGATGCTCATTTTCCAAAATCCCTTCACTTCAGTCTACAAAATATATCATGTCCATTTTACGGGAAAACACCAAAAGATACAAGTTATTTTTTACCTTTATTTTACATTGTTTTACTTATTTTTTGCCTTTTTGGGGCCTTCCGCCCTCGATATCCTGCAAAAGCTGGGCCTTCAGGGCAGACAGATCTGCGAACCGTTTTTCGGGACGCCTGAAACTCTTTAAGTACACTTCGATATACTCGCCGTAGATATCCTCTGAGAAATCATACAGATACGTCTCCACCCCAAGGAGCCTTTCTGCGGTCACAGTGGGCTTATACCCCACGTTGCTGATACCGTTCAATCGCTTCCCCCTGTAAAAGACTTCCGACTCATAGACACCGTTTGGCGGCAGGAGCTTGTCCGCCTCCGGGAGCAGATTCACCGTGGGAAATCCCAGTCCGCTCCCCACATGGTTTCCATGGACCACAGTGCCCATGACAGGATAGGGCATCCCCAGAAAACGTTCCACCGCTTCCATATCTCCCGCTTCCACTTTGGTCCTGATGAGAGAAGCGCTGACCTCGATTCCATCCACGCAGACCTTGTCAATGGTCTTTACCTCCATGCCAAGGTCCGGCGCCATCAGCCTGAGCAGATTGGCATCTCCCCTTCCTCCGTCCCCAAAGGAAAGATCTGTTCCAGCAGCGATGAACCTGGCATTCATCTGTCTGGCCAGGCAGTCCACCACAAATTTCTCCGGCGGAATGGAAGCCGTCTCAAAGGTCAGGGGAAATTCGATCAGGATATCGATCCCCATCCGCTCAAACAGGCGGCGTTTTTCCTCCCTGGTGGTGATCATTTTGTTATCACTCAGTCCGAAGAGCAGATTGGGTGAGGGATCAAACGTAAAGACACATGCTTTCAGTCCCTTTTCCTTCTGTTCCAGGACCTCCTCCAGCAGTCTTCTGTGCCCCGTATGTATCCCGTCAAATTTGCCCATGGCAACAGCGGTCTCTTTTTCCAGATAAAAGTCAACCGTACCGGAGATGATCTCCAACATCCTCACCTGCTTTCCTTCCGTTCCCTACCGTTCTGCAGCGGCCTGCCCGCGATCCGCCTCAGCCAAGGAACATCTTGACGGGCTTGTACCTTTTTCCCGCCTCATCATATTCATAGATCCCTGCAAAACTGTCATCTTCCCTGTAGATCCTTACCCACTCCCCGGCTTTATAGGTCCTGTCCTCCACTGTCTGGGAAGGATAGAACGCATTTCCGTTTTCCAGGAGCCTGCGCCACTTTTCCTGTACATGCAGGGCAGGATATTCCGAAAAGACACTGTCCACAGGAATGACAGCCTCCATGAGCCTGCCACTGTCCTTTAATTCCTGCAGTTGTGCCAGGGTAACGGCATCCTCAAGGGCAAAACGGCTGACCCTGGTCCGCAAAAGGCTCTGCATGGTGCCCCCGCATCCCAATCTTTCCCCGATATCCGCACAGAGGGTCCTGATGTACGTTCCCTTGGAGCAGAGTACCTTAAGCTTTACTATGGGAAGGCTGATCTTCAGGATCTCGATTTCATAGATGGTCACTTGTCTGGCCCTGCGCTCCACTTCCCTGCCGTCCCTGGCAAGCTCATAGAGCTTCTTGCCGTTTACCTTAAGGGCGGAATACATGGGCGGCACCTGGGCATACTCTCCCACAAAAGAAAGCACCGCTTCCCGCACCGTTTCCTCCGGGAAAGTCCCTTCGCCCACCTGCGTCCGGGAAAGCACCTGCCCTGTGGTATCCTGTGTATCCGTGGTGACTCCCAAAAGCAGCTCAGCCACATATTCCTTGTCTTTATCCGTCAAAAGGTCACACAGTCTTGTGGCGCTTCCCAGGCACACAGGAAGCACACCGGTAGCCTGGGGGTCCAGGGTGCCCGTGTGCCCGATCTTTTTCTGCCCGCAGATCCCTCTCATCTTGGCCACCACATCATGGGAGGTGAAACCTGCTTCTTTATAAATATTGATGATACCGTTTATCATAGCTGTTCCTCAATATGTAGGGACAGATTGTTCACGCAGTCATGGAACGTACCCTTCATGGTACAGCCTGCCGCCCGCACATGTCCTCCGCCGCCAAAGTAAGAAGCCACCTTAGCCACATCCACCGCTTGGGTGGAGCGCAGGCTCACCTTATATTCCAGCACATCTGTCTGATACATGAAGATGGCGCAGTCCACGCCCTTGATATTCCGCAGATGGTTGACGATGCCGTCCAGATCCTTCGGCCCTACATTGTAAAAATCCATGGTTTTTTTGTCAATGGCGCTGACAATGCACCTGCCATCCATAAACCTGATGCTCTCCATCAGGGCCCTGCCCATGATCTGACTCTGCACATAAGTCCTCTGGTAAAAGGTCTCTTCAATGAGCTTTGGAAAATCAAAGCCGAAGCTGATGAGAAAGGCTGCCTTGCGCAGGGTCTCCGGGGTGGTATTGGAATACTGGAACACTCCGGTATCGTGGATCATGCCAATGTACAGTGCCATGGCGATATCCTCATCGATCTTATCCTGTGACATCAGGTCATACAGCACCTCACAGGTGGAGCCGATCAGGGGAGCCATCACATTCACGTCTCCGCTGCCGCTGTTGCTGACATGATGGTCGATATTGATGGTCTTCTTCGCTTCCCTAAAATATTTTTCGCCCTCACCCAGCCTGTCCGGCACAGTATCCAGGGCAAAGAATACATCAAAGGGCTCCTGCCTTGGAAAGTCACAGACAATTTCATCGAATCCTTTGATCTCGCTAAAAATGGCAGCCGGCTGTTCCAGGAACACTTTCACCTCTGCATCCGTAAGACACTTTTTCAGATACATACAAAGTGACAGACAGGCGCCCACACAGTCCCCGTCCGGGCGGATGTGTCCGCCGATGCCGATCCGCTTTGCACCCATGCACTCTCGTATCAAATCCATACATTACCTCTCATTTCCAGATTCGGAAAAAGCCTCACAACGGAGGCTCTTCCCTGCTATCTACTCATTTGGCTCACGGTCCGGTTCCCCTTCGTGCTCTTCCTTTTGGTTTTCCCGGTCATGAGCTCTCTCCTGGTCCGCAATGACCTCATCGATCCTGTGGGACATCTTTACACCGTACTCGATGGACTGATCCATCACAAAAATGATCTCCGGCGTATTGCGCAGATTGATGGTCCGCGCCAACTGTCTTTTGATGAAACCGGAAGCACTCTTCAACCCCTGCAGGGTATTCTCCCTTGCCTCCTCATCTCCCAGCACACTGATCCATGCCTTGCAGCTCTTTAAATCGGGAGCCACCTCCACGGCCACCACACTGGTCCATGGACTGATGCGGGGATCTTTGATCTCCCCTCTGATGATCTCTGCCAGAACCTTCTGCACTTCCCCGTTGATACGGGTATTTTTTACACTGTTTTTTCTCATGCCGCTTACTACCTCACATCTAGCGGGGCACTTCCACCATGATATATGCTTCCACGATGTCAAGCTCCTGCATCTTGTCGAAGCCTTCGAATACGAGACCGCACTCGAAGCCTGCCTTTACTTCCTTTACATCATCCTTAAATCTCTTTAAGGATGCCAGGTTACCTTCAAAGATCTGCTCACCCTCTCTGGTGATGCGGACCTTACAGCCTCTCCTAAACTCACCGTCAAGGACATAAGAACCTGCGATGTTGCCGATTGCAGATGCCTTGAACAACTGGCGTACCTCCGCATGACCAATGACCTTCTCCTCATAGACAGGGTCTAACATACCCTTCATGGCTGCCTCGATATCCTCGATCGCCTGATAGATGACCTTGTACAGACGCACGTCCACGCCCTCCCGCTCTGCAGTTGCTTTTGCGGTGGCATCCGGCTTTACATTAAATCCGATGATGATGGCGTTGGAGGCACTTGCCAGAGTCACATCGGACTCGTTGATGGCACCCACGCCGCCATGAATACATTTTACTACTACTTCCTCGTTGGAAAGCTTTAACAGGGACTGTTTTACAGCCTCCACGCTTCCCTGTACATCAGCCTTTACGATCAGATTCAGCTCCTTCAAGTTGCCTTCCTTGATCTGGGAGAACAGATCCTCCAGGGACATCCTGGACTTGGTCTCCTCCAGCTTCTTCTCCTTATTCTGAGCCAGATAGGTCTCTGCATAAGTCTTGGCAGTCTTGTCATTTTCATGTGCCAGGAACACCTCACCTGCACTGGGCACATCGGAAAGACCCAGGATCTCAACAGGAGTGGAGGGAGTTGCCTCCTTTACCCTGCGGCCCTTATCATCTATCATTGCCCTTACTTTGCCATGGCATGCACCTGCTGACACAAAATCTCCCACCTTCAGCGTACCCTTCTGCACCAGAACGGTAGCCACGGGGCCCCGGCCCTTGTCGAGCTCTGCCTCGATGACCAGACCTCTCGCACGCCTCTTGGGATTTGCTTTCAACTCCAAAATATCTGCAGTTAACAGGATCATCTCCAAAAGCTGTTCGATGCCTTCGCCTGTCTTGGCGGATACCGGAGCAAAGACAGTGCTTCCGCCCCAGTCCTCAGGGATCAGTTCATATTCTGCAAGCTCCTGCTTTACACGGTCAATGTTCGCAGAAGGTTTATCTACTTTGTTCACGGCAACAATGATTTCAATTCCCGCTGCCTTTGCATGGTTGATGGCTTCCACCGTCTGGGGCATGACACCGTCGTCTGCCGCAACTACCAGGATAGCAATATCCGTGGCATTGGCTCCTCGCATACGCATGGCGGTAAATGCCTCATGTCCGGGAGTATCTAAGAAAGTGATCTTCCTGCCGCCCAGATTTACGGTGTAAGCACCGATATGCTGGGTGATACCGCCTGCCTCCCTGTCGGTTACATTGGTCTTACGGATGGCATCCAGAAGGGAGGTCTTACCATGGTCGACATGGCCCATGACACAGATAACAGGAGGTCTCTCCACCAGATCTGCCTCATTTTCCTCGTCCTCCTTTAAGAGTTCCTCGATCACATCTACCTTTACTTCCTTCTCACAGAGGATATCGTATTCCATGGCGATATTCTCTGCATCCTCATAAGAGATCTCCTGGTTTACGGTAACGATCTTTCCCTGTAAGAACAGCTTCTTGATGATCGCCGCAGGCTGCAGCTTCATCTTGTCTGCCAGATCCTTGATGGTGATGGTCTCCGGCAGCGTGATCACCTTGATGGCTTCCTCCACCACATCTTCCTTCTTCTTCTCCGGCTTGATGAAACGGCCGGGTTTATTCTTTAAGTTTTCTTCTTCCTCGTAGAAGTGGTCCTTCTTGGAACGCTTATCCTTCTCCTGACTTAAGCGTCTCTTGTCTTCCTCCCGCTTCTTGTCTGCATCCTTGCCTCCTGCTTCAGGTGCAAATCCGCTCTTGCCGGGCTTATTGTCCCTATTGTCCCTGCTGTCCCTGTTATCACGTCCGCCATTATTGTAACCGCCGCGTCCGGGGCCTGCATTGCCGCCGTTCCTGCGGTCACCCTGACCGCCTTCTGCACCGGGTCTGAAGGGTCTTTGGAAACCGCCCTGTCTGTCACCCTGCTGGGGCCTTGTGTTTCCCACACCGCCTCTGCCGGCATTCTGACCATTCTGAGGACGGCTGCCCTGATCCCTGCTGTCGGACCTGCGGCCATCGTAGGAAGGTCTCTCACCGTAATTTTGAGGTCTTCCGGTCTGCTGGGGCTGCTGACGCTGGGGACCCTGCCCCTGATTCTGTCCCTGGCTCTGATTCTGGGGAGCTTCCGGTCTGCTCTGGGGCCTGATCTCCTGATTCTGGGCCTGTGCAGGACGCTTCTGCTGTCCGCCACGATTTTCAGGCACCATCTGTACACTGGGTGTAGGGGAGGGAGGTGTCAGAGGCTTGATGGGACGCACCGGAGCCTGCTGCCTGTTATTGCCGTAACCACCCTGGGGTCTTCCTTGATAATTGCCGCCCCTTGCCTGATTGCTGCCGCCCTGACGCTGTCCGGGCATCTTGGAATTCTGAGGGTTGCTCACAAAGATGATGGTTTTCTTTTTCTTGGGAGCTTCCGCCTTTGCAGCAGTCTCCTCTTTTGCAGGGGCCTCCTCTTTTGCTGGAGCCTCTTCCTTTACAGAAGCCTCCGCCTTTGCAGGGGCCTCCTCCTTTGCGCTCTTCCCGGCACCGCCCAGATTCTGTCTCACCATCTGTGCCACATCCTCCTCAACGGAGCTCTGCGCTGCCTTGGCTTCCACGCCCTTTTCCTGTAAAAAACTCAATATATCTTTACTTTGCATGTTCAATTCTTTTGCAAGTTCATGTACCTTTATTTTCGCCATGCTTTCCTCCATTTCCGCCGCCTAGGGCCTTTCCATATTTTTCAGATGCTTCTCGATGGCATCTGCCAGACCGGGATCACAGACCCCTACCGAAGATCTTAAGTCTTTCCCTATCGCCTGACCAAGGATCTCCTTTGTTCCGTATTCATACACCGGCACCTCATAATAAGAGCACTTGTTCCGGAACAGTTTTTTTGTATTGTCTGATGCATCTTCTGCGATGATCACCAGCATGGCGGAGCCGTTCTTCACCGCTTCCTCAGTCTGAAATTCACCGCTTGCCAGATTGTTTCCTCTCATAGCGAGCCCTAACAGCGACAAAATCTTATTCTGCTTCAAGATCTTTAAACTCCCTTTCCAGAGTGTCATATACTTCATTTTGAATACTCATCTTAAAAGAGCGCTCCAACCCTTTGTTGCGGCGTGCCAGCTTCAGACATTCCGCACTCTTGCAAAGATATGCGCCTCTTCCGTTCTTCTTGCCGGTAACATCCAGACAGATATCGCCTTCTGCGGTCTTAAGGACTCTCATCATATCCTTCTTGCCCTTCATTTCACCGCATCCCACACATTGTCTCAAAGGAATCTTCTTCGCCATAGAAAATCTTACTCCTCTACTGAATCGTCGTATTCGCCATCCTCATATTCGTCCACATAATCCTCATAACGGAATCCGGGAGCGTCCTTTGCCTGAGTCTCAGACTTAATGTCGATCTTGTAGCCGGTAAGTCTTGCTGCAAGCCTTGCATTCTGGCCTTCCTTACCGATCGCCAAAGACAACTGATAATCGGGAACCACCACTTTTGCAGTCTTTTCTTCGGGATCTGCAAATACGGCAACGATCTTGGCCGGAGAAAGTGCATTCTGGATCAGATTTCCGGGGTTCTCATCCCAGTTTACGATATCGATCTTCTCACCCCGAAGTTCCTCTACGATGGCATTGACTCTCGCACCGTTCATACCTACGCAGGCACCCACGGCATCCACGTTGGGATTGTTGCTCCATACAGCAATCTTGGTACGGCTTCCGGCCTCTCTCGCGATGCTCTTGATCTCCACAGTGCCGTCCTTGATCTCGGTCACCTCAGCCTCAAACAGCCGCTTTACCAGCTCCGGATGGGTGCGGCTCACATTGATGCGGGGACCCTTGGGAGTGTTCTTCACTTCCACGATATATACCTTGATACGCTCAGTGGGCTTAAATACCTCACCCTTAACCTGCTCGTTCTCACCTAACATGGCATCGGCCTTGCCAAGATTGATGCTGATGTTCTTGCCGATGTATCTCTGTACCACACCGGTAACCACATCTTTCTCCTTCTCATAGTACTGATTGTAGATCACGCTTCTCTCTTCCTCACGGATCTTCTGTAAGATCACGTTCTTGGCATTCTGGGTGGCGATGCGTCCGAATTCCTTAGACTTGATCTCCACATTCAGGATGTCGCCCACCTGCGCCTTCTTGGAGAGTGCCTGCGCATCTTCCAAAGCGATCTGCAGACAGTCATCTTCCACATCATCCCTGGTGGGAACCACTTCCTTCTCTGCATATACCAGGAAATCGCAGGTATCCC
>JAGATV010000055.1 GCA_017621075.1 Lachnospiraceae bacterium
AACGGTAGCATTCTCCTTATACTTCCTACAAAGCTCGGAACCAAGCTGGATGTGAGATCCTTCCATCTCATGATACACAGCATTACCGATATCATGCAGCAAACCTGCACGCTTTGCAAGTCTTACATCCAAACCGATTTCGGATGCAAGCAGACCGGATAACTGCGCAACCTCGATGGAATGCTTTAAAGCATTCTGACCATAGCTGGTTCTGAACTTCATGCGTCCAAGCAATTTTACAAGTTCAGGATGAATGCCGTGTACACCAACTTCAAGAGTTGCGGCCTCACCTTCCTCTTTGATCATCACTTCAACTTCTTTTTGCGCCTTCTCTACCATTTCTTCAATTCTGGCAGGATGGATACGTCCATCGACAATAAGTTTTTCCAGCGCAATCCTTGCCACTTCGCGACGGATGGGATCAAATCCTGACAGGATAACTGCTTCGGGGGTATCATCGATAATCAGATCCACACCGGTCATGGTCTCAAGGGTACGGATATTACGTCCCTCACGTCCAATGATCCTGCCTTTCATCTCGTCATTAGGAAGCTGTACAACGGAAATAGTAGTTTCAGAAACGTGATCTGCTGCACATCTCTGAATCGCAGATACTACATATTCCTTAGCTTTCTTGTCTGCTTCTTCTTTGGCCCGACTCTCCATTTCCTTGATCATCACGGCCGATTCATGCTTTACTTCATCTTCAACAATTTTCAATAAGTAGTCTTTTGCCTGTTCAGAGGTTAAACCTGAAATTCGTTCCAGTTCCTGTACTCGTTGCTCATTCAGCTTGGAAACCTCATCCTTCATTTTGTTGAGGGATTCTTCTTTGGCTGCCAAACTCGATTCGCGTTTCTCGATTGCATCGGCTTTCTTATCAATGTTCTCTTCCTTCTGCTGCAGCCTTCTCTCATAACGCTGAGCTTCCGCTCTTCTCTCCTTGATCTCTTTGTCAAGCTCATTCTTGGTACGAATGGACTCTTCCTTGATCTCAAGCATTGATTCGCGCTTCTTGGCATCTGCAGTCTTCAGAGCTTCATCGATGATCTCTCGGGCCTTGTCTTCCGCATTACCGATCGTCTTTGCGGATGATTTCTTCTGGTAGGAAGAAGTCACCACGGCGGTAATAACGACTGTCACAAGAACACACGCCAACGCAATGGCAATTAAAACACCAATGCTGACCATCTCGACAGGAGCACCTCCTTATTTGATTTTCATTGTACACTTTAAGCTGCATGGATACCCTGCAGGGTCTCCGCCGCAGTCTATATAGAATGTATGTATGAAAACATTCTAACAAGCAATTTACAACAGTTAAATTTTAAACTTATTTGACGCTTATGTCAAGTACAAGTCGCTATATCTTCCAAAATTAGCATCAATTTGGTATATAATTTGTGCATTTATGACGATTTGCGGGCAGATTTCCCGATCAGAAAATGGAAACAGGGACATCCGGCAGGCTGTCTTCTGCATGCAAGGCTCTGCGGACAGCTTCCGGAGAAAAGCCCCGGCGTATCAGAAATGCAAAGGTGCGCTGCAATTCCTTTCTGTCGGCATGGGAAGGATCATAATGGCGCTTTTCCAGAAGGGCCGTTATCATAGCCGCTTCGTCCTTCTCGCCGCCCTGTTCCTGCCATTCTGCCCACGCTTTCTCTAAGGTTTCCTTGGAAATACCTCTCCTGCACAGATCCTGTTCGATCCGTCGGCGGCTCTTGTCTTTTTCATGACAGGTCATATAGTTTACGGCATAGCGCAGATCATCGGTGTAATGAAAGGATGCCACATATTCCAGCGCATCTTCAATGACCGGATCGGGATAAAGCCCCTGCTTCAGTTTCCTGCGCAGTTCCTCCACCGTATACTCCCTGCTCTTTAACAGATTCATGGCACGGAGCCTGGCACGTTTGGGAAGCACCCGGCTGCAGATCGTGCCGTAATCCTCCTCTGAGAGCTCCCCGCCCTCCTGTATGTGATAGAGATGAAGTTCGCCTTTGTACAAGACAAAGGCGAACTCGTGGTCAATATATACTTTACTGCGGGTCTTGGAAAGCTCCGCGATCTGCGTTACTGTCATCTTTATGCCTTCCCGGACTTATCTGCCCTTTCAGAAGTCTCTGTTTTCCCGTCATCGTCACTTGTGTTTCCCAGGTTGAAAAGAGTCCTCACCTTGTTCTCCACCTCAGCGCAGACAGCCGGATTGTCCTTCAGATACTGCTTGGCATTCTCACGGCCCTGGCCGATCTTATTGCCCTCATAAGCATACCATGCCCCGGACTTTACAATGATATTGTTCTCCGCCGCCAGATCCAGGATATCCCCGACCATGGAGATGCCTTCTCCGAACATGATATCGAATTCGGCCTCTTTGAACGGAGGCGCAATCTTATTCTTGACCACCTTCACGCGGGTGCGGTTACCGATGACCTCCCCGCCCTGCTTTAAGGACTCGATCCTTCTCACATCCAGACGGACGGAGGAATAGAACTTTAATGCCCGTCCTCCGGTAGTGGTCTCGGGATTGCCAAACATAACGCCTACTTTCTCGCGCAACTGGTTGATGAACACTACAGTACAGTTGGACTTGCTGATAACCGCAGTCAGCTTGCGCAGCGCCTGGGACATCAGGCGTGCCTGCAGACCCACATGAGAATCACCCATGTCCCCGTCGATCTCCGCCTTGGGGACCAGTGCCGCAACAGAGTCCACTACCACGATATCAATGGCACCGGAACGCACCATGGTCTCCGTGATCTCCAATGCCTGCTCTCCGTTGTCCGGCTGAGAGATGTAGAGATTATCAATATCTACGCCGATATTCTTGGCATAAACCGGATCAAGTGCATGCTCTGCGTCAATGAATCCTGCAATGCCGCCCCTCTTCTGCACCTCTGCGATCATGTGCAGGGTGACCGTGGTCTTACCGCTGGATTCCGGTCCATATATCTCAATGATCCTTCCCTTGGGAATACCGCCCAGGCCCAGTGCGATATCCAGGCTCAGGGAACCTGTGGGGATCGTCTCTACGTTCATCTGTGCTGCAGGATCGCCCAGACGCATGACGGTTCCTTTTCCGTACTGCTTCTCAATCTGGCTCAACGCCGCATCCAGTGCTTTCAGCTTCTCATCTCTTTCCATGAAATATCTCCTTTTCTCCAAGGAACAAATGTTCTGATCTGTATATAGAATAAAACATTTGTTCGCTTTTGTCAATGTCAAAATACTTTTTGGCTACATTTTTATCATAAGTTTTCAGAAGTACATTAAAACTCTCTCAAAGGCATCCCTCCTAATCTTTTTTCTTTTTTGAAATTTTGGCGAAATGCCGGAAGATAAGAATTGCAGGTCTGCTTCCTCCGGATCGGAAGAAATCTGTGACCAATAAAAATGTACCATAAATCTGTCTCGCCGACAAGTATTTATGGCACATTTTTTAACTGTCAGAATATTATGCGGATTCTCCGGGGCCTTTTCCCCTTATTCCTTTCCGAAAGTGACCTTGCTGAAATATTCCAGGATGCAGCTCCGCATCAGCGCCAGTGCGGAGGAAACTGCTCCCTCCCTTACCTTGGTGCGATTGCCTCTGAAGCGGAATTCCTTTACGGTGACCTTTCCCTTTACATTGCAGGCGATATATACCAGCCCTACCGGCTTTTCCTCCGTACCGCCGTCAGGTCCGGCAATGCCCGTAATCGCCACCGTCACGTCTGCCTTGGTCACAAAAGCGGCTCCTTTGGCCATCTCCTCGGCCGTCTGTGAACTTACTGCGCCATACTTCTGCAAAGTACCTTTCTTGACTCCCAGGGCTTTGCGCTTTGCCTTGTTGGCATAAGTCACAAATCCTGTTTTGTATACCTCCGACACACCGGGCACATTGATGAGCCTTGCAGACAGCATACCTCCGGTACAGGATTCCGCACAGGCCACGGTCAGCTTGTTGGCAAGCAAAAGTTCTACCACCGCCTTCTCCAGAGTAGTGTCCTTTTCCGTGGTATAGATATCGCCGCCAAATCTCGCCTTCAGCTCTTTCACCACCGGCTTGATGAGCTTGCGGGCCGCTTTCTGATCTTCTGCGGAAGCAGTCACCCTAAGATGTACTTCCCCGGTCTTTGCATAAGGAGCAATGGTGGGATTGGTCTGGGCATCAATGATGTCCTTTATCATATCCTCCACCTTGCTTTCGGGCACCCCGCAGATCTTCACGGTCTGGGATTCTATGACTCCCGGAGTCAATTTTCCCAGATAGGGCGCCACGCTCTCTTCAAACATGGGCACCAGCTCATTGGGGGGGCCGGGAAGCAATATCACCCTGGCATTCTCAGCCTCTATGATGATGCCGGGCGCCGTGCCGTTGTTGTTGTCCAGCACGATGGCTCCCTCCGGCACCTTAGCCTGCTTCCAGTTGTTTTCGGTGGGTTTGATGTTGCGGCCGGAAAAATATTCCGCAATGCGCTCCATGCAGTTGTCATCCACGCAAAGCTTTCTGCCGCATACCTTGGCAGCCACCTCCTTGGTCAGATCGTCCTCCGTAGGTCCCAGTCCTCCCGACAGGATCACCACATCGGACCGCTCCATGGCACATTTTAACACTGCGGAAAGCCTTTCTGCGTTATCGCCCACCACGGACTGATAATAACAGGAAAGTCCCAGATCCGCACATCTGCCTGCCAGGAATGCGGCATTTGTGTTTACGATGTCGCCCAACAGAAGCTCCGTTCCTACACAGATAAGTTCTACCGTCGTCATAAATATCCTTCTTTCTAAAGTTTGATATACCGCCCCAATCCCTTATTTCGTGTCCTTCATGACATCCTTGTTCTTCACCAGATAATCGATCAAAGAAATGACGGTCAATGCCAGGGCGATCCACATAACGATGTCGGTCAAAAGTTCCAGGGCCGGAATACCGGCGATCATCAGGCACACCATCACCATCTGGAAGGTGGTCTTAAATTTGCCCCAGTAGCTTGCCGCAATGACCACTCCGTTGTCGGATGCGATCAGGCGGAAACCGCTGATGATAAATTCACGGGCAATGATGATGATGACTACCCAGGAAGGAATCCTGCCCATTTCGATCAATGCGATCAGTGCGGAACAGACCAACAGCTTATCCGCCAAAGGGTCCATGAATTTTCCAAAATTCGTCACCAGATTATGTTTCCTTGCAATCTTTCCGTCCAGCATATCCGTAAGGCTGGCAACGATAAAGATCACCAGTGCCGCCAGGTTGGGAAGCAGCACATTTTCTCCAAACCATCCTGCATTTCCTCCCAAAAGCAGGATCAAAAAAGGCAGGATCAGAACACACCTGAAAATAGTCAGTTTATTCGGCAGATTCATTTTACTCATGATATATCTCTCCTATCAGATCATATTCGTTCCAGTCTGTGACCCGGACCTTTACCAGGTCGCCCGTCATCAGACTGGCGGAAGTATTTAAGAACAGATACCCGTCCACATTGGGTGCGTCCCTGTAGGTCCTTGCCACATAAGTCTCCTCGTCGGCCACTTTGCCCTCGATCATCACCGTAAGGATGCGCCCTACCATAGTTTCTGCTTTTTCAAAGGCAACAGCCTGCTGGAGTTCCATCAGTTCTTCTCTGCGGCGCTCTTTTTCCGCTTCCTCCACCTGGTCAGACATACCTGCCGCCGGGGTGTCCTCCTCCTGAGAGTAAGTAAATACTCCCAGTCTGTCAAATTCCATCTCGTTGACAAAACGGTACAGCTCCTCAAAATCTTCCTCTGTCTCCCCCGGGAAGCCGCTGATCAGCGTAGTACGAAGGCAGATATCGGGAATCCGCACCCGCAGCTTTTCGACCATGGCACGCAATTCTCCCTCATTGGTGCGCCGCCCCATCCGCTTCAGCACCGGATCGGAGGCATGCTGGATGGGGATATCCAGATAATGGCACACTTTGGGTTCGGAAGCGATGGTATCGATGAGCTCGTCCGTGATCTCCTCCGGATAACAATACAGGATCCGGATCCAGAAGATGCCGCTGATCGCGGCCAGTCTCCGAAGAAGTTCCGGCAGGCTCTTTTTTCCGTACAGATCCACGCCGTAAAGGGTGGTCTCCTGTGCTACCAGGATCAGTTCTTTCACACCGTTCTCCGCAAGCTCCTTTGCCTCCTCCACCAGACTTTCCATGGGAACGCTGCGGTAACTGCCTCTCACTTTGGGGATGATACAGTAGGTACAATGCTTGTCACAGCCCTCTGCGATCTTCAGATAAGCAAAATGGCCGCCGGTGGTGACGACACGCTTCTTCCCGGTGACGGGCGCCGCATTGATATCGCTGTAATGATTCTGTCCCTGCCCTGCCAGCACTTCTTCCACTGCCGCCACGATACTGTCGATGGCAGTGGTGCCCAAGATGGCATCCACTTCCGGGATCTCTGTCTGGATCTCTTCCCGGTAACGCTGTGCCAGGCATCCCGCTGCGATCAGCGCCTTTACCTGTCCGCTCTTTCGCAGCTCGCTCATGGCAAGCAGGGTATTGATGCTTTCTTCCTTGGCATCGTTGATGAAACAGCAGGTATTCACTACGACAACATCGGCCTCTGTCTCATCATCCGTAAACGTAAACCCTCTTTCCTGAAGCATTCCCAGCATCATCTCGGAATCCACCAGGTTCTTGTCACAGCCGAGGGATACAAATAATATTTTCATAGACAACCTCATAACACTTTCTTAACACAAACAGTAGCTGGGGCAAAACGCACCAGCTACTATTTCCTACGCTTCTTCGCTATCGTTTAAGATCTTGATCTTGCCCTGATTCAGCTCTTCCACCGCAATAGACAGGGGTTTGTCGCCTGTCTTGTCCACAAGGGGCTCATCCCCTGCGATGATCTGTCTGGCTCTCTTGGCTGTAGCCATGACGATGGAGTAACGGCTGGTCACTACCGGTACATCGCCCTCCTCCACTTCGCTGTTCACTACCTTCATCAAATCACTGTAAGACGGATGTAACATTTTATTCTGCTCCTTTCGCGAACCCTTTCAGTTCCTCTCTGATTTCTTTTATAAATGTGCTTCTGCGGACCGGTACCCTGCGGGCTGCATCCACCAGTCGGTGGATTTCCTCCACACAAGTATCCAGATCATCATTTACCACTATATAATCATAGGCTTCCATGCCTTGTGATTCCTCATAAGCCCGGGCAAGCCGACGGGCGATCACCTCATCCGTTTCCGTTCCCCTGCCTTTCAGTCTTCGCTCCAGCTCCTGTGCGCTTGGAGGTGTTACGAACAAAAGCAGGCTCTCCGGAAACTGCTTCTTTACCTTCAGTGCTCCCTGGATCTCAATCTCCAGTACCACATCTTTGCCCGCAGCAAGCTGCTCCTCCACATAAGCCCTGGGAGTACCGTAATAGTTGCCGCAATACTCTGCATATTCGATCAGACCGTTCTGTTCGATCCTTTCTTCAAACTGTTCCCTGTCAACAAAAAAATATTCGATCCCATCCCGTTCTCCTTCTCTGGGAGATCTGGTGGTCATGGAAATGGACAGCGCGTAATTGTCATAAGTATTCAAAAGCCTCTTCATCAGAGTGCCCTTCCCGGCTCCCGAAAAGCCGGAAACCACAATCAATATTCCCTTATCTGCCATCTGAAAGCCCTTCCTCCGCATTGTCCTGATCGCTCCTTGCGCGTCCCGCTATGGTCTCCGGAAGCAGTGCCGAAAGCACGATCTGGCTGTTTTCCATCACAAGGACCGACTTGGTCTTGCGCCCCTGGGTGGCATCGATAGCCATGCCGGATTCCTTTGCGTTCTGCACCATCCGCTTGATGGGTGCGGAATCAGGACTTACGACTGCAATGATCTTTTCTGTATTTACAATATTGCCAAAACCAATATGAATCAATTTATTCATGGTCGTCACTCGATATTCTGAATCTGTTCACGGACCTTCTCAATGGTGGTCTTTAACTCGATGCCGCAGTTGGAAACCTTAAGGTCGTTGGATTTGGACAGGATGGTATTGGCCTCCCTGTTCATCTCCTGGGCCAGGAAATCCAGTTTCCGGCCGATGCTGCCGCCCTCTTTCAGTGTTGCCGCCGTGGTGGCAATGTGGCTTTTGAGTCTTACGATCTCCTCATCCACACAGACTTTGTCGGCAAAAATAGTAACTTCCGTCAAAAGCCTTGCCTCATCCACATTTTTATCCTCTAAAAGTTCGCGTACCTTCTCCTCCAGACGGTTGCGGTATTCGGAGACGATCTGGGGGGAACGCTCCTCAATGTAGTCCACCAGCTTAAGCATCTCATCCAGCTTTTCCAACAGATCATCACGCAGATGCTCTCCCTCATCGATGCGGGTCTTTACAAACATCTCCGCAGCGCCGTCGATGGCTTTCTGCAGTTCCTTCCACAGTTCCTCCTCATCCTCGGTCTGTTCTTCCATGGTGAACACATCCGGATATCTGGAGAGCGTGGAAACCCGGACATCATCATCCAGTCCGAATTCCTCCGCCATCTGACGCAGGTACTTCAGATATTCTCCCGCCAATTCCTTATTGTAGCGCACACTGGAATTATTTTCTCCAAAATCTTCATAAGTAATGAAAACATCTACCTTGCCGCGGGAAATATAATTTTTGAGCTCCGTGCGTATGGAAGATTCAAAATAACCCAACTTCTTGGGCATCTTGATATTCACATCCAGATAACGATGATTCACGGATTTGATCTCTACAGTGAATTTTCTGTTGTTCTCGGCAGTCTCATATCTGCCGAAACCGGTCATGCTCTTTATCATGCGTGCTCCCATCTGGGCAGCGGCACTTACTTTGCCGCATACTTCATTTTATTATAGAATAAGTTTTGGGAAGCGTCAAGGGCGAGGGGTTTCTTTTCTGTTAAAATTCTGTTATAATGGCAGGGATGCCGGTGCTTAGCGAAAGTGTGCCGCCCGGGAAACTCCTGCCCGCACCCTGGCGACCGACGGCACCGTTTTACAGACACCCATAATACTATTTGAAATGAGGAAATCATCATGGCTTTTGACGGCGTTACCATAGCAAATGTAGTAAGTGAACTGAACAGAGAACTCATCGGCGGACGGCTTGCCAAGATCGCACAGCCGGAAAAAGATGAACTGCTTCTGACCATCAAGACCCAGACCGGGCAGAGAAGGCTGCTTCTTTCCGCTGATGCATCCCTGCCCCTGATCTACCTGACAGAAAACAATAAACCCAGCCCCATGACAGCGCCGAATTTCTGCATGCTGCTCAGAAAGCACCTGCAGAACGGCAGGATCACGGACATCTCCCAGCCTGGACTGGAGCGCATCGTCCGCATCGGCGTGGAGCTGATGGACGAAATGGGGGATCTGTGCCACAAGACTCTGATCGTGGAGATCATGGGCAAACACAGTAATATTATCTTCTGCAACGAGGACAATATCATCATAGACAGCATCAAGCACATTTCCTCCGCTGTCAGCAGCGTCCGCGAGGTCCTGCCCGGCAAACCCTACTTCATTCCGAAGACGCAGGACAAGCTGGATATCCTGACCGCAGACTATGAAACTTTCCATGCTGCCGTCCTGGCAAGACCCCAGCCCCTGTATAAGGCGCTGTACGGAAGTTTTGCAGGTATCTCTCCCATCCTGGCACAGGAGCTGTGCTACCGGGCACAGCTTGACGGAGAACAGCCCACAGCCGCACCGGACGACTGCGCATATCACCGGCTGTTCGATGTGTTGAGTGATCTGGTCAACATCATTGAGAATGGTGATTTCGCACCCAATATCGCTTACACCAACTCCCAGCCCGTAGAATTTGCAGCCATCCCTCTGACCATGTACAAGGACGGCGCCGACAAGACCGTATCCTTCCCTTCCATGAGTCGCCTGCTGGAGAACTATTATGCGGAAAAGAACCTGATCACCCGCATCCGTCAGAAGTCTGTGGATCTGCGCCGCATCGTCCAGACCGCCCTGGAGCGCAACGTAAAAAAGTATGATCTGCAGCTGCGCCAGATAAAGGATACCGAAAAGCGTGAGACCTACCGCATTTACGGAGAGCTTCTGAACACCTACGGCTACAGTGCAAAGCCCGGGGACAAGTCTTTGGAAGCGGTAAATTACTATACCGGAGAACCTGTGACCATTCCCCTGGACCCGACATTAAGCGCCACGGAAAATGCCAAGAAATACTTTGACAAATATAACAAACTGAAACGTACTTATGAAGCGCTGTCAGAATTGACTAAAGAAGTCAAAGAAGAGATCGACCATCTGGAGTCCATTTCCGCCTCCCTGGACATCGCCCTTTTGGAGGAGGATCTGGTACAGATCAAAGAAGAACTCACAGAAAGCGGATATATCCACAAAAAGAGCGGCGGCAAAAAGGCAAAAGTCACCAGCAGGCCCTTCCACTATATCAGCAGTGACGGCTTCCACATCTATGTGGGAAAGAACAATTATCAGAACGATGAACTGACCTTCAAGTTTGCCACCGGCAATGACTGGTGGTTCCATGCCAAGGGCATCCCCGGTTCCCATGTGATCGTAAAGACCGACGGCCAAGAGTTGCCGGACCGCACCTTCGAGGAAGCCGGACGTCTGGCCGCCTACTATTCCAAAGGCCGTGGCCAGGAAAAAGTGGAAATTGACTATGTGCGCAAAAAAGAAGTGAAGAAGCCAAGCGGCGCCAAGCCCGGCTTTGTAGTATATTACACCAATTTTTCCCTGATGATCGACAGCGATATCAGCGGAATCAGACAGGCGGGGGACTAGCCTTCCCCGGAAAGGAGATCCCACCATGAATTACCGCATACAACCTTTATCTTTTCAGGAGATTCTTACCATATACGAAACCGTCTCACCCCTGCATTTTCCCAAAGAGGAACTGCGGCCCCTGTCCAACATAAAGCACCTTCTGGACCGAGACGGCTATCAGGGGCTTGGGCTTTATCTGCCGGATGCAGCCCTTGCAGGCTATGCCCTGTTCATTGCTCCCCCAAAAGAAAATGTGGTGCTCTTGGACTTTTTTGCCATCCGGGAAGAATACCGCTGTCTGGGTCTGGGCGGCATCTTCCTGCGGGAAATGCAAAAGCACTTTTCCACCAAACAGGGACTTCTCCTGGAGACGGAAGATGTGCTGACATCCTCCACGGAAGCAGAAAAGTCACTGCGCACCAGACGCAATGACTTCTATCTTCGTAACGGTGCCTTCTCTACCGGCATTCACAGTTCGGTGGCAGGCGTCTTCTATGAGATCTTCTTTCTGCCTTCTAGGCTGCCTTCTAGGCTGCCTTCCCGTACAGCCACACTGGACGCTTCCCTGCTCCGAAGCGAAATGGAACAGATCTATCGGTTCATGCTCAGCGATCTGGGTCCCGAAGCTTATGAGCAACTGATCCGCTTTCACTAAAAGGCCCTGAAACAGGGCCTTTTCTTTTCCTATCGCATCAACCGGCATTTCCTTGCCAGCTTCACCAGAAGATATCCCTTGGGCATTCCCCGCAGTTCTTCTTCCGTCACACCCTTCAAGCCGATGAGCATGACAAAATAAACGGCCGCTCCCAGCACCACCGCCGGGATCACAGCAATGGCCATGGGCACCTCCAAAAGAAGCAGCCCCTCATAAACAGCCCACGCAGCCACCCCCATAAATACCGATGCCAGACAAGGCACAAAAAAGGTAGTTTTCAGCTCCTGCCTGTAACCTACCGCCCGGCGCACCGCTCCCTGGTTCAACAGGCACATAACGCCGGAGTACAGAGTATTGGCCACGGCAATACTGTACATATCAAGATCTGTAAAGAACAATAAGCCCCAGGTTGCCGCCGTCTGGAGTATCAGGGCAATTCCCGCATTGATGATCGGGGTATTGACCTTTCCAAGCCCCTGCAGGATAGAGCTGTTTAAAGTGGACAGGGCATAGAAGATCACGGACAAGGCCAGGGTCATCAGGATCTTTCCCGCCATATCCAGTTCCTCTGCCGAAGTCCTGGGGAACAATAGCGCCGTAATGGGCTTGCCCAATACAAACAGTCCCACGCCACAGGGAATGGAAATGAGCATGGTGGTCTTCACCGCCACTGCGATCTTTCCTCTGGCGCCGTCCCTGTCTCCTGCCGCAATCAGTTGTGCTACGGATGGTATCATGGCTGCTGCCATGGCTGACGCAAAAGCAATGGGAATATTGGATATGGTAAGGGCCTGACCGGCAAAGACACCCCACCTGGAGGTAACCGCCACCGTATCCAGATTTTTCATTGCAGGATAGAAATCCGTATAGATCTTGGTGTTTACCGAGCTGCTCAGATTGTAGACAGCCGTACTCAGGATAAACGGCGTCACCACTGCCGTTATCATCTTAAAAATATCGCCATAGCTATCCACTTCTCTGTGTCTGTCCCGCCTGATCCTTCCCCGGATCATTCCCCGGTTCAGGCCATAGACTGCCAGCATGAACAAAAGGGCTGTCAGCACACCCACGCCCGTGCCCATGGCGCTTCCCACTGCGCCTCTTACCGCACGGGCCACCTGATCCTCCGTGGACGCAGGCATTTCCATGGTCCCAAAGCTTAACTTGATCAACAGATATGCGGCGCCGATGCTGACTGCCGCATTGGCGATCTGCTCTAAGATCTGGGAGACAGACGTCTGGGCCATGCTCTTGTGAGCCTGGAAATATCCCCGCAGCACCCCCAGTATCCCATAGAGGAAAATAGTGGGTGCAAAAGTTCTCAATACCGGTACGGCGGCTTCTTCCACAAACAGCCCCGCCCCAAAGAAAAGGAACAGGCTGGCTACCGCTCCCACCACCAGCACATAGATCAGGGAACCCAAAAAGATGCGATGGGCATTCCGATACTCCTTTACCCCCAGTTTCTGCGCAATGACCTTGGATATGGCGGAAGGAATACTGTAGGAGGAGATCAGCAGAATGATGGTATAATAGGAGTATGCCGACTGATAATAGCCCAGTCCCAGAGGACCGATGACACTATGTAAAGGGCTCCTGTAAAGGAGCCCTATGATTCTGCTTATGATCCCGGCTGCCGCCAGGATGCCCGCCTGCATGATAAAGTTGTTCTTGCTGTTATTCCTACTGTTGTGATCGCTCATCCTGTGTCTCCATGGGTCGGATTGCTACCGGGATCTCAACCGATCAGCCAGTCATACATCTCCTGATATTTTCCTGCGGAAACCTTCCAGGAGAAATCTGCTGCCATGGCCCGGTCCACAATCTTATTCCACTCCCGCTTCCTGTCATAGTAGACCTGCTCCGCATAGCGGATGGCACCTAACATCTCATGGGCATTGTAGTTGATAAAACTGAAGCCTGTGCCGGTACTCTCATACTGGTTATATGGCTGTACCGTATCCTTCAGGCCGCCGGTCTCCCTGACAATGGGAACCGTGCCGTAGCGCAGCGCCATCAACTGGCTCAAGCCACAGGGCTCGAACAGGGAAGGCATCAGGAACGCATCACAGGATGCATAGATCTTGTGGGACAATGCGTCGGAATAAAAGATATTGGCTGATACCTTATCTCCGTATTTCCAGTCAAAATGGCGGAACATATTCTCATATCGCTCTTCCCCGGTACCCAGCACCACCAGCTGGATATCGTCCTGGCACAGCTCATCCATGATATAAGCCACCAGATCCAGGCCCTTCTGGTCTGTCAGACGGGATACCAGTCCGATCATCATCTTCCTGTCATCCACCTTCAGTCCCAATTCCTCTTGGAGAGCGCGTTTATTTTTGATCTTTTCCTTTCGGAAATTCATTGCATTATAATTCTTTACGATGTACTTATCCGTCTCGGGATTGAACTCCTCATAGTCGATACCGTTGACGATACCTCTCAGATCGCGGCTGCGGGCCCTGAGCAGTCCATCCAGACCCTCACCGTAAAAAGGCGTCTTGATCTCTTCCGCATAAGTATTGCTCACCGTGGTCACCGCATCGGCAAATACAATGCCTCCCTTTAACAGATTGGCATCCTTGTAAGCCTCCAACTTATCCGGTGTAAAGAAATAATCGGACAGCCCGGTGATCTCCCTGACGGTCTTCACATCCCATTTACCCTGGAATTTCAGATTGTGGATGGTGATGACCGTCTTAATGCCCCGGTAAAATGCATTGCCCTGGAAACGCTCTTTCAGATACACAGGGATCAGACCGGTCTGCCAGTCATGGCAGTGGATCAGATCCGGTCTGAAATCAAGCAGAGGCAGGGCAGACAGAACTGCCTTACAGAAATAGCCATATCTCTCGATCTCATAACGGGGATCATCATTGTATACCTTGGGACCGCCAAAATAAGATTCATTGTCAATGAAATAATAGTGGATACCGTCCACCACTGCTTCCATGATGCCCACATACATATTCTGCCAGCTATAATCCATATAGAAATGGTTGACATAAGTTAGTTTATCCTTCATTTCCTGTTTCATACAGGCATACTTGGGAAGGAAGACCCTTACGTCAAAATACTGTTTGTCGATATACTTGGGCAGGGAGCCTACCACATCTGCCAGGCCGCCTGTCTTGATAAAAGGAACCCCCTCTGACGCAACAAAAAGAATTTTCTTCATTTGAAACCCTCCACGTTGAAAGCCACTTTTGTACTATTATACACCATTATCGAAAACGAGGAAAGAGTTTCTTGCTAAATCCTGTAAGAAAGTCGGATCTTGTCGGCGATCAGGGCAATGAATTCGGAATTGGTGGGCTTACCCTTCCCCGTATCGATGGTATAGCCGAACAGCGCATCCAAGGTCTCCATCCTTCCTCTGCTCCAGGCCACTTCAATGGCGTGTCTGATAGCTCTTTCCACACGGCTTGGGGTAGTCTGGAACCGCTTGGCAATGGTGGGATAAAGGATCTTGGTAATAGAACTGATCATGGCAGGGTCCTCCACCGACATCATGATGGCTTCCCGCAGATATTGATACCCTTTGATATGAGCCGGCACACCGATCTCATGGATCATATCCGTCACATCCTGCTCCAGATTGCGGATCACTTCCTGCTTCTTGACCTTCTCCGCATTTTCCTTATCCATGGCACTTTTGCTGGAAGGCACTGTTATCATGATCTGGAATTCCTTTCCTGCGTTCATCAGATCCCCCAGGATCTTGTATACTTTGTCATTATCCTTTGTAGTTGTAATGTTCAGTTGTTCCATTAAACTACCTCCAAAATCTAAAAAAGCTGAAATTTCGTACTAACCCATTATAATGTGATATTGTTTGATGCTTCAACCACATTCCATCGCACATTCCGGGCAATTTGGACAAAAAACAGCAAAACCTCCCGGCTCTGCTGTCTTTTCTACAAATCCCGTTATTTTTTCCCCAGATCCAATTCCCGTACACGCTGTCGCAGAGAAAGGACCGATGCCGGCGCCACGCTCAGCTCATCTATCCCCATCCGCAAAAATTGCTCCGTCAGGGCAGGATCTGCCGCCAGCTCACCGCAGATACCGATCCAGATACCCGCCCGGCGGGCATTTTCCGCCGCCATCTCTATGAGCTTCATCACAGCCCTGTGCTCCGGGTCATCAAAACAGGCCAGTGCCCCGTTCTGTCTGTCCAGCGCAAGGGTATACTGGGTCAGATCATTGGTCCCCACGCTGAAAAAATCCACCATTTCCGCAAGTCTGTCACTTAAAAGAGCGGCGGCAGGGGTCTCGATCATAATACCAGTGGGAAGATTCTTCGCAAAGGGGATTCCCTCCCTGTCAAGCTCCCTTCTTGCCTCTTCTTCGATCTCACGGATCTTTTCTATCTCTTCCGGGGAAGTGATCATGGGGTACATGATACTCAGCTTCCCATAGATCCCCGCACGGTAAAGAGCCCGAAGCTGTGTCCTTAAAAGTTCCCGGTTCTGAAGCCCCAGACGGATGGCCCTAAGCCCCAGTGCCGGGTTGGCTTCCCGCTCAAGCCCCAGATACGGCACTTTTTTGTCGGCACCGATATCCATGGTCCGGATCACCACTTCTCTTCCCTGCATCCGTTCCAGGACCTGCCTGTAGAAATCTGCCTGCGTTTCTTCGTCCGGAGCACTGTCCCTGCCAAGATACAGGATCTCGCTTCGCAGCAGCCCAATACCTCCCGCATCATTCAAAAGAGCAGCCTCCACGTCCTCAAGGCTTCCCGCATTGGCGAACACCTTGATGCACCTGCCGTCCCTGGTGACATTCTCCTGCCCCTTCAAGGTATGGAGCATGGCTACATGGCGGTCCGACTGTTCCTTTTTCTCCCGCATGGCCTCCCGGGTGGCAGCATCCGGCTCCACATACAAAATCCCGGCATAGCCGTCTACAATAGCCCGGCTGCCGTCATATTCCTCCGACAACTCCTGTCCCACGCATACCAGCGCCGGGATTCCCATGCTCCGCGCCAGGATTGCCGTGTGGGAATCCGTACTGCCCCTGCGCATAAGGAATCCAAGCACCAGATGCCTGGAAAGCTGCACCGTCTCACTGGGCATCAGATCGTCCGCAACAATAATGGACGGCTCCTCCGGGAACTCCTGCCGGAAAGCCTTCGACGTTTTCTGCCCTGTCAGGATCTTAAGGAGCCTTTGGGAAATATCCCTCACATCCTGGGCCCGCTCCCGCATATAAGCATCTTCCATGGAATGGAACATCCTTGACATATTTTCCCCGGTGATCTGAATGGCATACTCCAGATTCACACCCTGGGTATTTACCATATTTTCTACGCTTGCCACATATTCCGGATCCTCCACCATCATCTGATGGATCTCAAAAATGGCAGCGTTAGCGGCACCCACATCCTCCATCGTACGGTCATACAACTCCCCAAGCTGCATCACTGCGATCCGTCGGGCCCGGGCAAATCGCTCCAGTTCCTCCGCCTTATCCTCCACCGGATGGCGTTCTGCCAACGCTTCCCCTCCTCTGTAAAAGAAAAGGGGGCCCTCACAGATATCGCGAAATACACTTTTTCCCTCCAGTACCTTCATGCAGGCTCCCTCCTTTCCCCTGTTGTGTCAATATTATACCACATTTTCTCCCTTTTTCACAATTGCTCCTGCCACAAAATTGAGATATACTTAAATTCAAAAACAGAAAGATGAGGAATCCATTTATGATAAAACAGGAAGTAAGCGAGATCAAAAAACTTTTGACCCAGAAGAATTGCTCCATCACCCGTATCTGCGGCTGCTATGTGGATGGGGAAAAGAATAAGAAGACACGGTTCAAACAGGCCTTTTTATCCCTTCCCGAAGAAGAAATGTTCAAATATTTTGAAATCCTGAGAAAGACCCTCTCAGGCACCATCGGCAAAAATATGCTGAATCTGGAATTTCCTCTGTCCAGCGAGGAGGAAGGCGGCACCCAGGAATTCCTTTTGCGTCTTAAGAGCAGCCGTCTGAAAGACGATGGACTTCTGGAAGAATTTTATGACAGGATCATTGACGCTTACGAATATGTAGGAAACTATCTGATCCTGGTTGTCCATGATGCTTACGACGTCCCCGGCAGGACTTCGGACGGCATCGACATGGAAGATGCCTCCGACGAAGTGTACGAATATCTTCTGACCTGTATCTGTCCCGTAAATCTGTCGAAACCGGGCTTGAGCTACAATGCTGAGGAAAATGCCTTCCAGAACCGCATCCGTGACTGGGTGGTGGATCTGCCCGAAACCGGATTCCTGTTCCCTGCTTTCAATGACAGGAGCACCGATCTGCACAGCACCCTCTACTACTCCAAGAATGCAGAAGAATTGAAGGAATCCTTTGTGGAACAGCTCCTGGGCTGCCCTCTCCCTCTGTCCGCAGGCGGGCAGAAAGAGACCTTCCATACCCTCATCGAGGAGACCCTGGGAGATACCTGCGATATGGAAGTAGTGAAGAACATCCATGAAAAACTCACCGAGATGGTGGAAGAACATAAAGAAGAGCCGCAGCCCCTGGTACTTGACAAAAATGAAGTAAAGACCCTGTTCGCAAGCAGCGGTGTGTCCAATGACAAAATGGCTGAGTTCGACAGACATTATGATGAGACTGCCGGGGAGGACACCTCCCTTCTGGTGAGCAATGTCATGAACAGCCGCTCCTTTGAGGTCAAGACTCCCGATGTGGTCATCAAAGTAAATCCGGAACGCACGGACTTAATTGGCACCCGCACCATAGACGGCAGACCATGCCTGGTCATCGAGTTGGACGGAAACGTAGAGGTAAACGGCATCACGGTAAGAGCGGACTCTCATCATAACTCTCCAGAAAATGATGCCTGACACCATCCTTCTTATAAGCGATCACCGTGCTTAAGTTCACATTCTCCACGCTCTTGAAGATATTTCCCTCCACAAAGGGATTGGTCTCCTTTAACGCTGCGATCAGACGCTTGACCTCCATTCGCTTGGAAGCGCTGCTGCCGTCAGCACGGCAGGTGGTGCAGGTGTCTGTGAACTGGCAGGCACACTGCAGGAAATGAAGCCCGTTATAATCCCTCCAATGGCGGATGTCCTCCTCCCGGATCAGATACATGGGACGGATCAGTTCCATCCCTTCAAAATTGGTGCTGTGGAGTTTGGGCATCATGGTCTGCACCTGTCCTCCGTACAGCATTCCCATCAGGATGGTCTCGATCACATCATCATAGTGATGGCCCAGGGCAATCTTATTGCAGCCAAGCTCCTTAGCCCGGCTGTAAAGATACCCCCTCCGCATCCTCGCACACAGATAGCAGGGCGATTTTTCGATATCATATACCGCATCAAAAATATCCGATTCAAATATGGTAATAGGAATGTCCAAAAGCCTGGCATTATTTTCAATGACCATGCGGTTAGCCCGGCTGTAACCGGGGTCCATTACCAGAAATACCAGTTCAAAGGGAAATTTGTCATGGCGTTTCAATTCCTGGAACAGCTTGGCCATCAGCATGGAATCCTTGCCACCGGAGATGCACACTGCAATCTTATCATTCTCCTGCAACAGCTCATACTGATTGATGGCTTTGGCAAATTTGGAGAACAGCTGCTTATGGAATTTCTTACGTATACTCTTCTCGATCTCCTCCGCCTTGGAACGATCCTCTTTTTTTTGTCCCTCCGCTTCCATTTCAGCCATCAGCCATCCGTTATAGCCTCCCGCCAGACTGTATGCCTCTACCCCCTCTTCCCTAAGCATCCGGGCACACTCTGCGCTGAACACGCCTCTGGTACAATACAAAATGATCTTCTTCCCATCCGGCAGCTCCGCCATCCGGTCTGCCAGATTTTCCCGGGGAATATGCCTGGCTCCCGGTATCCTGCCGTAACTTACGGAAACTTCGTCGCGAAGGTCAACCATACAATAGTCCTCCGGGCGAAGCTCCTTATATTCTGTATATGTGATTTCCAACTGATCCATCTCTTCGATCCTTCCGCCACCCAACGGCTTCTGCAATGATATTTTTGTTTCATGTTATCATTTCTCACCCGAAAACACAAGAAAAATGCATTGTCCAAACTATAAAAACAGCTTTCTGTGCCATGTAAAATATGGTAATATAGAGCTATGAAGCAAGGAGGTGTCATCATGGCGTGGATCAGTGCCGAATTTCGTTCCAAAACATTGAATATGCCGGTGGAAGCCGAGATACTGGTTCCCCAACCGGGCTATAAACGTCTGACGCAGACAGAAGGTTACAAGGTCATTATCCTGCTGCACGGCGCCAACAACGACAGGACTGAGTGGCTTTTGAAAAGCCAGATCTTTGATATGGTCAAAGAACTGCCCATTCTGGTATTCCTGCCCTCAGGTAAGAACAGCTTTTATGTGAACACAGCAAACGGATACCCCTACATGGATTTCATCACCCTGGAAATCCCCCGGTTCATCAAAGACAATTTCCGGGTTTCCAAAGACCGTAATGACTGGCTCATCGCCGGAGAATCCATGGGCGGCTACGGAGCCCTTACATGCGGCCTCAATCATACCGAACAGTTCGGCAATGTGGCAGCCTTCAGCGGAGCTCTCGATATCCTCAGCAAAGAAACTCATCTGCCCGTCATCAACATGGAACTGATCTTCGGAAACGACTGGGAAAAGACCGCCCTTAGCAATTACAATCTATATCGCTTGTGCCATCTGATCCCGGAGGAAAACAAACCCCGCATCTTCCTAAATTGCGGCAGGCAGGACCGCTTATACGAAATGAACGTCCGATTCTATCAGGAGATCAGGGATGCTTACGATGTCACCTATACAGACGGTGACGGCAATCACAATTTTAACTATTGGAATGAACGCTTAAAGGAAATGATCGCCTGGTTCATGGGCGGGGCCCAGGAAGAGGAGGTATTGCCATGACTTCACTGAAGATCAATCATTTTTCCAACATACTGAGCATGAACATGGACTGTCGTCTGCTGCTTCCGGATATGCTTTCCGAAACAGAAGCGCCCCTAAAAGTGCTCTTTCTCTGCCATGGAGGTTCCGGAAACGAAAATGAATGGCTGTATCACTCCACGATCGCACAGCTTCCCGATACATATCACATTGCAGTGGTCATGGTAAATGCTGATGATTCCTGTTTTGTGGATATGCCTTTTGGGAAAAATTACGGGACCTATATCGGCAGCGAGCTGCCACAGATCCTGTACCGGATGTTTCCCCGTCTCTCCGATGCCAGAGAAGACAATTACATCAGCGGACTTTCCAATGGCGGATACGGCTGTTTTATCGTCGGTCTCAAAAATCCGGAACGCTTTGCCGCAATCGGTGCCTTTTCTGCCGGAGACAAGGCAGATGCCACCCCAAAACCCTATCCCCCCGGCACTCTGAACCCCAGGGTCAGAATGTTTGGGCAGGTAGACATCCGTCAGACGGAGTACAGCATGAAATATCTGGCCCGCAAAACAGCCAAGACACCGGGAGCCAAACCACGGATTTACCACGCCTGCGGCAGCCTGGACCCTTGGCTTGACTTGAATCTTGCCGTCAGAGACTGTATGGCAGAGATCGCCTGCGCCGAATATGACTATACCTACCACCAGGCCGAAGGATTAGGCCATGAATGGAAATTCTGGGATCTGGAAATCCGCAATTTTCTGGATTACTGTGGAATTGAAAAGATCTGACAAGGAGGAAATTCCATGAAAAAGCAGAACAGCATTATTGTAAAATTTATCCTGATAATGGTAGCCACTCTGGGGATTGCATTCACATGTGTCAATTACTTTTCCATACAGATCCTGAAAGATGAAATATCTGCACAACTGTTAAAGGACAGTGAAACTTTGACCGCAGCTTATGGGGAGCTGACAAAGGCCAAAAATTGCTCCACCGCCGAAGACTATCAGGCATTCATCAATGATATTTATGCAAAGAACACCTTAAACTACGCCCTTTACATAAAAGACGTTGACGGTGAGGCCGTTGCCATCGCCCACAGCAATCCTGACAGGATCGGTCTGATACTCACGGATGAAGGAAGCCTGGCTGCAGTACACACCGGGGAACCTTACTCCGGATATTATACTGACCCTGTTACCGGAGGCCGCACTCTGGATATCCTTTCTCCTGTTTATGATGACAGCGGGCAATTACAGGGTGTCCTTAATATCGGCATCCCCATAGATGATTCTTCTATGCAGGAGATGATCGGAGCATCCGTCAGGGATCTGACCATACTAGCCACCCTTTTCTCCCTTGGCCTGTTGCTAATCCTCAGCCTGTTGCTTTACTTTATCGTAGTCCGCCCCATATCCCTTCTGTGCCAAGATATCAAACGCCTCAAGGAATATGATCTCACCGCCGCTCAGGACAGTGCCCATAACAAGCTGAGACAGCGCAAGGATGAAATCGGCCTGATCAGCAATGACTGCGAAAGCATGCGGCACAGTCTGATCGGCATGGTGGAAAACATAAAATCCGTTTCCAATGAGCTCGCCGACCAATCCGTAAAGCTTTCCAATGTCTCCGGTGACGTAGCCGAGACCAGCAGCCAGCTTTCCGTTTCCGTGAACGAAGTGGCAAACGGCGCCACCAATCAGGCCCAGGAAACCCAGACCGGCCAGGAACATGTCACCAGACTGAGCAGTCTGTTGGAAGAAATGCAGCAGAATATGGATCGGCTGAACGCAAGCACCAGGGATGTTGCCGCCATGAAGGATGAGGGACTTGCCTCATTACAGGTAGTGGTTGCCAACACAGAAACCGGCAGTGAAAACTCCTCCAAAGTCCACGAGGTCATCATGGAGACCAGCCGTCAGACTGACCGGATCAAAGATGCCAGTGTGCAGATCCGTGAAATTGCTACCCAGACCAATCTTTTGGCCTTAAATGCTTCCATCGAAGCTGCCCGGGCAGGAGATGCCGGGCGGGGATTTGCGGTTGTGGCCACTGAGATCGGCAATCTGGCCGGAGAGACCAACACCCTGACTTCCCAGATTGAAGATATCATAAAAGACCTTGTGAACAGGATGGATCTTGCGGTAAGCGCCATAGGCGACATGCAGGCCGCCTCCCGGGAACAGACCCAGAGCGTTGCCGATACGCAGGACAAATTCCATAAGATTGCCGAAAGTCTGAAAGAAATGCAGGAAAGATGCAGCCAGCTGGGCGAATCCACACAGCGCATTGAAGAAAGCCGCAATGCCATCGTGGATGTGGTCAGCGATCTCTCCGCCATTTCCCAGGAAAATGCCGCCTGCATGGAAGAGGCTTCCGCCTCCATGACCGAAGAAAGCAAATCTCTGGAACAGGTTGCTCAATCCAGCAAACAGGTATCTGCTCTTGCAGACCAGCTAAACGATGAAATCAGCAGATTTGTCACCGATTGACACTTTTTATAAAAGAAAAGCCCGGACACGATCCAGTCCGGGCCTTTCTTTATGTACTTTAGGTATCTTTTGGGGTATGATCCTAATTCTTTTCCCTGCTTTTCAGGATCCAGTCACAAACCACTCTTACCGCTGCGAACAGCACTCCTGCAACCGGCCATAGTATCCAGGTCCGATCCCAGTCCTTAGTCGCAAAGCTCCACGCCAGATATCCAGCGGTAGCCAACAGCCAGTAGATCGCACTGACAGGTGCAAACTTCCGGTTCTTTCGTTTGGCATCCCTGGTATAATCCCCTTCCTGCAGCAGCTTCTGCATGCTTGCCCAGGGAATTCCCGCTCTGATAAAAAAGATCACACCAATTCCCACAATGACCAGGGTCAGACACACCATCCATACGCTCAGGATATCCCCTTTGCCCTCCAGCATAACGCCCACCATCAGCGGGATGGCGGAAAAAATGCACAGGCAGGTCCCCAGAACATTGAACCTCGCATAAGTATCCTTAAACTGCTTCTTCCGCTCCTTCACCATGCCGGACACACCATATTCCATTTCAATCTCTTCCGTCTCCAGATATTCATAAGGCTTGGTCTTGAAGCCACAGAATAGGAAAATGGCGCAGGCCGCTGCCACCATGAGAAGCAGCACGATCAGTCCGGCTCCTGCCGCCATATTTTCAGTGACACCACCATATCCCTCCTCGGCACAGGCCCCCAGTGCCAACAGACAGATAGGGGAAAGGATGCACAGAAACGTACCTGTGGCAACCCCTTTGGCCGTCTCCCATTTTACAGAAAGGAACTCATTTGCCTCCTCCATGGACACCCTGCGCAGGGTGCCTGTCTCCGGCTCCTCCGTATACTCTTCTTCCTCAATAGTATCCTTCAAAAGGTAATCCGTGCTAACCCCAAATATCTGGCCAAGCAGCAATATCTTATCCAGATCGGGAACCGACTGCGCCCCCTCCCACTTGGATACGGACTGCCTGGTCACATTCAGTTTCTCTGCAAGCTCCTCCTGGGACCATCCGTTCTTTTTTCTGAGCATAATGATCTTATCTGCCAAAATCATAGTTTTCTCCTCCTGTTATGAAGTCCCCCTCTTGTTGGAGGCTCCTGTTTTTGATGATCTTATGATAACGGTTTTGCCGGTTGCCTGCCAGAAAGTGCGCCCGTCAATTTGTCAACCGGCAGTTGCAAAGGGCCGAAAATGGGGCTCTATCCATATTAACATATTCGGGGGAAGAAAAACAGAGGAAAGGGATGTTGTAATGATAATTAGAAATTATGGGGTAAATGTACGGAATGTTTTAAGTCGAAACCTAAAACAGATTCCTTACTATATTTGAGAGAGCTTAATGCATAACTTACTCACCTTTTATCAATCGAATTGTCCCGAATTGCTTCGGTTTCGGTCAGCCTCGAAATGATCCACCGCGATGACGATTGCCTTTAAGGGTTTGCCAGCTGTCTGGTTATACACGGTGAAATTGGACACCATCTTCTCCGTATCATCATACAGCATGTAATCTGCCGTATGCGTCATTGCCGTCATCAAAAAGACTGTCTTGCCAGATCTACAATCCCGGACAGGCTGTCCTTTGCCGTCTCCACTCTGTCAAGTTCCTCCTGCACAGTGCTCTGATATACCATTTCCCTGCGCATGCGGGTATCATTGTTGGAAAATCCGAACACGATATCCTCCACACCCGATATTTTTTGGAAAGGCTGCCGTTCATCCGAAGATAAGCTAACATATCCTGCAGATTTGCCAGATCCAGGAAGAACCCCTGATCCTCCTCATAGATATCCCGGGTAACATAAGCCCGAAATACCTGTTCAAAGGTGACTCCTGCCCGCAGGACATCTCCGTAGTGTTCCTCGATAAATGGGTCCATCCGATAGGAGGTTACCAGATCCTTTTCCACATCCACATAGCAGACCGTAACATATTCTTTTGCCAGCACCCCGATGATATTCATTTCGCGCAGGCGTTCCTTCTGCATCTCAATGGTCTGCTCCATATATCCCTGAAGGTCCTCTCTGTAGGACAAGGTCTGAAAATAGAGGTAATAGGCAAGGGTGGAAAGGCACCATTGCAATTCTTCCCATACTGCGCACCGAGAATACTGCCTCCATGACAATGGCCGTCACGATGACCACGCAGATCGCCCATACAATGGCACCTTCCAGCCAACTACCCTTTTTGCATTTGGCTATCGATAATACCAGGATGCATACCAGATAGAACACGGTGACGATATGCGGGAAATAGCCAAGCGGGCCCCTGACAAATTCATTTTCTGCGTTGTAGGAATAGACGATATCCTGCCCCGTGCAGCAAGCCTGACTGCGGCCTCTCCTTATTCAGAACTCCTTTCGCCCCATTAAGACATCCTCGATCACAGACAGTAGTTTTTCCTTATCCGGCGGTTTTAAGATGTACCCTGCAGGATAAGATTTTAACACCGCATAAATCTGCCTTTTATCTGCAATGCTGGTCAAAAATACCACCGGGATGTCCCTTGCGGATTCATCTTCCAGAATCGCCTCAAAAGTTGCTTTCCCATTCATCCCCGGCATCTCATAATCCAACAGGATCAGATCCGGCTTATTTTGGGGGATCACTTTTAAAGCCTGTTCTCCCGAAGTCGCCAGAAAGACATCATACTTTTCTTCCAGGATACTTTTCATATTGCGCAGTGTCAGGGGGCTATCGTCCACAAGCAAAAGCCTTTTCCTTCTTGCGGACAAACCATGCCTGCACTCCAGTTTTTTGATATGAAGCATCTGATAGCATTTATTCAGCAGATCATTCTTCGTCATGGGCCGGAACAGCTTTTCAAACTGGCGGCCGTCCAAAAATCCACTGTACTTTCTCCATTCCTCGCTGGTCGTGATGATCAGTACCGGAATTTCAGAATACATTTCCTGCAGCCGGCTCAAAATGGCAGTATCTGAATCTCCGGTCCCTATCCCGCAGAAAACGATCATGTCCGGCTTTACGATCTTCACCATTCCCTGAATATGCTCCGGCTGTGGGGCACACAACTGCACCCGGAATTCTTCCATCAGACATTCATTCAGGCTTCGAACGATCTCATTTAACGTTCCTATCAATACTATCTTTTTCATTGGGGCACTTCCTTTTCACACTTTCTTATCTTCTCTATCTCAGCGATCGTCTGTTCCGCATCCAGATTGGCCACTGCCAGTTCCAGTCTCTCCAGATAAGGCATCAGATGCTCCGGATAATGGAATCGTTTGAGCTGTACTACGATCTCGTCCGCCGTGTCAATATCCATAGCCTCCATGGCATCCTTTAACAAACGAAGATATTCTTCCGTCATCCGGGGAGATGCTTCCGGCTTGGGTCCGTCTTCCTCCGGTACAGCCGCTTTGACCAATGGTGCCAGCCGTTGTTTCATCTCCTGCCATTCCTCCAAGAAAACAGGTGTTATTTGAATAATACGCTCCTGATCCAAGTCTCTTGCCGCATATTCCAGCATTCTGGCAATGCCCGCCAGAGACACCGCTCCTATCATGGCTGCCGAGCTCTTCATGGAATGCACCTTCACCCGGTACTGTTCCATTGCCTTGTCTGCCTGCTCCTTTGTGCCGGCCGTCTCTATCATCTCAAAAAAGCCCTTCAGGCTCATATATTCTGTATCGGCCAGTCGATAAAAATCTTGAATCGTATCTTCCAAAATTTCCCTTTCTTTACAGTGGAGCAATGCATACTCCCAGTCAATTCCATCCATGGGAGGCAGTTCCCTGGGTTTGTCCGCCGCATCCGAAGGATCATTTGAATACTTTTTTTCTTCCCCCAAAAGGATTTTTTCCCGGGGAAGCATTTCCATGATCATTTTTTCCAATTTCTCTGTATTGATGGGTTTGGAAAGGAACTGACAGAAGCCCTCCTTCAGATACATCTCTCTGGCACCGCTTACCGCATTGGCTGTCAAGGCCACCACCGGTGTTGACTTGCATGGGTAATCCTCCCATTTCATCATTTGATGCAAGGTCTCTATGCCGTCCATATCCGGCATCATGTGATCCAGAAAGATCATATCATAGTGTTTTTGCTGTACCATCTCCAGACATTCCAGACCGCCGGCCGCCTCATCGATCTGTATTTGGGTTGCCTTCAGAAGATTTACAAATACCCGGCGATTCACCGCATTGTCATCTACCACCAGAATCCTGGCATCCGGAGCGGCAAATGCTGCCTGATAGGTATACCTGGCTGCCTGGTCTTTGATCCGTTTCCCCAGATCACCGATGGGCTCTTTATTTGCGATCCCCTGTCTCAGCACAAAATAAAATCTGGAGCCCTTGCCATATTCACTCTCCACCTGCAGCCGGCTTCCCATAAGATTCAAAAGCTGTGCGGAAATGCTCATGCCCAGTCCGGTCCCCTCGATATGGCGGTTCCTCTGTTCCTCAATGCGCTCAAATTCCGCAAAGAGCTTGTCCATGTCTTCCTTGCGGATGCCGATGCCGGTATCCTCCACCGAAAAGGTCAGCAGAATGTCATCTCCCTGGGGTTCTCCCTTCACTGTTAGAGTGACGCTCCCCTCTTCTGTATATTTCACAGCGTTGTTCAGCAGATTGATCAGCACCTGGCGGAGCCTTACATCATCCCCCCACAATCTGGAGGGCAGTGTCTCATCAATGTCCATAGAAACAACCAGCTCCTTATCTTCCGCCTTTGCTGTAACCATATTCATGATATCGTGGATCAGACTGCTGAAATCATATTCCACAGGAACGATCTCCAGTTTTCCCGATTCGATCTTGGACAGATCCAGGATATCGTTGATCAACGCCAAAAGATTCTGCCCTGCATTTTTGATATCTAATGCATACTCCCTGACATTTGCCTCCGTGCTCTCCCTAAGTATCATATCATCCATCCCCAGCACTGCATTGATGGGTGTCCTGATCTCATGGGACATATTGGCCAGGAACCGCCCTTTGGCTGCGCTGGCATATAAAGCCCGCTGCTTTTCCCCCTCCATATACATGATCTCCCGGATCGTATTGATACTGGCAAAGATCAGGAGAAAGATCAATCCCACCGCCAGGATCACACCGTTGAACAAACTGGTCCTGCGGAAATAGACAATGATCTGCATCACTGCGGCAACAAAGGCAAACAGGATTCCCGCTGCCACATAACGGTACTCCTTCATATATCCATTGCAGGCATCCAGCACGATAGTGACTGCCATGAACAGGATCGTCAACATACATACCACAGCCATGTACGCAATGGTATCCGTAAAATCCTTCCATCCGAAAATATGTAACCCGGTACACACAAAGAAGTCCGCCAGCGCAACGATCTCCGCGATCAGATATGCCCTCCGGTAGCGCTCCTTCTGGACTCCGTTCATGTAAAACAGATAAGGCAGCGGCAAAAGCATGATCATATAAAATGCGATATCATTTACCACAGAAAGGTTGGGGAAAATAAGCTGGCGGAAAACGGAATTGACGATCAGCCAGATCCCTGCGATCAGAATGCCCCAGCCCAGATATTCCAGATTGACCTTGTGACCATAACACAGCCTTAACGCCATACTTCCGATAATGCTGATCACACTCAGGATCAATATCAAAAAAGCCACCACCAGCTCGGCTCCATACTGTTTAAAATAGTACTGCCAGACATCTATCTGGCTTCCCATGTAGATAGTATAAAAAATACCGGAATAGGGAGAGTCCGTCCTGGTCCTCACCTGAAGTATCCTGCCGGCATCCTCAGGATGGACCTCAACAAAGACATACGCCACTGCGGTTGTTTTGCCAAACAGCCGCGTCTGTTCCGTGGAATACTCCTGTCTCAATTCGCCATCTATGTAAAATTCCATATCCTGCTTGGCACTGCGAAAGCACAGATAAGTATCCTTCTGCAGGGTTTCCGGCAGCTCTGTTTCCACCACCACCGTCTCGCCTCTTGCCGCCCGGCATCCGCCGGGGATCTCCTGGGGAACCTTCCTTCCGTCCTCCAGCACTCTGACCCATTGTCCCCGGTAGCTTTGCAGATTGGCATCATTCCCCCATTCATCTGCCGGGAGCAGGCATTCACCCAGCACAAAATAAAGAAGTACACCTGTGATTAAAATAGCAAATATCCTGATGATCCCGTTGCCGCTTGTCCTGCCAGCCATTTGCCAGCCCCCTCTCCTTAACGCCGGATACCTTGATACTATTATCTTATCATCCGCCTATTCTTTTTACAATAAAAGATTGTCACATTATTTTGAATACGCAAAAACCGCCGTCCCAAGTTCCTTACCCGGGACGGCGGTCTGCTTTCACGCTATTTGATCCGGATCTTCTGTCCGGGATAAATGTATTTCTGACTCATAACTTCCGGATTTAAGGATGCCAGGCCGGCCAGGGACAATCCGTTCTTCCGGGCAATGCGGTACAGGAAATCTCCTTTTTGCACCACATAATATTCTGCATCGGCAGATGTGGCTGCTGTATTTCCTGCGGTCTGACCGGTCACCGTCTTGGTGGTATGACCTACCACGATCTTCTGTCCCGGATAAATCCTGTTGGGATTCTTGATCTGCGGATTCAGAGCCAGCAATACTGACAAGGTCAGATCATTCTTTTTAGCGATCTTACTCAGGGTATCTCCTTTTGCTACCGTATATTCAACAGCTACTGCAACCTTCTCCTCCGTTGAGGTTTCTTCGGAAGCGTCATCCCCGCCGTCGTCCGATGTACTGTCGCTGTCACCTCCGTCTTCCGGATCTGTATTTCCCGCAATGACGGCAGTCGTCGAAGCATACTCTCCGCCTTCATAGTCCGCCACTTTGATCAGATAGGAACCCGGCGCAAACTCCCGCGTAAGGGTATAGGAATAGGTATTATCCTTTCCTACCTGGCAGGTTTCCATTGCCTGCAGTGTGGTCCCCGACTGGTCATAAACCAGCACGACACAGGCTGCGGTTCCCGCTTCGGCCGTTCCGGATACCGTGATCTGATTGGCGGAAATATCTGCGTTTACAGTGGATATGGTTTTGGCCGTTACCTCCAACGGAGTGGGAATTACCAGGAAGAGAACAACAGCCATGGTCAACATTATAATTGTTTTATAGCAATTTTTCATAATCAAACCTCCCGCTATTGTTCTACATCAAAGGCCACGCCTGCACCATTGCCAAAACATGCTCCGCCAAAAGCAGTTCCCGTTATAGCATTTGTGTTTACCACTGTTGCACTGACCTTTACCGGTGCATCCTCTTTGGTTCCGGAGTACAGGATATAATCTCCGCCTTTCAAGCTTCGATCCACGCAATAGGTCTCCCCAATTCCGGCCACCTCTTTTGTCTCTACCCTGCCGTCCGCATAAGTCAATGTTGCGATGATATGATAATCCTGATAGGTCTTTGCGCTGTCATAATAGAATGTACCGACAATATTTGCCTTATCGGCATACTCTGTACCGGACCAGTCATACCCATTTTGGGTTCCGTGGTAAATGTAATTACGCGATCCCTGTCCAAAACCATCCGCCTGGATCGTAAGGCCCAATCTTTGTACCTGTACATAGCCAACCGTTCCATCCTGCATGGTAACCTTGAAGGTTACTTCATCATAGAAATTGGAATGAAATCTAACGGTATTACCGTCAATTGTCACTGCCGCCGGATTGATGTCTTCTGCAAGTTCCACCTGACGGACAGCTCCCGGATCATCCACTCCGCCCACGGTAAAGGTATCATTTGCAAAATACTGCAGTACGGTCTGTGGATCCTCTTTTGTGGTTTGGGAAAGGTCTACCTGATTGGACAGGATCAGATTGCTGAACATATCCGGTTCAGCACCCTGCTGCTCCACCACGACTCCCGCATATCCCTCTACATAAAAAGTGATATTGGTAACATAAAAGTCCTCGATCTGCGTAACCCCAAAGGAGTCCCGATAATGCGACTGCAGATTCACGGTAATAAAATTCTCACCCTTTGCGATGGTATACACCTCCAGCGCACTTCTGCCTTCCGCATCATAGCAGACGGTTGACATACTCTTGCCGCTCAGGCCCAAAGCTTCCAGAGAAGCTATGGAATCTACCCATTCGCCGTCACCCTTTTTTTGTCTCAAAACAGTGATCTGCGAAGCATCCTCCATCTTTTCGATCTGATAACTATGATCGCCCTGCAATCCATAATATTCCCGATCTCCGATCTGAAGATCAAATTCCCAGGTACCGCCTTCTTCTCCGGGAGCCATACCACCGGCATCTGCCTGCACAACTGCTAAGTTCAGCGAGGATGGCAGGCCTCCGTCATTTGTCTTGTTGGCCAGGGAAGTCACAAGCCCATTGACGGTCAGAGTGGTACTAAAGTCATCTTCTCCCACTCCGGTTACTTTGACCTCCATGGTATCCGGATCAAAATTATCGCTGAGCGTAAATGTCACACTGCCCAGATCTCCAAAGGGTACTGTGACTGCCGAGTCTGTGACGTCTCCACCGGACACTGTCACCACAACCGTTTCCTCCCCCACACCGTAACTGATCGTATTCCCGCTTACCGTGCCGTCCGCGAAAAGGACGGTGATACCGTCTTCTGCATTTGCCAGAAGGGCCGTCCGGTCACAGATCATGACGGAGAATACCATCAACACAGCTAAAAATCCTGCCAGTTTTCTTTGAAAGTGAGCCTTCATTGTCAATCATCCTTTCTTTTGGTCTTTATCATGTATTTTATACTGCGCCCGGCATAGCGAGATCACTGCTCCCGCAGGCCGGTGCCTCCGCAGGTGATACATGCCTTGCCGCCGTGGCACAAAATGCAATCATCCGATACCACGCCCTTGCCGTTGCAGATACTGCAGGCTTTGCCGTCCTCCACCGCCGCATACACCGCAGCTTTCCCAAAGGCTTCCGCCGCATCTCTTGCAGGGAAGCGTACCGCCGCCACACTCCGGACAGATCCCGGTGCCTCCGCAGTCCGGGCAGGGTTCTTTTGGCACTTCCGGTTCCGGCGCTACGGTCTTGGCCTCTTCCCCCGCTCCTTCTATGCCAAGCGGGGCTGAAAGCTGCTTGTCCGTAAGGGTATCCTGCACCGCTGTCTGCACCTTTTCCGTCAGTTCCTGAAGGAAAGCCTCCTCAGCAGTCACCTCCACAAAATCTACGGAATCATCTTGCCGTCCGTCAGATATCCTTCCTGTACAGCAGTGTCCACGATCCTGCTTACGGCGTCCTCCAGACTTTCGCCCACAAGTACCAGGTCTGAAAACGCATTCCGGGCATCTTCGTTCAGATATTCCACCTTCACTACACTGCCGTCTGCCGCTACATACAGAGCCACCTTGGGATTGATGGTAATCTCCACCACCGTCACATAATCTGACCGTGTCACATCTTCCCCGGCAGGGCTCTCTGTGGGCGGTGTCTCCGTTATTGCCTCCGTTATTGTTTCCATTATCGTTTCTCCACTTTTATTCTGTGGCGGTTCGGCCAACGTCTCCGAACTGCCGCAACCTGTCAGCAATGCCAGGGAGCACACTGCTGCAGGCAGGAAACTTTTTCTGACATATCTCCAAATTCTCTTCATCCGTCCCTCCCACTTTTTCAATTTATCATACAAAATGCAGTTCCGTAAGTTTACATTTGTCTCATTTGCTTCCCACCTGACCTTCCCCGGTCTGCTTCCAGCCATAATAGAACTGCATCAGCCCGATCCTGGATTTGGTCTGTGTTTTTTCATTCAGGCTTGTGATATGTCTGTACAATGCCGCCCTTGAGATCAAAAGCTGCTCTGCGATCTCCTGGACGCTGGCATCCGAATCCAGGATACCTTAAGGACCTCCTGTTCCCTGTCCGTCAGGGAAAAGCTTTGGGAAAAGGCCGCAAACTTTGCAACGTCATCCATCTCCATGATCCCGGCCCTTTCCGGACTCTGCCGCCGCAACTGACTTTGATAAATATAGATGGCGACCGTAATGCCCACAAACAACAAGAGTGTCGCAATGATAAGCGCCATGCCATTTCCCAGTTCCAACAAGGCAACTGACAAAGAAGACGTCAGTACAGCGCACAGATTGTTGACAGCCCGTCCGATTCCTGCCCAAAATTCCGGCATTTGTGCATACTGTGCAAAATCCAGGAATCCAACCGTGAAAAACACCACAAAGAATCCTGCGGACAAATAAAATACCACAAGCCCCGCCAAAAACGGCCCGCCCATCTGGATCACCACGACACATATCGTAGAAAGCAGCGTCACACAGTACATCATCACAGTCATATACTGTCGGTCCTTTATATCATACAGGATCCCTGCCGCCATCCCGCTGACCGCCAGAAGCAGTCTGGGCCACCGGCCGATATCTGCACTTCCCGCTGCATGTACCATGGTTACCGCAATATCCAGAGTAGAAAAGATACAGGTCATTAAAATAACGCATGTTATTAATGATATTCCTGCCGCCAGCGTTCTTTTGGGGCCGGGAAACGTCCCTTGCCCTTCCTCAGTGGTCTTCCCACCTTGTACAGCCTGCGCCTCATTTTCCAGCCGCATGAACAAGATCACGAAAAGCAATAGTGCCATAGAAAGGACCAGCGCCTGAGCTGTTTCATTTCCCACGAAGTGGTTGTTTACAAATTGAAAGAAAATGCCCAACGCATAGGCCGTCCCCATCATCTTTCCCAAATGCCTGCCATCTCCCCTGACAACAAACACCAGATAATGGATACCGCTTCCCATCACCCCGAGCAGCACGAAGAAAATCAGGCCTGCCGCCAATATCATCTCATAAGACCCATGCTGTTCCACCAGAAAAATGCAGATAACCGCAATACAGATACCGCCCAGGTAGCAAAAATGTTCCATGCCCTTTGGTATCAGTCAGTGTAATACGCCAAAAAGAACAAATCCCAGCACACTGGCCCCCAGAATATAGCTTTGTGCAAGGACAACGCCTTCCGAATCCACCAGATAGGCCATCATATTATCAAACAAATACTCCGTTCCCAGAAAAATAAAATTGAATAATGCCACCGCAAGAACTGCCATGCCTTTGTCTTTTCTCATCCGTCTGACTCCATATCGTGTTTTCCTATGATAAATATTATAGATACAAAAATCTCATGCAGGCAAGTTGACAAATGTCTCAACCTGCCCTCATCCCATCCTTTTGTCAATCTGATCCCCATAAATGTGCTACTCAGGCAGGCTTGCCGACACACACAGCTTTCCAAATCCCACCCTGTCGTTGGGGTACTCTGCCTCACCCCGCAAAGGCTGGGCCCCGGCCCTCAGATACGCCTTCACCTTCTCACCGTACAGAAAAGGATCATTGCCCCTGACGATCCCCCATTCCATCAGCAGCGCAGCACTGCCGCTGACGATGGGCGTGGCGAAGGAAGTGCCGTTAAATGCCGAATATCCTCCATAGACATCCGGTGCCAGGATACCCACTCCCGGCGCTACAATGTCCGGCTTGGTCAATCCCGCCATGACAACACCGATGGTCCTTTCACTGTCAGCATATCCCCGCCCCGAAAAATCGGCATAAGTGTCATAAGTACTGTCAAATGCCCCAACTGTAATCACTTTTGCAGCAGCCGACGGTGTTGTCAGTGTCACCAAGGGTGTCGGTTTGTAGAATCTCGTCTGTTCATTCCGCACTGCGGCACTCGGAAGGTAGAGATAATATTGTCCCGTGACCACCTCCACCGGTTCTATCTCCATGGTCCACACCCCGCTGTTTAGATAAGGGCGTCCCTCCGGTATCATCTCCAGATAGACTTCCTGCGCTACGGAATAAGGTGCCGGCTCCCCCCAATAGACCAGTATCCTGGTCTGCTCCATTCTCAAGGTATATTTTCCCCGAAAGCGTCTGCCCTCCCCACCCATGATGGCCGGGGAAAGCTCCTCCCTCTGTCCTCCCGGCGACCTCAGATAGATACGGTAGACATCATTATAATTTTTCCAGAATTGAATATTTAGCGTACTTTCATAGCCCGACACCGCCAGTTCTATCCTGGTTTCTGTGTCCACATTTCCCGCCAGGTGCCCCCCGGAGCTTCCCTCATTGCCGCTCCCCACGCAGATCACGGTACGCCCGATCTCTGCGGCATTGTCCAAAAATCTCTCCAATAATGAGCTTCCGTCATGGGAACCGTAAGTATTGCCAAAACTTAAATTGATCACAAGGGGCTGCCCAAGCTGCTGTGCCTTTTTTAGGGCATAGACCACTCCACGCATGATCTCGGTGGTCCTGGGGAATCCCAGGGGCGACGGCCTCCCCAGCTTCACGATCACAAGATCCGCACCCGGTGCAGCCCCTGAATATCCTTCTGCTCCCGGCACGCCTCTGCCAAGGACAAGGGAGCCTGCCGCAATAGCTGCCACAGCAGTACCGTGCCCGTTTACATCCCTGCTGGGAAGCAGCGCATACTGTGCGCTTTCTGTCTCTGCTGCCAGGGCCTGATTGATCTCCTCCTCCGTAAATTCCCGGTTCAGCGTCTGATCCCACAAAAAGCGTATCCTGGTATCCCCGTTCTCTTTTCTAAAATCCGGCAGCCGATATTCGATCCCGGAATCCAGGATGGCTATCATTACATTTTCCCCGGTCAGATAGGGGTCCTTTAGGAGCACCTGGGGCAGACAGGAAGCCGCCGTGGGCGTCACGGCCTGATAAAAATACCTTTTGGGCATTTCCACATATTCAATCTGCGGCAGGTCTGCCACCTCCTCCACCTGCTCCTCCGGCACTGTCAGAATGGCATATCCGGCGATCAGATACTCCACTTTGATCCCCTGAATGGTCAGCTCATCCAGACTGCCGTTGTACTTTACGATCAACTCCCAGGTGCGGCTTGCCGTATCGAAGCCCACATTCAATGTCCCCGTCTGCTCTCTGACATCCTCAGGGGTCTCCAATGCCAGACTCAGCATATCCTCCAATTTCTGATTCATAAAAATTCCCATATACACAGCCTTTGCACTATGTATATGGGAATGCTGTAAACAGTTTTCCAAATTTTTCTACTCTGCAAAAAAAGTCCGAAAAGCCTGCACTGCATACAGGGTGTCCCTGGCCCCGGCGGTTTCCACCGCAGAATGCATGGCAAGCTGCGGAAGCCCGATATCTACGGAAGAAACGGACACATGGGCAGTAGAAATATTGCCCAGAGTGGAGCCGCCCGGAATATCCGACCGATTGGCGTAGGACTGGCAGGGCACCTTGGCTCTGTGACAGATTTCCTTCATCCGTGCCGCCGATACTGCATCTGTGGCATATTTCTGGCTTCCGTGGTATTTGATCACAATTCCTCTGTTCAGATATGGACGATTGGTAGGGTCCGCCTTCTCCGGATGATTGGGATGAACTGCATGGGCATTGTCCGCAGAGATCAGGAAACTATCGGCGATCCATCGGAGAAGACGGCTTTTCCTGCCCTGTCCGTCCGGGTACTGTCCCATTCCTTCCCCGGCCATCAGGCTCTCGCTGATACGGGACAGCACATCCTCAAGAAAGGTGGAGTCCGCTCCCTGCCCGGTACCGCTCCCCACTTCCTCATTGTCGAATACCGCACACAGGTTGATATACCTCTCCGGCACACTTTCCATAAAAGCCTTACAGGAGGCAAAAACACATTGCAGGTCGTCCAGTCTGGGAGATAAGATAAATTCTCCGTTTTCCCCCAGGATGCGCCCTTTCTCACGGACATACAAAAACAGGTCATGGCCCAGGATATCCTCCTTCTTAACGCCCACTGCCTCTGCCACCATCTTTGACAGAGCCCCGCTGCCTTCACTCTCGGCACAGTCTGCGAACAGGGGCAGCATATCCACCTGGGGATTGTATTCCACGCCCTTGTTCATATCCCGGTTCATATGGATGGCCACATTGGGAATGACCAACAAGTCCTTTTGTATGTTGACCAATTTGGTCGATATTCTGTCTTGTATGATATCGCCTGCTATTTTTGATGTTTTCCCGGGGCAAACCGCCACTCTGCCGGCTACGGACAGGGGCCTGTCCAGCCAGGTGGAGAGGATCATGCCTCCATACTTCTCGGTATTCAGCTTTACATAACTTTCTTCCACCGTGATCTCCGGCCCTTCCTTCACCTTAAAGGACGGGGAATCACTGTGGGAAGCCACAATGTGGAAGCCTGCGATCTCCTGCTTCCGGGGGATGCAAAACGCGATGATGGAGGAACCGTTGCGGATGACATAATACCTGCCGCCCGGCACTATCTCCCATTCTTCGCCTTCTTTCAATTCCGTAAAACCTTCCCCGTTCAGTCTTCCTCTGATATTTTCCACCACATGGAAGCTGCTGGGACTTTCCTCAATAAATTCCAACAGTTCCCTTGCACATTTTTCATAATCTTTCATTGTTCTGTCCTTTCGGGGTGCCTTACCGCTCCGCTCTCATGGGATTGTTCAGAAAATCTTCATAAGTCAGCCGGATACCCTCCTCCAGCTCCGTGGTGTAATGATAGCCCAGACGCTCTAACTTGCTCACATCCAAAAGCTTCCTGGGCGTTCCGTCAGGCTTGGAAGCGTCCCATTTGATCTCTCCGGTATAACCGACCACCTTAGCGACCATCTCGGTCAATTCCTTGATGGTCAATTCTTTGCCCGTTCCCAGGTTCACCGTTTCATTTCCGCTGTAGGTATTCATCAGATACACACAGGCGTCTGCCAGATCATCCACATACATAAATTCCCGCAAAGGAGTTCCCGTGCCCCAGCAGACCACTTCTTTGGCACCGTATTCCTTGGCCTCATGGAATCTTCGGATCAGCGCCGGAAGCACATGGCTGTGGGTGGGGTGATAATTGTCATTGGGACCGTACAGATTGGTGGGCATAACACTGATATAGTCCGTTCCATACTGTCTGTTCAGGAACTCACAATATTTCAGTCCTGAAATCTTGGCCAATGCATAAGCCTCATTGGTCTTTTCCAGCTCGGAGGTCAAAAGACAGTCCTCCTTCATGGGCTGGGGTGCCATGCGGGGATAAATGCAGCTGCTGCCCAGAAACAAAAGCTTCTTACAGCCATTTACCCACGCAGAATGGATCACATTCATCTCCAGGATCATATTGTCATACATAAAATCCGCCAGGGCCTCACTGTTGGCCATAATGCCGCCCACCTTGGCAGCCGCCAGGAACACATAATCCGGGCGCTCCTTTTCAAAAAATTCCTCCACCGCTTCCTGCCTGCACAGGTCCAGCTCCTTATGGCTTTTCGTAATGAGATTGGTGTAGCCGTTCTTGATAAGAGCCCGGCAGATAGCGCTTCCCACCATTCCCTTATGACCTGCCACATAGATTTTCGCATCCTTTTCCATCATCTTCTCTGCCTTTCTGCCATTGCCCTTTGGGCCTTTTCCCTTTCGGACATTTTCCTCTACCTGTATACGATTCCTGCCGCCAACCGGTCTGCTTTTTCCTGTCCGCAGAGCACACCTATCACAGTAAGCCCCAGTTCGATTGCGGTTCCCATGCCCCGTGAAGTGATCACATGGCCGGAGATCTCCACCGGATTGTGCGTGACTTCAGCTCCCTCAAGGTGGCTTTCAAAGGAAGGATAGCAACAGGCCTTCCTGCCCTTTAAGATCCCCCTGTGTCCAAAGATGCTGGGTGCCGCACAGATCGCAGCAATATACCTTCCCGCCTCATAAAAATCATCGATCCCTGCCATCAGACCTTCGTGGGCCTCCAGATTCCGGGTGCCCGGCATCCCTCCGGGCAATACCAGCATATCGTATCCCGAAAGATCCGTCTCTTCAAACAATCTGTCCATCTCAACCCTAATGCCGTGAGAGCCTGTGACGCATTTTTCTCCGGTGACGGATACCATGTCTGCCTCAATCCCTGCCCTCCGGCACAGATCTACTACTGTAAGTGCTTCTATCTCCTCATATCCTTCTGCAAAAAACACTGCAATCCTGCTCATGCCGTTACTTCCTTTCCCGGTTCCTTCCACACGATCAAAATCGTGTCCGACCGCTTACCGATAGTATACACAATTTACACAGAATTTTCAATTAACAGCTTGGAATTATGGCAGAATATGATATAATCTGATTAGTGGATACCCACATCATAGCAAGAACAGAGGCTGACATGGAAATAGAACGGAAATTTACCTTAAAAGCGCTGCCCGGTGATCTGGACAGCTACCCTTTTCATCATATCCAACAGGGTTATTTGAATACCGATCCGGTGGTGCGGGTCCGCAGAGAAGATGAAGAATACTACCTGACTTACAAGGGCACCGGCTTCATGGCCCGGGAGGAGAGCAATCTGCCCTTGAACAAGGAGGCCTATTACCACCTGTTACAGAAAGCAGACGGCAATATCATCTCCAAAAGGCGGTATCTGATCCCCTTAAAGAATCCCAAAGTAAAAGAGGGATTTCCCACACCTCCCGAAGATTATACGCTCACCATTGAGCTGGATGTGTTCGATCCCCCCTTTGCCCCTCTCACCATGGCGGAAGTGGAATTTGGCAGCAAGGAAGCCGCCGAAGCCTTCATCCCTCCGGAATGGTTCGGCGAGGAGGTTACCTATTGCAAGGAATATCATAATTCCTACATGGCAATGCGCGATATGAGCGATCCTAAAAAGACACCCTCTTAACATGGAGGGTGTCTTTCTGCTTTCTTTGTCTAAAACAGACAAAACTTTAACTTTGAAAGGTATATGAGCTTCCTTTATTCAATTTACTGTCATACACACCGCCGTCAGCAATCTTATAAAGCGAATCAAAAGTCAATCCGCTTTTATACAAAACCGCCCCATGCTGACACTGATTTCTTCCGTCATGGGCGCAATATGGATCTTAGCGACTTCATCAAAAAATCTGTTGATCACTTCGGAAGCGGTTTCCTCGGATAGGATATCAACGAAATACGCAGCAAATTCATCCCCGCCCAGGCGCATGACGATATCGTTACTCCCTTTTACTTTTTGAAGGGCTTCTGCTATCGCAATCAGCACTTTATCGCCCACTAAATGACCGTATTTGTCATTCACATGCTTAAATTTGTCAACATCAAACAAACAGAACAGACCTGCTTGATGTCCTGCCAGAAGCTCAGAGATCATCTTTTCCCCATGGCCACGATTGAAGATCCCGGTCATCAGGTCAGTTTGGGAGAGATATAAGAGATGATCTTCCTTTTTCTTCTCTTCATCGATACATTCCACGGCATAAAGGACATAGCGAAGTTTATCATCCACGTTGTCATCTACCTTGATAAACCTGGCCCTGCACCAGCCATTTACCTTGCCTCTAAATACTGTGGAGATCACCCTGTGACCTTGCATTCTCTCTTCAAGCGTAGCAAGGTCCGTAAATTCTGTGACCACTCCCAGATGCTCATCCACAGTGATATTATTCATGACATTGCCAAGTTTATCCTGACAACCCTCAAAATTTGCGGACCACATATCAATGTACTGATTGGTCTTTATCGGGAACAAGGTATCTTCCTGCAGATCGAAAATATGAAGAGATATATAGATCTCCGAGAGTGCAGCGAGCGTCAGTCTATCTATATCATTTTTCATTCAAATGAACCTTTCTTTTGTTTCTGTGATGCCAATGTTTTCTGATCTCATTATATTTCTGATATGCTTTTTAGTCAATTTATTTTATGGATGATTCACAAGGCAATCACACCGGACAAGGATACCGCCCAATGGATGTAACAGAAAAGAACACTATCTTGCGATAATGCTCTCTTCTTCAGCAAATTATGTTTACCAGGTCTTTTCCAAAGTAATATGGTAATCCACTGCATATGGGTTATCCTCGCGGGTCTTCAAATCCTCGTAGATGGCACGGCGTTCATCACTGCTGCCCTCCGACCAGTACTCGTAGCCGCGCAGATAGCTTTCTATCAATTCATCCCAGGAATCATACATAGGCTGCACCTGCTTTGCAATTTCCAGGGATTTATCCAATGCCTCCTCTAACGTGTAGTAATCAGCAATGTAATACCATCCCAAAAGATTGAATGCCCTGCAGTAATCCCAGCCATCGATGGCATGCCCGCCATACTCCTGATACATGATGTAAGTATTGGCAAAGAATTCCGCTCTCTCTTCCTCCAGGCCAAAAGCAAGCATAAAGAATGGAACATACTCCTCTTCATCCAGTTCACTCAGACCATACTCTGTCAAATGGTTCACCGTCTTCACAAAACCGGCCCGCTCGCCTTCCACCATGATCCATTCCAATCTCATATCGGCTGTTTCGCGGTCTGTTACCCCCCAATGATCAGCCAGAAGCTGCCTAACAGATTCCTTATCTTCAGCGTTGGGGATCCTTCCGCCAAACTTATTATAATCCAGGCCGTTACATTCCGTCAGAATGGCATAAGTTGCATTGAACCAACGCACAGTATCCGATGTCTTCTGCTTCCCTGCACCGCAGCCTCCCAGGACTGCCGTACAAACCATGCTGACTGCCAAACTCAATATGACTGCGATCTTCTTTGCTCTTTTCATGTGTATTTCCTTCACTATTGTAATTTATTGTTAAGGAACTCCATCCAATCATTTCTTTTCAATACAGAGCAGACCTTTTTGGCAGACTTTCCGTTTTCATCCGCATAGATCACTTTGATGCCGGTAGGGATGATGGGGATAATTCCTCCTGCATTACACTTTTTGATCTCTGTGATCTTATCATAAGGAACACCCCAATTGTTGTTGCCTAACATTCCGCCTACAAATATCATTGTCTTTTCTGTAAAAAAGAAATTTCCTCTTACCTGAGAGAATCCAAACTCCCAATAATCCCCCGCAGTGTGCTCCACAAGAGTCTCACCCTCGGGCAGATATCCCAGATTCTTCAGTAGTGTGATCCATTCATTCTTTTGTTTCTCTGATAATTTCATAAGTGTCTCCTTTCCATGGTCTATTTACTTTAGACCCCTTGTAAGTCTATATGATATAGACCTATTTGTCAAGAAGATAATGGATCACTGTATAGGGTGATGATAGGTTTTTAAGCCCAATGCAAATACATCCTCGACACTTTCTCCTGTTTCCGGCAGGATGCCGTCACTCACAAATACCCAGCCCGCCATACCGTCATCACAGATAAGTTCCACCCAAAAACCCGAAAACTCCTTATCCGCAATCTGCCACTGCCGTTTTTGCGTGATACGGCAGGCACTCACCACCTGGGGCTGTATCACAAACGTATGGAAGCTCTCCGGTTCTTCATGCACCGTCAACTCTTTTTGTATCTCATACGAAACAGGCACTATTTCCGCATACTCTTCTTCCTGTTTCACCAGTCTGCCCTCTGCATCGATATCCCATGTTGTCTGCACACTTTCTCCCATAATGATCTTTTGTGGCACATATGATAAGATGGTATCCCCCAAGACTTCTGTCCGTGACAGATCAGCCTCTATTTCCCCCCGGGATAAAATAGCATCCTTTTCATATTGATAAAAAGAAGTAACGGTATTTGTCATTCCATCCGTCTGCCCGTCTCTGTATTCCAATGCCAGACAAATCTTCCTGCCATCAAAGGATATCGCACATATTTCGTTTGCGACTGCCTTTGCCCGGCCCTGCACCTTATCCTTGCCGATCACCAAAGCAAACTCTGTCTCCCCATTTTCGTTCCTATCTTCCAAGGAAAAATCCAGCCTGATTTCTTCAGCTTTTCCATCCCCATCCATATCAAGGCAGGCACTCGCTCCCGCATCCGTCCACTGTGTCACATTGTACACAGTCCCCGGATGTTCCAGGATTTCCTGTGCGTCGGCAGTCTCTCTTTTTCTTATGGATAGTTTTCTGCTTTCCGCAGAATCGTCCGTGTAGCTGATACTCAATATACCGTTGTAAATATTGAAGGATTTTATCCTTTTTCCGTTTTCGCAGCTAAATATCTCTTCCGTTTCGTTGGTCTCCACATCCAAGCGCTTTATGCAGATCCCGCCCTGTGCCAGAAAGAACAGATTTTCCTCAATCATGAAAAAATCGGATATCTCAGAATATTTTTCCTTATAGATCCGCTTTTCGCCGTTCTCGTCTATGCGATATATACCATTGCCGCGCATCTCATATACAATGCCGGTTTTTTGGTCGATCAATCCGCCGGATTCACTGGTTGCTTCCTCGCTCTGACGGATCGGCACCATATTGATCTCAAACCTCTCCGATACAAATATCCCCCAGACCATAAAGCACATAGTGAGAACGGATGCCAGAATAGAAACCTTTTTGGTAGCATGTTCCGCTTTGATACAGCGACGGATACGATATTTGATATTGGCCTCTCCAAAAGCAAGAGCGTGATCCCTTTCCCCGCTGACAAAAAATCCGGAAGCCGCCTTCAAAATGGTATCCGCATATTGCTTCTTTTGCCCTGTTCCTATTTTCTGCAGCACAAGCTCATCACAGGAAGCCTCCTGGTCCCGAACAAAAAAATAAAAGGCACACCACATCAGAGGATTATACCAATTGACTGCACATAACAAAAAAGCCATCCCTTTTGCCACATAATCGCCTCTTTGGATATGTGTCCTCTCATGGGACAAAATCAGGTTTTCCGTGCTTTCGTCCAAGCCCTCGGGCAGATAAATCCCTGGGGGAAAGTAGCCGAAAGTAAATGCACTTGATATCACAGGGCAACGATATATCTTCACCTTCATCCACCGGGCTCTGGCAGAGCCGCCATCCGGCCTGTCCGCCTCCACCGCAGTATGCTTTAATCTGTTTGCCAGCCGGATATAACTTACTCCGTTTGCAAGCAACAGGATGCACAGCACTGCCAGATATATGATCACGATCACCTTCCAGTTCACGTCAATATAGCCCAGTTTCCCCGCTATTTTCACCTTGGGTATGACCGCAAGTCTGCCTGTGGGCGCCACGGTACAGAGCAGATGAAAGGCCACAAGTGCCCACAGCGCATAAGTTACACTTTTCGGCAACTTCTTTAATATTATCCTCAATGCCAATAAATACAAAACTGCAAACGAGCCGGAAAGACTTATTTGCAGCAGTTTATAAAAGATACTCATGATTTCTGATATTTCCACACCGCCCCGCCACTTTGGTCTACATCTTGCCAACCTAAAGTTTATAAAATACGGGCCCTATTGTCAAGGCATATTTTAACATTCATCGATCAATCGTCTGATCTCTTCTTTCTCCTTTTCGGACAATTTCACTCCGCTCCCGCAAAATGCAGTAAGGAACATCGGAAGCGACCCGGCGAAATGTTCATCCACATAGTCTCTTCCCCGGGCTCCGTAATAGTCCTCTTTCTTCAGCGTCGACGTGACGATCGCATTTTCATTTTTTATGACTTCCTTCCCACAAAGGTTCTTGAGCATCGTGTATGTAGTGGATTTTTTCCACTCAAACGTTTTCTCGCATTCCTTCACAAGAGCGGTGGAATTGATAGGCTCCAGTTTCCAGATCAGTTCCATAAATTTCATTTCGGTCTTGGTAAGTATACTTACCTTGCATTTCTTTTTCATGGCTGTTTCCTGTCCTTTATCTTCCGTACAGTTTCGTCATGGTACGGATCTTTTTTGCCAGTTCTTTGGTCAGTGCGTCCTTTTCCATCCGCCACCGCCAGTTGTTTCCCAGGGTGGAAGGAGTGTTGATCCTGGCGCTGCTTCCAAGCTCCAGATAATCCTGAAGGGGTATGACAGCCGTGTCCGCCGCACTGGAAAGCGCCCCACGGATGCAGGCCCAAAGCAGATCCTTACGGTTCTGCACATTCAGATATTGCATGAGGAAACGCAGCCGGCTGCCCTTTAAAGTGCGTATCCAGCCCGCTGTGGTGTCATTGTCATGGGTGCCTGTATAGACTACACAGTTTTGGGTATAGTTATGGGGCAGATAAACGTTTTCCCGATCGCCGTCAAAGGCAAACTGCAGGATCTTCATCCCCGGATATCCTGTTTTCTTCACCAGCTTCCGCACACTGTCCGTCAAAAATCCCAAATCTTCCGCAATCACCTGCCGCTTGCCCAGCTTCTTTTTCATGGCCTCAAAAAGCTCATAGCCGGGGCCTTTTTCCCAATGACCGTTCTCCGCCGTAGGATCACCGTAGGGAACCGACCAGTACTCATCAAAGCCGCGGAAATGATCAATCCGGACAATATCATACAGTTCATAGCAGTGTGCGATCCTGTCGATCCACCACCGGTATCCTGTCTTTTTATGGTGCTTCCAGCGATACAGGGGATTGCCCCAGAGCTGTCCCGTCTCGGAAAAAGCATCCGGAGGGCATCCTGCCACGGCAGTGGGATGACCGGTTGCATCCAACTGGAACAGTTCCGGATGCGCCCAGGTATCTGCACTGTCCAAAGCCACATAAATAGGAATATCTCCCACGATCTGTATACCCTTTTTGTTGGCATAAGCTTTCAGTGCTTTCCACTGTGTGGCAAAGAGATACTGTTGAAACCGATAGCATGCGATCTCCTCTGCCAAAAGCTCCTCATATCGCGCCATGGCTTTCTTTTTCCGAAGCCTGATATCCTCCTCCCACTCCAGGAAGCATCGGCCCCCAAAATGGTCCTTGACCGCCATATATAATGCGTAATCATCCAGCCAGCTACGGTTCTCTTCCAAAAAAGCCACATAATCCGGCTGCTCAAAAAGTCCCTTCTCCCCGGCGCGCTTCCATGCCCTTTGCAGCACCCGGAATCTGGAAAGATAGATCTTCTCATAGTCGATATCACCGGGATCGTTCCCAAAATCACAGGCATCACACTCTTCCACGGTCAGATACCCCTTGCCGATCAGAAGCTCCAGATCGATATAATAGGGATTGCCCGCAAAGGTGGAAAAGGACTGATAAGGTGAATCTCCGTACCCGGTAGGCCCCAGGGGAAGGATCTGCCAGAGGGTCTGACCCGCCTTTTTCAAAAAGTCCACAAATCTGTAACTCTCTTTTCCAAACGTACCGATCCCATAAGGGGAGGGGATACTCGAAACCGGCATCAGGATTCCTGCTCTTCTCATTCTATTACCTCACTTCTGCTTCATGGCAAATTTCTCTTGATACATCATCTTATCCGCACGCCTGGAAGTGTCACGGATATCGTAATCAAGCCTCTTGTCATACACCACATACCCACAGGCGATCTCCATGAACACATCCTCGCTCTGTCTGTTAAAATCATCCACCATTTCCTTTAGGCCGGACACAAGCTTCTTACATAACTCTATGCTGCCGTTGGGGATCAACACGCAGAATTCATCGCCGCCCATGCGGTAACATTTTCCCTTCTCTCCAAAAATATGCTCTATGATCTGTGCACTTTCCCGAATATAAAGATCTCCCTTTTCATGTCCGAGGGTATCGTTACACTTCTTTAAATCGTTCAGATCCAGTGCCACTACGATACAGTGTTCCGGTCGGAATTCTTCGCTGTTCACATAGACGTCATAAGCAGTGCGGTTGTATAATCCGGTAAGCTGGTCATGATAGGCCATGCGCTCAAAGGCCTTGGCATGCATCCCCACGTTCATCAACTGCCGGATGCCTTTCATGGAAAAGTATCCCTGCACGAAAATATACACCATAAAACAGGTCATGCCGATCAACGTGTTCTGCTGCCAGCCAAGCAGATAGTACAGCAGCACATCCAGGGCAAATCCGCAGGCACATACCGTCAGGCACAGGGCATTGCGCTTTAGCTTGGGATTCCAGCCCACTTCATGCACTTCCCGGATTACCATGACCAGGGCAAGGAACAGATTTGCCGCCAGACTTGCATGGACCAGAACCAGTGTCTCACTCATATCGGTGATCCCGGTAAACTGCAGGATCAGCACCACCGCCGCGGTGATCAGGCTGATGAAACAACCCACATACCACACAATGCTCTCCCGGGATCGGAACAGTTCTTTTAAAAACAGCAGAAGCGGCACACAGACCAGCATCAGCGCAAGATAAGGTGCGATGGACAGGGAGAGATATCCCGGGAACATCAGCTTGACTGCCGCAGTATCCATCAGTTTCCAAATCCCCAGCTGCACCGCAAAAAGCCCTAAGAGCCATATCGATATGTCGATTTCCGCATTTCTGTAATTATACAGGGTAAATACAATAAAGATAAGCCCTGCCAAAACAGCAAGGACTCCCAATATCATATCCGGCACATCCGCCCGGATACGGTCCTTGACAATATCAAACTTGGTTCCAAAATAGAAATCCGGCGCCCTGTCCACGGCTTTTTGGTACACCGGCACGATCACCACCCTCAGTGTCCTTCCGTTGTCGGATTCCTCCAGCATGATACTGTTCCACACACAGCCCGGCGTCCGCCCGAAGGGATTCTTGCTGTCCGCCGCCATCCGGTAAATTGGTTCCTCATCCAAGAACACCTCTATATTCTGGTGATAACTGTAAAAGATCAGCTCCCTGTAAGCCTCGCTGACCCCCCGGATCTCCCAGACATACTCCTGCACAATTCCCTGGGGCGCAGAGGCATCCGGGACAGTGACCAGTTCCTTTTGCGGCAGGAGCTCATACCCCGACTTTGCCGCCTTTTGGGTCACCTCGATGTCAAAATCAGCAGTAATATATACAAAAAGAATCGCCAACAGCAAAAAGAAAAACAGATATGTCCTCTCTACAAACTTCTTCATCATTCTTGCCGATTCCCTTCTTTTTATTCCATACACAGCCGTCCCTGGCAAAAAAATAAGCACAGACACTTACGGCCTGCGCTTATTATAGCATTTATGGGAATCTGCTTCAACAATTTTACCTGATCAGATACACAAAATATGTGGCATATCCTGTCAAAAGCAGGACACCGCCCATCCTGCCGAGCTTTTTCTTCGGCAGGACACAGAAGAACAAGAGGACCATGGCTGCCACCGCCACGATGCTGTCCACCAGAAAGTCCCCACTGTAGACCACCGGCGTGATCAGTGCCGTGGTGCCCACCACGAACAGGATATTAAAGATATTGCTTCCCACGATATTGCCTACCGCAATGTCAGGCTTGCCCTTGATGGCTGCAGTAACACTGGTGACCAGTTCCGGCAGAGAAGTGCCAAGGGCCACAATGGTCAGACCGATGAATCTCTCGCTCATGCCGAAGCTTCGCGCCAGGCCGGTAGCCGCATCCACCGCAATATCACTGCCCCACACTACCACGAACGCACCGAATACGATCAAAAACAGTAGCTTTAAGACAGATTCCTGTTTGTGGGTCTCTTCCTCCTTGTCCGGGGCATTTCCTTTCTTTGCCATATATAAGAGATACAACAGGTAAAGGATCATGAAAGCCCAGAAGACCACACCCTCCAGGCGGCTGATCTGATGATCCGAAAGCCCCAGGACCGCCAGAAGCACCGTGATCAGAATGGTAAAGGGGATTTCATAACAGACTGTGGACTTCTGCACGGCAATGGCACAGATCACAGAGGTCAGTCCCAGAATGACCAGCACATTCATGATGTTGCTCCCCACCACATTACCGATGGTAATTTCCGCACTTCCCTGAACTGCTGCCGAAATGCTCACTGCCGCTTCCGGCAGGGAGGTACCCATGGCCACGATGGTCAGACCGATGACCAGTTGGGGGATCCCCAGCCTGTCTGCCACCTTGGATGCTCCGTCCACGAACCAGTCCGCCCCTTTCATCAGCATGGCAAAACCAACTACCAACAATACTAACTGCACTACAATTTCCATAATCTCCTCCTGTCTGAAAATGGCATCTTCCTTTAGTATGTGCTATGAAATCAAAAAAGACTCCCAGCACACAGGTGCTAAAAGTCTTGTTCTCTCATTATGGAATGAAAGCGTGTAACCACGGCGCTGCTTCTTGCTCTATGCCGGGGTATGTTGATTACACGTTACAACTACTCCCTCTTAACTTAGAATACCGTATCATCTTTGTCGGAATTTGTCAAGTACCGGCGATGCAGCCGCCCCTGCACGGCATCATCCCCCTGCAAAATGCTATTTTTGAAAAAATCCTCTCTGAATTCCTTGAAATTTATTTTTGACGTGCTATAATAATATTCATGCAGATATGGTTCATCGGTAGAACGCTAGCTTCCCAAGCTGGAAAGGCGGGTTCGACTCCCGTTATCTGCTTTGATCCGAAAGGATATGGAAGCATAGCTCAGCTGGGATGAGCGTCCGCCTCACACGCGGGAGGCCACGGGTTCGAGCCCCGTTGCTTCCATTTTTTTGCGCAGATTTTCCTATAAGATCTGCGCATTTTTAATCATGCGGATGAGGGGACTTGAACCCCTACATCATAGATACTAGAACCTAAATCTAGCGCGTCTGCCAATTCCGCCACATCCGCAGTTATCTGTATGATTATACCTTTCCGGGCCCGGATTTGTCACCCCCGGAGCCTCTCTTCCCCCGCTTCCCCTTCTTCCTTCTCCCCGATATGCCGGATGATCTTTTGGTAAATGCGCACCAGGAAATAAGTACTCATCCCCACGCTGGCAAGCTCCGCAATGGGAAAGGACCACCAGATCAGATCCACATCGCCGCTTAAGGACAAAAGCTTTGCCACAGGCAAAAGTACACACAGCTGTCTGGCGATGGACACAAGCATGCTGTAGACACCGTTTCCCAACGCCTGGAACACACTTCCCACCACGATGCAATATCCCGCAAACACAAAGCTTAAGCTGATGATCCGAAGGGCCACAGCTCCCATGGCAAGGATTTCCGGTGTGGCATGGAACAGCCCAAGAAGCTGTGCCGGCATCACCTGCATCAGGACGAGACCACAAAGCATGATGCCTACGGCATAGAGGATGCTGCTCTTCATGGTCCTGATGACACGGTCACGCCTGCCTGCCCCATAATTGTAGGCAATGATGGGCACCATGCCGTTATTGAGTCCGAATATGGGCATGAAGACAAAACTCTGCAGTTTAAAGTAAACGCCGAATACCGTCTGGGCGGCACCGAAGGAGGCCAGGATGAGATTCATGCCATATGTCATGACGGAACCGATGGCCTGCACCACAATGGAAGGGGCGCCTACCTTGTAAATATGCAGGATCAATTCCCCGTCAGGCCTGAATCCCTTCATGGAAAGATGGATCTCCCGATTGTATTTCAGGTTAAAGAAGATCGCCAGGGCTGCAGCCACCATCTGGCCTGCCACAGTGGCTGCAGCGGCTCCCGCCACACCCATCCGGGGCATACCGAACCAGCCGAAGATCAGGATGGGGTCCAGGATCAGATTGATGATGGCTCCGGTCCCCTGGGTGATCATGGTAAAAAAAGTCTTTCCGGTAGACTGCAGTATCCTCTCGAAGGTGGTCTGCAAAAAGATGCCGATGCCGGCAATGCAGCAGATCCCAAGATACGTCACGCCGTATTCCCTGACTTCCGGGATCCGGGTCTGGCTGGCAAAAAAGGGCCTGCTGACCAGGATGCCCACCACCGCAAATACCAGATAGCTCATCACCGCCAGAAAGATACCGTTCCTTGCAATGATATTGGCTTTCTCAAATTCTTTCTCCCCCAATGTCTTGGACAGGAAAGCATTGATACCCACCGCCGTGCCTACCGCCACTGCGATCATCAGGCTCTGGATGGGAAATGCCAGGGAAACCGCACGCAGGGCATGTTCATTGATCCGGGACACGAAGATACTGTCCACGATATTGTAAAGAGCCTGCACCAGCATGGAGATCATCATGGGCAGGGACATACTGAGCAGAAGCCGATTGACGGGCATGACACCCATCTTATTCTCTTTTGTTGTTTCCCGCATTGCATATTCCTTTCTTATATTCCCTGTTTTATGTTGCTTTTCAACAGGTGTACCGTTCCAAACAAAAACATCACTTTTACAAGTGATGTTCTTCATGAGACATCGGGGATTCGAACCCCGGACAACTTGATTAAAAGTCAAGTGCTCTACCGACTGAGCTAATATCCCATCCGTATAAAAGAAACAGGGCTAGCTGGATTCGAACCAGCGAATGCAGCAGTCAAAGTGCTGTGCCTTACCGCTTGGCGATAGCCCTAAAGTATGACACCAAGCGTGTCATCAAGACACATCTTACAGCATGAGGGTGGATAATGGGATTCGAACCCATGGCCTCCAGAGCCACAATCTGGCGCGCTAACCAGCTGCGCTATACCCACCATATACAGAAACAGAAGTCCTTATGAGCCTGTCCCAATGTGCCCGAAGGGATTCGAACCCCCGACCCACGGCTTAGAAGGCCGTTGCTCTATCCAACTGAGCTACGGACACATACCGTTTGGTGTTTCCACACAAACCGACGAAGCATATTGTAACTTATTATTCGCAGTTTGTCAACACTTTTACCTATTTATTTTTGCATTTTTTGCATCAACAGATACCCTTGTGTTTTCCTCCGTTTCACAGTATACTTGAGCTGATGATTGATACACAGATTTGTACAGGTCTTTGGGCAGAAGGGAAGTTTATGCAGATTTTTTTAGAGAATACCGATACCTTTATTTTCATAATAGAACTCATCGGCACCATTGCCTTTGCCTCCTCCGGCACCCTGACTGCCTTTAAACAGGAGATGGATATTTTCGGTGTCAATGTACTGGCCATCATCACGGCAGTAGGCGGCGGATGTATCCGGGATCTGATCATCGGCAACACCCCTCCCGTCATGTTCCGGGAGCCTGTCTATGCTCTGGTGGCAATGATCACATGCAATGTTCTGATCCTGCTTTTCTATCTGAACCGCAGGCACCTTACCGGTATCTTTTTCCAGTCTTACGAGCGGCTCATGCTGATCCTGGATGCCATCGGACTGGGCATCTTTACCGTGACAGGCGTCAGCACAGGCATGCACACTCCCTATTATGACAATCTGTTCCTGGTAGTGTTTTTAGGAGTCATCACCGGAGTGGGCGGCGGTGTCCTTCGGGATATCCTTGCGGTGCAGAAGCCTTATATCCTGGTCAAGCACGTCTATGCCTGTGCGTCTCTGCTGGGCGCTCTCTGCTGTGCCCTTCTGTGGCCTTTTGGCAGTATCCTGGCTATATGGGTGGGCGCCGCTGTGGTCCTGGTGATCCGGATCCTGGCCATGACCTTCCGCTGGAACCTCCCCAAGGTGACGGAAGGACATTCTGCGTGACCGAAGGATGCGATCCGGCTTGCATTTCCTTGTTGCCTAAGATATAATTTTACTGATATGTTTTCCAAATATTACCGTGACAAGGATATGCACATGAATCAACAAAACAAGCTGCTCCGTTCAGAGCGCAACATTCACCGCCTTATCTATATGGCTTCCTTTCTCATTTCCGCCCTGGGGATGCTTCTGATCCTCAAGGCCAGAGGCTTCTATCCTTTCAAGGACACCACCCTGTTCGTTATGGATATGCAGGATCAGTATGTGGAATTCTATGCTTCCCTGCGCTACCTCTTTGGGGGTGACAACTCCCTGTTCTATTCCAGGTCCCGCTCCATGGGCGGCAATTATATCGGTCTCTTTGCTTATTATATTGCAAGTCCTCTTGCATTTCTCACCCTGCTTTTTCCTGTGGAACAGATGCCTTTGGCGATCACGGTCCTGTCCGTCCTGAAAATCGGGCTCTGCGGTCTGAGTTTTTCCGTATATGCTGTCTATCTCTGGGAATACCGGTCGATCCCTTCTGCTAAAACGGCTGATATCGCCTGCCAATGGGTGCAGCTGTCGGTGATCCCACTTTCCGTTTCTTATGCCCTGATGTCCTATAATATCACCTATCTGTGCTGTCTGATGTGGCTGGATGGCGTGATCTTCCTGCCCATGATCCTTCTTGGTGTGGAAAAACTCTTAGACGGCAAAAAGGGCCTGCACTACACGCTTTCCCTGGCCGGACTGTTTCTCTGCAACTATTACACCGGCTACATGGTAGGAATCTTCACCGCCCTCTATCTCCTTTTCCGGGGACTGACACAGCTTGACAAAACAGCGGTTAAGCATTCCTTCCAAACCTTTTTTAAAATTGTGGCACGTTTTGCTTTCTGTACCCTGCTTGCACTGGGCCTTGCGGCTCCCATCCTGCTTCCGGTAATACGGGATCTGTCTGCCGGGCGGCTCAGCACCACCAATATGCTGCCGGACTCTCCTTACAATTTCCAGCCCTTCCCGGCACTGCTCGGCCAACTTTCCAACGGCGCTTACATAAGCCTGGACAATTCCGGACTCCCTGCCATCTATTGCGGATACCTTATCCTTGGGGCAGGGCTTTGGTTCTTTCTGTCCCGCAGGATTTCCATAAAGGAAAAGCTGGGGGCGCTGATCCTTTTGGGGATCTTTGCCTTAAGCTTTTATTATGTATACCCTGACCTGATCTGGCACGGTTTCAAGCGCCCGGTCTGCTTCCCTTACCGCTATGCCTTCTTGTGCAGTTTTTTGCTGCTCTATATGGCCCTTAGGGCTTTTATCTGCCTTCCCTGGAGAAAACTGCCCACTTTATGGCAGCGCAGGCCCATTTTTGAAATCCTCCTGGTAATCCTCATGCTGGAAACCGCCATAGATATGGGGATCAACGGAAGAGATATCCTATTTCAGATTGGCAATCAGTTCGCCTACAATCCCTTATCTGATTATGAAAGTTTCCTTGCATCAACGGAATCTTTGATCACTGACATTCAACAGGATGATGACGGGCTCTACCGCATCAACTCAGGCTACGAATATTCCAAAAACGACGCCATGCTTCTTGGCTATAACGGCATGACCCACTATTCTTCCACTTTTAACGCCTCCGTCAATTCCCTGACCTCAAACCTGGGACTGGCACAGATTCATTTCTGGAATTCGGGTTATGGCTCCAATCCCCTGCTGGACAGCCTGTTTTCCGTAAAATATATCCTGGCACAGCACCCTGTGCCGAAATCCTATATTCTGCGCAAGGATACCGGTGTTATATGGGAAGAAAATGCAGGGTCCACAGCTTCTTATGTCAATCCCACGGCACTGCCCATGGTGTACAGTGCCCCGGCGGTGTCCCTGAACCCTGAGACAGACACTCCCGATCCCTACCGGAACCAGAACGCTCTCCTGAATGCCATTGCCGGCACCCAAACAGAGTATTTCACAGAATATACCTGTTTGACACAAGCCCGGGACACCGGATTCAGCTATACCTTTACCGCCGATTCCACCAATCCGGTATATCTGTATCTGGACACCGCAGAATACCTTCCTTACGGTCCCAAAACGGTTTGGGTCAACGGCTGTGCGGTAGGGGGATACTTTACCTCCGAAACCCTCTGCAGCCTGTATCTGGGGACCTTCTCTCCCGGGCAGCAGGTGGTGGTGGAGATCCCGGAACAGACCATGGCTCCCAACGCTGTGATGATCGCCCAGCTTCACATCGATGAGACCACCCGGACCCTGAATACCCTTCAGGAAAAGGGCATGAATATCACCGCACACAGCGGGGGACATTTCAGCGGAACCATCACCCTTACGGACGGCGATACCATCCTGACCTCCATTCCTTATGACGATGGCTGGACCGTAAAAATAGACGGCCGTAAAGTACCTACCGAAAAATTTGCAGACACTTTCCTGGCAGTCAGGGCCGAAAGCGGAGAACATACTCTTTCCTTCTCCTACCTGTCACCGGGATTTGCGGCAGGCATGCTCTTGTTCCTTGCCGCTCTGCTTTTGGGAAGTGCTTATTTCCTTCTTCCCAATAAAACCTCATAAATACGTCAAAACGCCGGGCCCAAACGGACCCGGCATTCTTTTTGCATTCTATGTATCTGTCTTTGGCACTGATCCCATACTCTTACTGTTCCATGTCTACCACAATATGACGAGGCTGTCCGGTGATCATGATGGGGGTCAGTTCTGCCTGGATCAGAGGCTTGATATAGTTTACCAACTGCTGGCTCACATTGGTGCCGCCTTCTGTGATCCAGTCAAGAGGAACCTTCTTCTCGATATTGGCGATCTCATGGACATCATAAATATCCGTGGTGCAGATATAAGGCTCGGAAGATACTCTCTTTAAGATGATCATCTTGCCTGTCTCGCCGTCAAAAGCTGCTCTTACTGCGGAACCGCCTACCTGGAATGCCTCTGTGATATCCACTCGGGAAGTCAGGTGTCCTGCACATCTCTGCAGGGTGGAAAGCTCGATGGATCTGGACTTGCATCCAAACTTCTCACTGATCAGAGTTGCAAGATATCTTGCAGTACCGCTAAGCTGCTTGTGTCCGAAGGAGTCCACATACTCGGTATGATTGGTCAGCTCAAATACATACTCGCCCTCCGCAGTCCTGATACCTTCCGATACCGCAACTACGATGGAATTCTTCTTCTGTAACAGTTCGCCGATCTTTACAATGAAATCATCCACATCAAAAGGAAGCTCCGGCAGATAGATCAGATCCACGCCCTCGCAATCCTCACCTTTGGCAAGGGCTGCCGCACCGGTAAGCCATCCGGCATTACGTCCCATGATCTCAATGACAGTGACATTCTTGATATCATATACCAGACCGTCCCGGATGATCTCCTTGGTTGCAGAAGCAATATATTTTGCCGCACTTCCGAAACCGGGGGTATGATCTGTTACAGCAAGGTCATTGTCAATGGTCTTGGGCACACCCATGAAACGAATAGGGCTGTTTATTACGCATGCGTAGTCAGAAAGTTTCTTGATGGTGTCCATGGAGTCATTGCCGCCAATGTAGAAAAATGCACTGATCTCATACTCATTCAGAATATCAAAGATCTTGTCATACAGTGCTTTGTCGGCTTCAATCTCCGGGAGTTTGAATCTGCAGGAACCAAGGAATGCGGACGGGGTTCTCTTTAAGAGTTCCAGATCCAGCTCCGTGCGGATTTTCTCGCTCATGTCAATGATATTCTTCTCCAGGAATCCCTGAATACCGTGTCTCATGCCGTACACTTTGTCGGCGCCGAGATCCTTTGCAGTCTTGAATACACCTGCAAGGCTGGAATTGATTACGGCGGTAGGGCCGCCAGATTGTCCTACAATAACATTGTTTGCCATAAATACCTCCCGTAACTAATATTGTTTATATCTGTTTTTTATCATACCACATATCGTCATTTTGCACAATGGTTTATCCAAAAAAGCCCAAAAAGTTTACACCTGTACCAATTCATACTGTCTGGAACCATACCCCAGCTTAGCGGCTGCTTCTATGGTATGAACGCCGTTCCTGGATTCGATGCGTTCCAACAGGTGATCCCGACCGGGATCATCGGAAGCATACACCAGATCGAGGCATGCCTGATCGATGGCAACGGGGTCCTCCGAGACCAGGATACCGATATCCTGCATGCAGGGGTCCTCCGCCACCGCACAGCAGTCACAATCCACAGACATATTTTTCATAACGTTGACATACATCAAATTTCCCTTAAAATACTCTATCACGGACAGCGCAGCATCTGCCATGGATTCCAGGAATGCATCATGGTCTGCCGTCCAGATCTTTTCCGGGTCGCCTGCTCCATGGATGTAAGCCTTTCCAAAGGAGGAAGCCACACCGATGGACAACTGCTTGATGGCTCCGCCGTAGCCGCCCATGGGATGTCCCTTAAAATGAGAAAGCACCAGCATGGAATCATACTTTACGATATTCCTGCCCACATAATTTTTCTGTATCCTTTGTCCGGAAGGAATGGGAAGCTCCAGATCAGGACCTTCCGCATCCAGAAGGTCCACATCAAAATAGCGGTTCCATCCGTGCTTTTGTAAAGTCTCAAGGTGCTTCTTGGTGGTATTGCGGGCACCTTCGTAAGCTGTGTTGCACTCCACCACAGTACCGCCCACATAGTATATCATGGGTTTCCAGAATTCAGGCTTTAGGAAATTCTGATTGCCCTCCTCACCGGAATGGAGCTTCACTGCCACCTTGCCCGGAAGCGTTTTCCCTGCCAGCTTATAGAGTTCTGCCACTTTCCCGGGAGTGATCTCTTTGGAAAAATACACTTTTACTGCCATACCCTGTCCTCCTTACAGTTTATTTACGGCCTCGCTGTCACTTTATGCCCTTTCAGGGCGAAAGCAGGGTGTATTCCCCCGCTTTGGCGGCCCTGCCGCCTGACAGCTTCGCTGTCACTTCATGCCCTAAAAAGGGCATGAAGAAAGCGGGTGATGGGAATCGAACCCACGTATCCAGCTTGGAAGGCTGGTGTTCT
>JAGATV010000056.1 GCA_017621075.1 Lachnospiraceae bacterium
ACTGCTGTCTGTTTGATGTGCAGAATGTGCTCACCGGCGACTTTGAGATGGGAAATGTATGGTACAATGAGCCCAAGACCCTGGATGTGGCCTTCGATGTCATCGGCGACATCGTGCTCAGTGCGGCCAGCCAGCAGTACGGCGGCTTTACGGTGCCCAGTGTGGATCTGATCTTGGAGCCTTATGCAGAGAAATCTTATCAGCATTATATCGAAAAATACAACAAATTAGGGGTAGATCCCAAGGTGGCACAGGAAGAGGCCTACAATGACGTGGTCAGAGAGTTTGAGCAGGGATTCCAGGGATGGGAGTACAAGTTCAATACCGTGGGGAGCAGCCGCGGCGACTATCCGTTCATTACAGTGACAGCAGGTACGGGTACCGGCAGGTTTGCCAAGCTGGCAACGATCACCATGTTAAATGTGAGAAGAAAGGGACAGGGTAAGAAGGAGTGCAAAAAGCCGGTGCTCTTCCCCAAGATCGTGTTCCTGTACGATGAGAATCTTCACGGCCCCGGAAAGCCGCTGGAGGATGTGTTCAATGCAGGTGTGGAATGCTCCGCAAAGACCATGTATCCCGACTGGCTGAGCCTTACCGGCAAGGGCTATGTGGCAAGTATGTACAAACAGTACGGCAAGATCGTATCCCCCATGGGCTGCCGTGCCTTTCTGTCTCCCTGGTATGTCAGGGGCGGTATGCATCCTGCGGATGAAAATGACGAGCCCGTATTTGTGGGACGTTTCAATATCGGGGCGGTTTCCCTGCACCTGCCCATGATCCTGGCAAAGGCAAGAAAAGAGAGCCGGGATTTTTACGAGGTGTTAGACTATTATCTGAACCTGATCCGCCAGCTTCATATCAGGACGTATGCGTATCTGGGTGAGATGCGTGCCTCCACCAATCCTCTGGCATACTGTGAGGGAGGTTTCCTGGGCGGACATTTAAAGCTCACCGACAAGATCAAGCCCCTGCTGAAATCTGCCACTGCAAGCTTCGGCATCACTGCACTCAATGAACTCCAGGAGCTGTACAACGGCAAGTCCCTGGTGGAGGACGGTGCCTTTGCGGTGGAGGTCATGGAGCATATCAATAAGAAAGTGACGGAATTCAAGGAGGAGGATGGCAATCTTTACGCTATTTACGGCACTCCTGCCGAGAATCTCTGCGGACTTCAGGTAAAACAGTTCCGTAAGAAATATGGCATCATAGAAGGGGTTTCTGACAGGGAATATGTCAGCAACAGTTTCCACTGCCATGTGACGGAGGATATCACCCCCATCCAGAAGCAGAATCTGGAAGATCGTTTCTGGGACTTGAGCAACGGTGGCAAGATCCAGTATGTAAAATATCCTATTGACTATAATATTGATGCCATCAAGACATTGATCTACCGCGCCATGGACATGGGCTTCTATGAAGGAGTAAATCTGTCCCTTGCGTATTGTGATGACTGCGGACACCAGGAGCTGGAGATGGATGTATGCCCGAAGTGTGGCAGCCGCAACCTCACCAAGATCGACAGAATGAACGGCTATCTGTCCTATTCCAGGGTACACGGGGATACCCGCCTGAATGATGCCAAGATGGCAGAGATCGCAGAGCGCAAGAGCATGTAAGGTAAGTTCGTAAGAGAAGAAATGAAGGAACAGAAATATCATGAGATATCACAATATAACCAAAGATGATATGCGAAACGGTGACGGCCTCAGAGTCGTGCTCTGGGTGGCGGGCTGCAATCACTGCTGCAAGGAATGTCAGAATCCCATCACATGGGACCCTGACGGCGGGCTGTTGTTCGATGATGCTGCCAAACAGGAAATCTTCGAGCAGTTGGATCAGGACTATATCTCCGGGATCACTTTCTCCGGGGGAGATCCACTGCATCCTGCCAACCGCCTGGATGTGCGGGGACTGATGGCAGAGATCAAGGACAAGTATCCGGACAAGACGATCTGGCTCTATACCGGAGACAGTTGGGAGAATATCAGGGAGTACCCCATGATGCAGTATGTGGATGTCCTGGTGGACGGAGAATTCCATATTGAGGAACGGGATGTAAAGCTTTTGTGGAAGGGCAGCAAAAATCAGCGCGTCATTGATGTGCAGAAAACCTTGCACAGCGAAAATCCGGACATTCCCGTGATCCATTGCCCGGATTACTATGTGTAAGATCACCGAAAAGAAAAAGAGAGGCTGACAGATCAGACGGGAGAGATCATGCGAAGAATAGCGAAATTCCATAAAGTAAGTGAAAGACAGTTCGTGGATGCCATGCTGGAGGCATTTCCTCAGTATACACAGGCAGATGTACAGGATATGTATGAATCCCTGGAACTTCCCAAAAGAGCTACGAAAGGCAGTGCCGGATATGACTTTTTTGCACCTTTTTCCTTTTCCCTGCCCCCTGCGGCAACCATTAAGATCCCCACGGGGATCAGGGTCGAGATGGAGGAGGACTGGGTCCTTAAGCTGTATCCCAGAAGCGGACTTGGCTTTAAGTTCCGCCTGCAGATGAACAATACGGTTGGCATTATTGACAGCGATTATTTCTATTCCGACAACGAGGGACATATCTTTGTAAAACTCACCAATGATTCCAATGAGGGAAAGACTGTGGAGGTGGCTGCAGGAACCGGCTTTGTACAGGGTATTTTTCTGGAATACGGAATCACGGTGGACGATGATGCCGAGGGTATCCGCAACGGTGGCTTCGGAAGCACCACTCAATAGTCACGGGTATCCGGGACGGCAGAGTAAAGGAGAAAATCATGTCAAAATATGATCAGATAAGCAACTACTATTACGAGCATAATGCTTCCGATTCCATCGTGACGGAGGATGAGACCGTACTGTTTCGGTGCAAGCCGCACAGATGGGCATTTGCTTTGAATAAGTCTGTTAAGATGATGCCCTTTGCCCTGATATGGCTGGCTTTTGACAGCTCGTTCCTACTTACCCTTTTTAAGGTGCCGGGCAAAGGTGCACTATCGGGAATGGCCCTGTTTTTGATCCCATTTTTTGCATTACATCTGATGCCGGTCTGGATCTGGCTGGGCAATGTGATATCCGCTTCCAAAAAGTGGCGGAATGCGGAGTATATTGTTACCGATAAGCGCATCATTACCCAGAACGGTTTTGTGGGACGGGAATACAGCACGGCATTTTACAAAGAGATTACCGATGTGCAGCTTAGGATACAGGTCTTGGACAGGATTTTCGGTGTGGGAGATATCTACATCAGCACCGGCAAAGGGGATCTGATCTTTTATGACGTACCGAATCCTCACGAGATTTATCAGAAACTGCAGAGAATCATCCTGGATATCCAGACGGATATCCAGTTCCCCAATGCCATGAGGCCCGGAAACAATCCGGGTTACCATACCGAGTATACCGGGATGCAGGAATAGAGACAGGCGGCATTTTCGTATAATTGCTCCCTTTTCGGAGAAGCTAAGTACAGTTATTTAGTTTTCGGCCGGAAGGGGAGTTTTATGTTGGATCAGGAGAAGGATGGCAAAAGAGGCGAAAAGCAGCTTTTTATGAGCGGAAGCTTTGGGGAGGATATGCAGTATCTCAATGAGACGCTGGCGGTCAGACAGAATTTCGATGTGGTATACCGGGTGATCCGGATTGGTGGAAGAGATGCCTGTATGTACTTTGTGGACGGCTTCTGTAAGGATGAGCTGATGCAGAAACTGTTGCAGCAGCTTATGGAGATCACCAAAGAACAGATGCCAAAGGATGCCCATGAGATGTCCAAAGAGTATGTCTCTTATGTGGAAGTGGATATCGAGGATCGGTGGGATAAGATCATAGACTCCCTGCTTTCCGGGGTGTTCGTGCTTCTGGTGGAAGGGTATGAAAAGGCGCTGCTTATCGATTCCAGGACCTATCCGGCCAGAAGCGTGGAAGAACCGGAGAAGGATAAGGTGCTTCGAGGTTCCAAGGACGGATTTGTGGAGACACTGGTATACAATACCGCACTGATCCGAAGGCGGATACGGAGCCCAAAGCTGCGGATGGAGATCATGAATGCGGGTGTCAGCTCCAGGACGGATATCGTTCTGTGCTATATGGAGGACAGGGTGGACCATGCTTTTCTGGAAGACGTAAAGCGCAAGATCAACCGCATCAGAGTGGATTCCCTGACCATGAATCAGGAGAGCCTTGCAGAGTGCCTGTACAAACGAAAATGGTATAATCCTTTTCCCAAATTTAAATATACGGAGCGCCCGGACACGGCTGCCGCCCAGGTATTGGAAGGAAATATCGTGATACTGGTGGACAATTCCCCCTCAGCCATGATCACCCCCACTACCATTTTTGATGTGGTGGAAGAGGCAGATGATTATTATTTTCCGCCTATTACGGGAACGTATCTGCGTCTGACCAGATTTCTGATCGCCTTGCTGACGTACCTGGTAACGCCCACCTATCTGCTCCTTGCTGGCAATCCTCACTGGGTGCCGGAAAGCTTTTCTTTTATCCTGTTGAAGGAAGCCCCCAATGTGCCTTTGATCTGGCAGTTTTTGATCCTGGAGCTTGCCATAGACGGCCTGCGCCTTGCAGCGGTGAACACCCCAAATATGCTAAGCACCCCCTTAAGTGTCATGGCGGCACTGGTGCTGGGAGAGTTTTCCGTAAACAGCGGCTGGTTTTCCTCAGAGGTGATGCTCTACATGGCCTTTGTGGCCATCGCCAACTATACCCAGGCCAATTACGAGCTGGGATATGCCTTGAAGTTTTTGCGGATACTGAATCTGATCCTGACAGAACTGTTCGGACCGTGGGGATATTGGGCAGGAATACTGACAGCGGTGGTCTGTGTGGTAAGCAACCGTACCGTATCCAGGACCAGCTATATCTATCCCTTAGTGCCCTTTGACTGGAAACGGTTAAAGAGTCGTCTGATCCGGCGCAGACTGCCGGGGGCCATGGAACGGCCGGAAACTGATAGCCGTAAAGAAAAGGTTTAAATTGCAATGTTGCGCTTAAGATGCTATACTGTCACTATATAAGATCAATGATGGAGGAAACAGTATGTTCAAGATAGTGACTGACAGTACAGCGGATCTGCCAAAGGAATATATGGAAGAACATGATCTTGGCTGCATGTATTTAAGCTGTATCATAGATGGTGTGACCTACGGACAGGACAATCAACTGCCTGAAAAAGAGTTTTACGGATTGATGCGCAATGAGGGTAAGATGCCTACTACATCCCAGATCAATCCCGAGGAGGCGAAGGCTGCCTTTGAAAAATATCTGGAAAAGGATAAGGAGATCCTTTATCTGGCATTTTCCTCCGGCCTGAGCGGCACCTACAACAGCGTGCGCATTGCGGCGGAAGAACTGATGGAAGAAAGGCCGGACTGCAGGATCATTGTCATTGATACTCTGGCTGCATCCCTTGGCGAGGGGCTTTTGGTTTACAAGGCGGTTGCGCTGAGAGATGCGGGGAAGAGCCTGGATGAGGTGGCAGACTGGGTGAGGGAGAATCTTCTTCACCTGACCCATGTGTTTACGGTAGATGATCTCTTTCATCTCTACAGGGGCGGAAGAGTCAGTAAGAGTGCCGCGGTTTTGGGCACTCTGGTGGGGATCAAGCCGAAACTCCATGTGGACAATGAGGGCCATCTGATCATGCTTGGCAAGGTGAGAGGACGTAAAAAGTCCCTGACTGCCCTGGTGGATTATATGGAGGAAAAGATGGGTTCTTACCGCGATCAGAATGACATCGTGTTCATCAGTCACGGAGATGCCTTAGAGGAGGCTGAATTTGTCCGGGATCAGATCAAGGAGCGGTTTGGCATAGACAGCTTTCTCATCAATTATGTGGGAACGGTGATCGGTTCCCATACCGGTCCCGGTGTCATTGCACTTTTCTTTATGGGCGAGGAGCGCTGAATCCGTAAAATGAAGTCAAAAAAGACAGGATATCCTGTCTTTTTTGACGTTCCGGTGACGTTCCGGTGAATAAAAAACAGTAGTAATCATAGCGAAATAGTGCTACAATGAGGGAAAAAGGAGGCGGCTATGGTACAGATCAGAAAAAAGAGTGATGATATCGCAGTATATATTGAAGATCGGGAATACCTTGCCAATACCTATGTCCTGCGATGCTTCTTTATTACGATGCTGGTTTATACCGTAACTTTTTTGCTGAATCTGGTGGGTATCTTTGTCATTGATCAGAAGCTGATGCTGCAGGGATACATACCTTCTTTGCTTGTATATTTCATTGTGTTTTTTGCTTCCAGGAAAGTGTCTTTATCCGATGGCAGGACCAAATATTTCATTCTGTTCGGAGTTATTTTAGTGTTTACCATAGCGGGAGTGTCCATTACCTATCATGTTGTCCTGGCATCCTTATTGCCGTTTTTGTACGCTACTTTATATTCCTCCAGGCAGGTGATGCGATATGTATATGCACTGACGGTGGTCAGTACCATCGTCATCGTGTACGGCGGATATTTCTGGGGATTGTGTGATGCCAATATGGTCCTTCTGACTACCAGGAGAGTGCAGGATTATGTGTCCGACGGTCAGTTTTTGCTGACACAGGTGGGGGAGAGTCCCTATTTCAGTCTGTTCCTGTTTTTTGTGCTGCCCCGCTGTATCATCTATATTGCATTCGGCTATGTGTGCAGCAACATCTATAATATTGTCAGCGGGAGCCTTGAGAAGGCCAAGCTGACTGCTGAGCTGGAGAAGGCAAAGACGGAGGCTGAAAACGCCAATCGTGCCAAGTCACAGTTTTTGGCTAAGATGTCCCATGAGATCAGGACGCCTATCAATGCGGTCCTGGGTATGAATGAGATGATCCTTCGGGAAAGCCATGAGGAGGATGTGAGGAAGTATGCATGCGATATCAAGGATTCCTCTAAAGTGCTGTTAGACATCGTCAATGAGCTCCTGGATTCTTCCAAGATAGAATCCGGAAAGATGGAGCTCATCCCCGTCAATTATGAGATCGGCAGTTTTTTGAACGATCTGTACAATATGATCGACATCAAGGCAAAAGAGAAAAATCTCACTCTGCAGTTTGTGATCGACCCTGCAATTCCCAGTGAGTATTACGGGGACGACAGGCGGATCAGCCAGGTATTGCTGAATCTGCTGACCAATGCGGTAAAATATACCAATCAGGGCAGCGTGACCCTGACATTGACCGGCAGGGTGGAAGGAGATACGGCTGTCCTGCATTATTCCGTAAAAGATACCGGCATCGGGATCAAGCCGGAAGATATGGGAAAACTGCATGATGCATTTGCGAGGATCGATATGTCCAGGAACCGGTATGTAGAAGGAACGGGGCTTGGCATGAGTATTGTTGAGCAGCTTTTGCAACTGATGGGGAGCAGACTTAAGATACAGAGCGAGTACGGAAAGGGAAGTGAATTTTCTTTTGCTATCGAACAAAAGATCGTAGATGTACATCCTTTGGGCAATTTTGGAGAACGGCTTCAGAAATCTTTGGGAGAACAGGAGTGCCGGGTAGATTTTATTGCTCCCAAAGCGAAAGTCCTGGTGGTGGATGACAATAAGATCAATCTCAAGGTGTTCAGGGGACTGTTGAAGCCTGCTGAAATACAGGTGTATGAAGCGGAAAGCGGGGAGATGTGTCTTGATATACTCAGACAGCAATCCTTTGATATGATCTTTCTGGATTATATGATGCCCGATATGGATGGGATAGAGACCTTTCACAAAATAAGGGATGGCAGATTGTGTGAGGGTGTCCCCATTATCATGCTTACGGCAAATGCGGTGATCGGAGAAAAAGAAAACTGTCTGCAGGAAGGATTTGATGATTTCCTGGCAAAACCCATCATGCCTGACAAATTGGATAAGATGCTTTTGCGCTATCTGCCGAAGGAGCTGGTGGTGATTTCGGATCACACTAAGCAGGGATCGGTTCCCGCAAACGGGGAGGATGTCTTAAAGGAGATCCATGCAAGGCTACCGGAACTGGATCTGGAGAAAGGACTTGCGACCTGCAGCCGGGATGTGGATTTTTATCTGGAACTGCTCAAGGACTTTACGGAACTGACCATCCTGGAGGAACTAAGCGGATATTTCAGGGAATCTGATCATAAAAACTATTGTATCAGGATACATGGTTTTAAGAATAATGCTTATTCTGTGGGGGCGACTGCGATCGGGGATCTGGCATACAAGATGGAACAATCAAGCAGGGAGGGACTTTCAGAAACACTCCGAAAGATGCAGGAAAGGCTCGGAGAGCAGTATGAAAGAATCTGTGTACAGTACCGGGAGATTATGGAGAATTGAGGTAGACTATCATGAAGGACAATTTACGTAAGATAACAGTGGTCGCTGTGGGGATCATCTTAAATGTGGCGGGTAGATATTTTGCCCATACTTTTGGGCTTCCGATCTGGTTTGACATGACCGGAACCTGTATCGCATCCTATTATGTGGGATTATGGGGCGGCATCATTGCCGGTTTCGCCAACAATCTGATCTCAAATGCTTATGATGTCACCTCGCTCATATATTCGCTGACCAGTGTGGTGGCTGCCGTCATCATACACATTTTTGTAAAGAGGGGATATATGAACAATGCCCTCAAAGCTATAATATCCAGCTTTTGGCTGGGGATTATCTGCACGGTTGTCTCAACACCCTTAAACCTCATCTTTTATGACGGATATTCTGGAAATATGTGGGGAGATACCCTTGTGGATATGCTGCTGTGGTATGATGTCCCCAAACTGCTGGCGGCAATGGCAGGGGAGGCGATCGTGGAGATCGTGGACAAACAGGTGTGTGTCATGGTCGCTTATGTGGCGGTTGTCCTTGTGACCCGTATGAAGGGCAGGAGACGCCGGCATACCGCAGGAGGCCTGGCAGGACTTCTGATGGTGGGGATACTGGCTCCTCTTGTGATCCGGCCCTTAAGCGCAGAGGCAGCGCCGGTATCCGTGTTCGACGATAATTTTGTAGGAAAGATTTACAATAATACAAGCGGGATGGTCTCCTCGGAAGCCAATGTGATATGTGAGACGGACGACGGCTATATCTGGATCGGAAGCTATGCAGGCCTCACCAGATATGACGGAAAGGAATTTGAATTTATTCGGGAAGGCGGTCTGGTCAATGTTGTAGGGATGATGACCGACAGCAGGGGCAGGCTTTGGATCGGCACCAATGATGCGGGAATAGCCAGATACGAAAATGGAACGTATACTTATTTTACGGATGAGGAAGGCCTTCCATCCAATTCTATCCGATGTTTTGCGGAAGATGGGGAAGGAAATGTATATGTGGGCACCAGCGATCGGATCTGTCGTTTCGGCCTGGATGATACCATAGAGGTTTTGGAACAGGACGTTACCTTTGCCCAGGCAATGGTGGTCTATAAAGACCGGCTGATCGTAAGAGATAATAAAGGCGGCGTCTATGCGTTGGACGGTCACCAAAAAATGTCCGTTATCCGTAACGATGACCGGGATTACTTTTATTATTGTATGGCAGTCACTTCAAAAGGACTCTTGATAGGGACGGAGTCCGGTGAGCTTTTTGTATTTGACGTTTCTGACCGGGGACTGTTCGTGAAGGAACGGATCGATGTGGATGCAAATGAGATATCCGCAGTATTTGAGGACAGCAGGAACCGGATCTGGATCGCCACCGAATCCGGATTCGGATACATGGATCAAGATAATTGTTACCGGCAAATGCATTATGAAGGCTTTGATTCTTTCATAGACTGCTTTTTGGAAGATTACCAGGGAAATCTTTGGATCACATCTTCCCGCTATGGTGTTATGAAACTGTCGGAAAGTCCTTTTATGAACATGTTTGAAAAATCCGGTATTGAAAACGGGGGAGTCAATGCAGTTGTATTTTATGAGGGCGACTATTATTGTGGAACCGACAAAGGGTTGGTGGTGATTGACGGCAACGATCTTTCCGGTAAGGTGAATGAACTTACCCGGGCGACGGAAGGATCCAGAGTCCGTTCCATTCTGACGGATACGAAAAACAGGTTGTGGGTATGCACTTATAATGGCCTGTTTTACTATGATGCAAAAAGCGGGATACGCCGCTTTGGCACGGATACGGATGCTGTCACAAGCGACCGCTTCCGGTGTATCACCCAGCTTGAGGACGGAACGATTGCCACAGGCACGGCAGACGGTATCAATTTCATAAAGGACGGCAGACTGACAGGGACTCTGACATCGGAGGACGGACTGGAGAATACGCAGATACTGTCCATTGTTCAGGGCAAGGACAAAACGGTGTGGGCCGGCAGTGACGGCAGCGGTATCTATATCATTTCCGATGGAAAACTTGTGGGAAATTATACTGTGGAGAATGGGTTGTCCTCCAATATCATCCTGAGGATCGTTCCTCATGAGGATGGTTATCTGATCGTAACCAGCAATGCGCTGTGTCACATTGATGAAGATGGAACCATCAGAAGGCTCTCCAATTTCCCTTATTTCAATAATTACGATGTCGTAGTGGAAGGGGACACCGCATATATCCCCTGTAGTGCAGGCTTGTATGAGGCGCCTCTTGCGGATCTGTGCGCTGACAAGGAGGGACCATTCAGACTTTATGGAGCGAGCGAGGGACTGTTCTCGGGACTGACAGCCAATTCCTGGAATTATCTTTCGGAGGACGGGAAACTTTATCTTTGCAGCAATAATGGCGTGATCGTATTTAACAGTAAGGATAAGGATTCCGGGGCAGATATGAAATTTGGCATCGTTTCTGTCAGGTGCGACGGATCGGAGCTTGAGCCGTCTGATGATCATAGCTATCGTATCCCAGCCAATGCAAGGAACCTTTCCGCTCAGGCCTCTGTGCGCAATTATGCATTCGCAGAAGTTAAGGTGCGTTTCTATATCAGGGAGTTGGACGATACTCCCAAGGTGTATGGATGGGATGAGGTGGATTCCATACAGATCTTCAAACCGGATCTGTCGGAATATCATATCTGTCTGCAGATCCTCGACGGTACCGGAGAAAAAGTATTGCAGGAAAAGGTATATACCCTGGAGAAGGAAACCCATGTCTGGGAAAAACCATGGTATCGGACCTATCTGGTGGTGGTATGCCTTGAGATCTTCATATTCACCATATTCAGTATTGTCAGCATGGTCCTTTTTGTGACCAGAAAGGATGAGATGGAACGGCTGCAGGAAGAACTGGAGCAAACGGTGAATGAGCAGACCGAGGCTCTCAGGAAACAGCAGATCAGAATGAAAGAAATCTTCCTGCAAACGGTGACTGCCTTAAGTGAAGCCGTGGATGCAAAGGACAGATACACCAGCGGACATTCCAAACGTGTGGCGGAATATGCCAAAATGATCGCAGCACGCCTGGGAAAGAGCAGGGAGGAACAGGATCAGATCTACCGCGCAGGCCTTTTGCATGATGTGGGGAAAATCCGTATTCCCAATGAAATCATCAATAAGGTGGGCAGACTGACCGATGAGGAATACAACATCATCAAGATCCACCCGGTAACGGGATACCATATCCTGCGGGGCATTTATGACAGCAATGTCATTGCTATCGGAGCCAAATACCACCATGAAAGATATGATGGCAAAGGCTATCCCAACGGGCTGGTGGGGGAAAAGATCCCGGAGGTGGCAAGGATACTCGGAGTTGCAGATTCCTATGATGCCATGACCAGCACCAGAAGCTATCGTTCGGCCCTGCCACAGGAAGTAGTGCGCAGTGAGATCGAAAACGGAAAGGGTACACAATTTGACCCCAAGATCGCAGACATTATGCTGCAGATGATCGATGAGGACAAAAATTATACCATGAAGCAGGCAGACTCCATGCACAGAAGGATTCTCGTGGTCGATGACGAGCCTATGAACATCAAACTGATCCAGCATATCATGCGGGATGAGCCCATGTATGAGATCGTTTCCGCAAGCGGAGGAAGACAGGCGCTTAAGGTTTTGGAACAGCAGTCCTTTGATCTGATCCTGTTAGATGTCAACATGCCTGAAATGGATGGCCTGGAAACCCTTAAGAGGATACGGGAAAAATATCAGACGTCCGTGGTGCTCATAACCGGTGATCGGGATCTGGTTTCCGCTGCCGAGTTTTCCGAGCTTGGCTGTGACGATTACATTACCAAGCCGTTCCTTCCTCTGTTGGTAAAGGAGATCGTTCACAATATGACCGAAAGGACGAATGTGGAGAATTGATCGGATTTTGAAAATATGGAAAATGGCGGGGAGCCTCCCCGCCATTTTTGTGTGTCAAAGGATTACAAAGAACAGATTATCTGCGGTTTCATACAATAAAGAAAAGAGAAAAAGGAAGGAATTCTATGCGGGATTGTTTGTATGATGAGCAGATAGATAAATATCCTGTCGCCATGGCTTATGTACCCTGGCAGCGCTTTGATAAGATGTACGATGATCTGGAGAAGGCATATCAAGATGGAACAGTATTTCCTGAGCTGAATAAACCTTTCACCGGAAGGAGATGTGTGTAAATGGGAAATCAGGAACAGATGCTGCATGATATCGGTGTGGTGGATTTTGTGCTGGTGGATCTGATGCTGTACCTGGATACGCACCCTTATGATTGTAAGGCCATGGAATATTTCAACCATTACAGCAGGATCAAGAATCAGATGTCCAGAGAATTTTCGCAGAAGTATTATCCCCTTACCAAGGATATGGCGGAGAGCAACAAAGAGTGGAGATGGGGCATGGCTCCCCTGCCATGGGAAGGAGGGTGCAGATAAATGTGGAATTATGAGAAGAGATTACAGTTCCCCGTCAATATCAAGGAACCCAATGCAAAGCTGGCCCAGGTGATCATTTCCCAGTATGGCGGACCTGACGGAGAGATGGGGGCCAGTATGCGCTATCTGTCCCAGCGATATTCCATGCCTTACAGAGAAGTGGCCGGGGTGCTGACGGATATCGGTACGGAGGAGCTGGCCCATCTTGAAATGGTGGCAACCATTGTCCATCAGCTGACCAGGGATCTGTCCATGGAAGAAATCGAAAAGTACGGTTTTGACAAATATTATGTGGATCATACCATCGGGGTATGGCCCCAGGCGGCAGGGGGAGTGCCTTTTAATGCCTGCGAGTTCCAGGTAAAGGGAGATATCATCACGGACCTTACGGAGGACATGGCGGCGGAACAGAAGGCCAGAAGTACTTACGACAACATCTTGCGTCTGATCAAGGAACCCGATGTCTGTGAACCCATCAAGTTCCTGCGGGCAAGAGAAATCGTACACTTCCAGAGATTTGGGGAGGCTCTGCGCATCACTCAGGATAAGCTGGATTCCAGAAATTTCTATGCATTTAATCCGGGGTTTGACAGGTGTGAGAGCTGTGAGTGCAAGTGTGACAAAATGTGATATGACAGATGAAGGATAAGTGATAAATTGGGCGATCTGCTTCGGCTTGACGGAGAAATCGCCCTTTTATTTTGCATACATTTTACATACGATTTACATTGGCGGGATAGCAGCCGGGCTTTCTCTTTGAGATAATTTGATGGAAGCAGAGAGGAAGGAGCAATACCAATGATAAAAAAGAAGTGGATCATCGGGACTTTAATGTGTACTATCCTACTTGCCTGTTTAACAGGGTGCTCTTTCAACAGCGGGAGAGAGACAAAAGGTACAGCGGGAATAGGCAGGCTGGGAAAGATCACGGTTGTTACGAGAGAGGAAGGTTCGGGTACCAGAAGTGTTTTCGCAGAAAGTATAGGCTTCTATGATGAGGCAACAGGACGTGATCTTACAAAAGCAAAATGTCTGCAGGCAGAAAGCGGAGAGGGAGTGCTTCAGGCTGTTTCTGAAGATCCGGCATCTATCGGTTATGTCTCATCAGGGCTTTTGACTGCTGACGGGGAGAAAGCGTACCATGAGGTAACCGTAGACGGCAGGACATTGGAACGCAGTTTTTATCTGGCATATTCCGGAAAACTTTCAGAAGTACAGCAGGATTTCCTATTCTATGTGAAAGGTGCCGGACAGAAAATTGTCGAAAACAGCTATAAAACGGTTCATAAGACAACCAGCTTTTTGTCTTCTAAGCCATCAGGAACCATCAGGATCGGAGGTTCCAGTTCCGTCTCAGGGCTTATGGAGGAAATGGCGGAGGATTATATGACCAAGAATCCCAATGCGGTGATAGAAGTCATAGAAACGGATTCTGCCAATGGCCTGACCGGAGTCATGACAGGTATTTACGACTTTGGTATGTCGTCGAGAGATTTGAAGGATTATGAAAAGGAATTGCTGGAATATGAGGCGATCGCCAAGGATGAGATCGCGGTCATCGTACACGCCGATAATCCGCTTACAAATATTTCTTTGGAGGATCTGAAGAAGATTTATAGACCGCATCGGCAGTATCTGCAGGGAAATCTCTGAAAATGTCATTGCACAGAAGAATAAAAAGCAGAATTATTCCAAGGAGGCATTGAAAGATCTGCGAAAGTCGGTCAGTGTCATCCTTGATATGTATGAAGAAGCAATGCAGGCCATCATCACGGGCGAGGAGATCAGCAATGTACATATCCAGAAGAAAAAGGAGGAAGTGCTTCTTTTGGATGAGAAAATGCGGAAGTCTCATGCGGAGCGTGTGGGTAAGAAAAAGTGTAATGCAAACATGACGGTAGAATATAACAATATCCTTCACAATATTGACAGAATGGGGAACAGTTGTGTCAATCTGGTGGACACTGCGCTGAATCATGTAAATTTCAGGGTGTTCCTTGCGGAAGAAGGAGAAGCGCAGGTGTAATGGTGGATATCGTGAAAACATGGATATGGGATAAACTGACATATTTCAGGTATGGCAGAACAAAACAAAAACAGGAGATAAGGGATATGAAAAAAGAATGTGACTGCTTTACGAACAGAGAATTATCATGGCTTCAATTTAACGAACGTGTATTGAATGAGGCGGGCAATGCGAGAGTGCCATTGGCTGAGAGGCTGACCTTTGCCTCCATTTATCAGAGTAATCTGGATGAGTTCTTCATGGTTCGCGTAGGCACTTTGATGATGCAGATGTATTCCAAGGAAAAAGTCATTGAGAACAAGACGGGAATGAGCAGTGAAGAACAGATAGAGCAGATCTTAAACCAGGTGACGGTCCTTGAGAAAAAGAAAGCGCTGATCTATGAGCAGCTGATGGGGGAACTGGAGCCTAAGGGCGTGCGCATCATCAATTTCAACAGACTGTCAAATGAGGAAGGGAAAATCCTGGAGGACTATTTTGATGCCCATATTGCACCGTTTTTGTCACAGATGATCATCGGAAAACAGCATCCCTTCCCCTTCCTTGCAAACAAACAGCTGTACGCCATCGTTCTTATGAAAAGTCCTAAGGGAAAGAAAAAGATCGGGATCATTCCCTGCTCCAACAGTGTGTTCAAGCGATTGATCGAGATTCCCACAAGGCCGGGTACTTTTATGCTCTCGGAAGAATTGATCCTGCACTTTGTGTCCAAGCTGTATCCCAAGTATGAAATACGGGAAAAGTCCATTATGCGGGTGACCAGAAATGCGGATATCGATCCCAATGAGATCTATGATGAGGACATGGATTACCGCAATATGATGCAGTTGATGATCAAGCAACGGAATCGTTTGAACCCCGTGAGAGTCGAGCTGAGCCGTAAGATCAATAAAGAAGCCATGGAAGAACTGTCGCAGTATCTGGAGATCGGAAGGAAGCATATCATCAATGTGGATACGCCCTTAGACCTGTCCTTTGTCTTTCTGTTACAGAATTATCTGTTGGATCAGCCGGAACTGTTTTATGAAAAGAGAACGCCCCAGTTAAGCCCCGATCTCAATTTAAAGGAAAGCCTGATGGGTCAGGTGGAGCAGAAGGATGTGCTGCTTGCGTATCCCTTTGAAAGCATGAAGCCGTTCTTGCGTCTGTTACAGGAGGCGGCGGAAGACCCGTCTGTAGTATCCATCAAGATGACGCTGTACAGAGTCGCAGAGAGAAGCAAAATCATCGAAGCTTTGATAGAAGCGGCGGAAAACGGTAAGGAAGTGGTGGTTCTGGTGGAGCTTCGCGCCAGATTCGACGAAGCGAACAATATTGAAATGTCAAGGAGGCTGGAAGAGGCCGGGTGCAATATCCTTTATGGACTGGGTGACTACAAGGTGCATTCCAAGCTCTGCCTGATCACAAGGGTTACAGAAAGCGGGCACTCCTATATTACTCAGATCGGAACGGGCAATTACAATGAAAGGACCTCCAAGATCTACACGGATCTTTCCCTGATCACGGCAAATGACGAGATCGGCGCAGAAGCTGCGGCAGTCTTTTCCGCCCTGCAGCAGGGTGAGGTTGTGGAGGAGACGAAGCATTTGCTGGTAGCCCCCAACTGCCTTCAGAATAAGATCGCGGACATGATGGATGAAGAGATAGCCAAGGTAAAGAACGGTGGGGAAGGCTATATCGGTATTAAGGTCAACTCCCTTACCGATAAGGTGCTCATCGACAAAATGATAGAAGCTTCCCAGGCAGGGGTAAAGATCGAACTGATCATCAGAGGTATCTGCTGTCTGAAGCCGGGGATACCGGGAATGACGGAAAATATTACTGTCATCAGTATTGTGGGAAGATTCCTGGAACATTCCAGGATTTACAGATTTGGACAAGGAGAAGAGGAAAAAATTTACATCGCTTCCGCTGATTTTATGACCAGAAATACTACCAGGCGGGTCGAGGTGGCAGTGCCGGTCTGGGATGAAGCGATCAAAAACCGCATCCGTTATATGTTCGATATCATGATGAAGGATGATGAAAAAGGAAAGATACAGAACGGCGATGGAAAGTATGCAGACCGGAGTATAAACGAAACAAAGCTGAATTCCCAGGAGCTTTTCTATCAGGAAGCATATAGCAGGCATGCTTTGGAAGAGTCATAGGGGGAAGCGGGAAGGAATCAACATGATACTAGGGTTGGGGCAGATCCTTGAAGAGATCACCCTGGAAGATCTGGAACTGACGGACAGGTCGGCAGTATTTATAACAGATACGGCACATGCCAAAGAAACGCTGGAGATCGCACAGATCAATTATGAGGGAGAAATCAGTTTAAAGGATGTAAGTTTCTGCAAGATGGAATCACAGCAGGAGTGTCTTGTGGGTTCTCTGACTGTTCCTAAGATCATGGATGTGTTGGGAAGCAGGTTCAAACTGATGTTCTTTATCAATCAGAAGCATATTGTCATAGTGGATGATGACAATTTTGCAAGGCGTGTCATTTTGCGGATCAGACAGAACCGCACAAGACAGGGAGAGACAAAGGAACGTTTCCTGTATAGTTTTCTGACTCAGATCATGAGCAGGGATTTAGAGGCGCTGAACAGGTATGAGAGACGTATCATGGAGATGGAAGAAGAGATCATGGACGGCAAGCTGCAGGACTTCCAAAATACCATCACGCCTGTGCGGAAAGAACTTTTGATCTTAAGGGGATATTATGATGAACTGATGGATCTGGGAAAAGAACTGGAGGAGAATGAAAATCGCTTTTTCGCAAAAAAGTACCTGAAATATTTCGGTACGGTGGCGGACAGGGCCGACCGGCTGATGGGGCGGACCGTACATCTTTTGGATTATGCCAATCAGGTAAGAGACGCCTACCAGGAGAAAGTGGCCGAGCAGCAGAATAAAAATATGCAGTTTTTGACCATCGTATCCACGATCTTTTTCCCATTGACCCTGATCACCGGATGGTATGGTATGAATTTTCAGAACATGCCGGAACTGGAACAGGGATATCCGGGGGTGATTGCACTCAGTCTGATAGTTGTTGTTACAATTATCATCATTTTTAAAAAGAAAAAAATATTTTAGCGGCAGAATAGTGTCAGAAGTTTGTTGCAGTCCAGGATACAAAAATGATACACTTATGTCATACCATGCAGGAAATGGAAGGAAAGTGCAGGAGTTTGTTATGTTTAAGATTTTGATCGCAGAAGACGAAGAACCCATTGCCAACCTGATCCGCATGAATTTGAGCAGAGCCGGCTACCAGTGTACCTGGGCGCCGGACGGTATCAGGGCGGCTGATCTGATGATGAACCAGCCCTTTGATCTGGTGCTTTTGGACATCATGCTTCCGGGAGCAAACGGTTATGAGCTGATGGAGTATGCCAGAAATCTGAATCTTCCGGTTATTTTCCTGACGGCGTTAGGCACTACGGAAAACAAGGTGAAAGGGCTTAAGATGGGAGCGGATGACTACCTGACAAAGCCCTTTGAGATCGTGGAGCTATTGGCAAGGGTGGAGGCAGTGTTGCGCCGTTACAATAAGACCGAGGCAGTGTTTCAGGTATTTGATGCAGTGATCGATACCGCCTCCCGCACTGTGACAAAGAACGGTGAGGAGGTGTATCTGACCATGAAGGAGTTTGATCTGCTCCTTCTGTTTGCCAGAAACCGCAATATTGCCCTCTACCGTTCCGCTATTTATGAAAATGTCTGGGGCGGAGAGTACATGGGCCAGAGCAGGACTGTGGATCTCCATGTGCAGAGACTGAAAAAGAAACTGCAATGGGAGGATAAGATCGTGGCGGTGTACAAGGTGGGCTACAGGTTGTTGGGAGAGAACGGGACAGACGGCGTATAAAGGATGGAAGGTATGAAATTCGCAGACAAGCTTTTCTTTGCCATGACAGGGCTTTTGACCATTATTTTTGCAGTGTTCGGAATCTGGATGCTGTCTTCCTATTTTCAGAATCTGGTCAACCGGGAAGCGGAACAGGGGTTGTTGGAAAACCAGATGGTAAGAGTCCTTTTCCAGATGGCATATCGGTCTGCGGAGGAATATGGGGACGATTATGCCATCCCCAAGGCGATAGATGCCGCGGCCATGAATCATCCGGGCAATCAGGACAGCCTGTTCTTTGCCCTTTCCCAGGATATGAGTTTTTACTATGGGGAAAATGCCATCCGCAAGGATGCTTACCGGGAGAATATCATCGGTATTGTCAGGGAACTTTCTGATGACAGATCTTGCGCTTACGGGATCCGCAAGATGGGAGAAGAATATTACCTGATCAGTGTCTGCTGCGTCAGAGTCAGGGAGGGGTTTCTCTATCTGGGGCTGTGCCGTGATGTATCCGATATCTACCGTGACAGGGAACATCTTATGAATCAATACCGCCTGGCCCTGGTACTCCTTCTGGTGGCAGGCAGTGTGTGCATCTATGTGGTACTCCGTTATATCACGAGCCCCATCAGAAAGCTGGGCAGGACGGCCAGGAATATCGCAGACGGCAATCTGGAAGTGCGCTCCAATTATCGGTCGCCGGATGAGATCGGCACTTTGGCAGAGAGTTTTGATTCCATGGCAGACAAGCTGGTGGAAAATATGAAGGAGATCGAAAAGGAGGCCCGCAATAAGGAGAAGGAAGCCAGACAGAAGGAAGAATTTACAGCCTCCTTTGCCCATGAACTGAAGACGCCGCTCACCTCCATCATCGGGTATGCAGATATGCTCAATTCCATTGAGCTTTCGGAGGAGGAAAGGCGAGAGGCGTACTTTTATATCTTCTCCCAGGGAAAGAGGCTGGAAAGCCTGTCCCATAAGCTGTTAGAGCTGGCAGAGATGGAAAACAATCCTCTGACGGTAAGACCGGTTTCCACCAGGATCTTAGAGGAAGATCTCCGTGCTACCATGCGCCCCATCTTTCGCAGAAAACAGATCAAGGGCAAGATCACCATGGAAAAAGGGGTCATCTACGGGGATCAGGAACTGTTGCTGTCCCTGTTTTACAATCTTTTGGACAATGCAGTCAAAGCGGTGGAGGAACAGGGATTCATCCTGCTCAAGGGGACCTGCCTTTCGGAAGGATACGAGGTCAAGGTGGTGGACAACGGCAGGGGAATCCCAAAGCAGGAGATCGGTCGGATCACGGAAGCTTTTTATATGGTGGACAAATCCCGCTCCAGAAAAGAAGGGGGAGCCGGTATCGGCATGGCACTTTGCCAGAAGGTCATTACGCTTCATGGCGGAACGCTTACCATCAGCAGTAAGGAAGGAGATGGGACGGTAATGCGGATGCTCTTTCCCGGAAAGCTTTCGCAAGATGGCTTTAGGGCAGAAATGACAGATAAGACAGGAATGACAGGAAATGAAGAGGCAGACATCGGATAAGAGAAGCATAAAATACAGAAAATCGGGAATGCGGGATGGGAAGGGTTTCTATGCCGGATGCATCCTGCTATTATCCATGGTCATTGCAGGGGCCTTTTTTCTCCCGAGAGGAGTGTTCTATCTTCAGGACAGGTATCAGATGGGAAATACCACCGTAAAAGAGCAGGCGGTGGCAGATGTGACGGATTTAAATCTTACTTACGAAAAGGAACTGGGGAAACGGATGTCGGATTTTGCGTCAGATCTGTATCTGGGCAGGCGGATATTTACTGCTTTTGAGGAATCTGCGCTTGATGAGAAGGAGGGTACTTATCTGGAAGAACAGCTCTATCGGAATGATATGCTGTTCAGTATGCTTTTGTCCCTCTATGATGTGAATATGATCAGCTATGATATCATAGACGGGGACTACTTAAATGATCTGTTGATAAAAGAGGGGGCAAAAGGTAAACGCTATGTGATCTATGATGGGGATTATGCCAACGGCATTGCATTTTCCTGCCTGTATTGGGAGGTGCAGATGCCAGAGGGCAACCGACTGCAGGTGCTTATGGATACGGAGGACCATACCCTTTACTATCTGTCGGTGTCCATGGGAGAACCGTACCAATATGATATGGATCAAGTCAATGAGACCGTGGCTATGATGAGGGAAAAGGAAATTCATAGTATTTACGACCTGAAGACGGGGTCATATTTGAAAGAATTCAATGGCTTTACGGAGGAGGATCTGTATTACAATTTCCTCTATGTCCAGAGGCGCTATTATGAAGCGGACCTGTTGAATGAGAATCCTGATATGGAAACGGAACAAGACCTTGGAGACGGCATAGAGTTGGTGGAGGAAGCAGTGGGGATGGATGAATCACTATGGTATCTGTCCATGCCTCTTCCTTACGGGAAGAATGAGATCCATGCAGAAGTCAGTGTTTTGCTTGATGACAGGGAAGCCGACGGGACTGTGTATCTGTTTTCTTTCGGCATCCGGGAGATCGGGGAACTGATCCCGGAGTTTAAGGTGCCTTAAGGTGCAGAATTTTGACAGGGGAATCAAATTTGGAAAAAAGGCATAAAGAGCCTTCTGCTTTACTATATTTTAGGGAAAGGGCAGGAGGTTTTTTCTTTGGAAGAAAAAGGTTTTGCAACGATCGGGGCAGTGGTGGAAAAGGTGGATGATCTGGTGTGGGGCCCCTGGATGCTCGCCCTGCTTTTGGGGACCGGCATCTATCTGATGGTGAGGCTGCGCTTCCTGCCTCTGAAAAATCTGAAATATGCACTTTTGTGCACGGTGGGGAAAGAGAAAAGTCTTCGGGGGCGCTTCGCCAAAGTCTCCTTAAGGGAGCAGGGCGGCGCAGGGGTATCCGCTTTTTCTTCTCTGACCACGGAGCTTGCTGCCACCATCGGCACCGGCAATATCGTGGGAGTGGCTACGGCTATGGTGCTTGGCGGACCGGGAGCACTTCTGTGGATGATGGCTTCCAGTCTTTTGGGTATGGCTGTCAAACTGGTGGAAAGCACGCTGTCGGTAAAATACAGGATCAGGAATGGGAACAACGAGTTTGCGGGAGGCCCCATGTATACCATGGCAAGGGGATTGCCGGATAAAAGGGTCGGGAAACTTTTGGGAACGGTCTTTGCGGTCTTTGCGGTGATGGCTTCCTTTGGCATGGGCAATATGACCCAGTCAAACTCTATTGCTGAGGCCATGGAAGTCACTTTCGGGGTGCCGGTGTACAGGACCGGGCTTGTAGTTACCGTCCTTACGATCCTGGTAGTTCTTGGAGGCATCGGGAGTATCGCAAAGGTTACCAGGGTGCTGGTGCCCCTTATGGGTATCTTTTATCTGGCGGGGACCATGGGTGTGATCCTGACTCACTTTAGGGAAGTGCCGGAGGGGATTTGCCAGATCTTTGTCATGGCACTGTGCCCCGGAGCAGCGTGGGGAGGAGCCTGCGGACAGCTCTGTGTGTCGGTGCCTCAAGCTCTGCGCTGGGGTGTGTCCAGAGGGGTATTTTCCAATGAAGCGGGACTTGGCGCAGCCGGCATCAGTGCTGCGGCAGCGGATACCGCAGATCCGGTGCGCCAGGGCTATATCAGCATGACGGGAGTGTTTTTGGACACTATGGTGATCTGCTTTTTGACCGGGCTTGCCATTGCGGCCTCGGGAGTGCTGGGGAGCGTGGATGAAAAAGGACAGCTTTTGACGGGTACAGCTCTTACCATTGCGGTGTTCCGCACTGCTTTTGGGGAACTGGGGGCGGCATTTGTGAGTATCTGTATCGTTCTGTTTGCTTTTGCCACCATTGTGGGATGGGCTTATCAGGGGGAGAAGGCGTTTGAATTTCTGGCAGGAACCGGATATTGTATCTGGTACCGCTTTTTTTACGGGCTGGTGACTTATGTGGGAACGGTATGTTCCTTAAAGGTGGTATGGGATTTCTCGGATATCTGTAACGCGCTGATGGCAGTGCCCAATCTGATCTGTGTGCTGTGGATGTCAGGGGAAGCCTGCCGGGAGATACAAGAGTATGAGAACAGAAAATGAACAGTGTAAAATATTTTAAGTTGTGGGAATGAAAAAGACGTGATATGATAGACAACAGACGGAAGACAACTTTAACATATAAGATCGAAAGGTTATCAGATACATGGATCACAGAACGGAAGTACAGAAAGAGACTGAGAGGCAGTATGCATTTATGGAGAAGGCTGCAGGCTATGTGGAGGCTATGGCAGCAAAACTGGGCAGGAAACCAACCTGCTGTGTCACCACCTTCGGCTGTCAGATGAATGCCAGAGATTCTGAAAAGCTGGCAGGCATCCTGGAAAAGGCAGGCTATGAGCTGGTGGAGGATGAGAATGCGGACTTTGTCATCTATAATACCTGCACTGTCAGGGACAATGCCAACCAGAAGGTTTACGGCAGACTGGGAGTCTTAAACGGTTACAAGAAAAAGAATCCCCACATGAAGATCGCTCTCTGCGGCTGCATGATGCAGGAGCCTTCTGTCATTGAGAAGATCAAGAAAAGTTATCCCTTTGTGGATTTGATCTTCGGGACCCATAATATCTTTAAGTTTGCGGAACTTTTGACTGCCATGTTTGAAAATAAAGGAATGGTCATTGATATCTGGGAGGATACGGACAAGATCGTGGAAGATCTGCCGGTGGAACGGAAATATCCTTTCAAATCCGGTATTAATATCATGTTCGGGTGTAATAATTTCTGCAGCTATTGTATCGTCCCTTATGTGAGGGGGCGGGAGCGGAGCCGCAATCCCAAGGATATCATCCGTGAGATCGAAGGGCTGGTGGCAGACGGCGTGGTGGAGATCATGCTCCTGGGACAGAATGTGAATTCTTATGGCAAAAATCTGGAGGAACCGGTGACTTTTGCCCAGCTTCTTACACAGATCGAGAAGATCGAAGGGCTTGAGCGCATCCGTTTCATGACTTCCCACCCCAAGGACTTATCGGAGGAATTGATCCAGGTGATGAAGCATTCCAAGAAGATCTGCAGACACCTGCACCTTCCGCTGCAGTCCGGCTCTACCAGGATACTGACCGCCATGAACCGCCGTTATACCAAGGAACAGTATCTGAAGCTGGCGGAGCACATCAGAGAGGAGATCCCGGACATATCCATCACCACCGATATCATCGTAGGATTTCCGGGAGAGACGGCAGAGGATGTGGAGGAGACCATCGATGTGATCCGCAGGGTCAAATATGACAATGCTTTTACCTTTATTTATTCCAAGCGGACAGGTACTCCGGCGGCCGCCATGGACAACCAGGTGCCTGAGGATGTGGTGAAGGCCGGTTTTGACAAGGTGTTAAAAGTGGTTCAGGATACTGCCAGAGAGCAGGCGGCCCGATATCAGGGGCAGGTCATGGAGGCTTTGGTGGAAGAGATCAATGAGAGTGATCCTGGCATGGTGACAGGTCGTCTTTCCAACAATCTGCTGGTCCATTTCCCGGGGGACGCCTCCCTGATCGGAAAGATCGTCAGGGTCTCTTTAGAGGAATGCCACGGTTTCTACTATGTGGGAAAAAGGGTGGAATAGGTGATTTGTCCGGCAGCATGCCTTTCGATATTTCTTGAAATTCTGAATATCATATAGTATGATTGAGATAGTTTCGTTAGGAAGCGATAGGAGAATACAGTGAGACATGAGTTAAAATATATCCTGACGCCTGTGCAGTACCGGGTCCTCAAGGACCGTCTGAAATGGTTTTTAAAGCCCGATCCCCATGCCGGGGAAAACGGGGAATATGCGATCCGCAGCATCTATTTTGACACAGACAGCCTGGATGCTGTATGGGAAAAGATCAACGGCGTGGACAAGCGGAAAAAGTACAGGATCCGATTTTACAACGGGAATGCAGATCGGTGTACCCTGGAGTGCAAGGAAAAACACGGCACCAGGATCCATAAGATCTCAGAGCCTTTGACAAGGGAGGAAGCCTTGGCCCTGATGCAGAGGGAAAGCATCCTGCCAAAGAGGGAGCTCTCGGGACAGATGGCCCTTTGGGTGCAAAAATCACAGCTGCATCCGGTGGTGACGGTGGACTATGTGAGGGAGGCTTACATTTATCCCGTTTCCAATGTGCGGGTGACTTTTGACAAACGGCTGTCGGCAGGCAGGGTGGAGGATGCCTTTTCGGCACCGCTTGGCTTCCCCAATGTTTTGGGGGAACAGGTGATCCTGGAAGTGAAATATGACGAGGTGCTCCCGCTGCATATCAGCCGTCTGATCGCCGATGTGCAGCCGGTCAATATGTCGGTATCCAAGTACGTTATGTGTGTGGAGAAGCGCCTTGCGGAAAAAGGTTTTTAAATCAAAGATAAGAGGAGAAGAACATGAATACCATCAAAAGTATCTTGAAAGAGAATATTGTCCAGATGGGGCTGATTGAAAATCTGTCCCTGCCCTATATCTGCATGGTGCTGGGTACTGCCCTTGCCTGCGGTGTATTGATCTATGTAGTGTACAAGTATTTTTACAGGGGAGCCGTATATTCCGAGAACTTCGGGCTGCTTTTGGTGCTGAGCACCCTTACGGTGGCATTTATCATTATGACAATTTCCTCCAACATCGTGCTTTCCTTAGGTATGGTGGGTGCACTTTCCATCGTGCGTTTCCGTGCGGCGGTGAAGGACCCTTTGGATGTGGGCTTCCTGTTTCTGGGTATCGCAGCTGGGCTGACTGCGGGAGCGGGCCTGTTTTTCATTGCCGGCATTGGCACGGTCTCTATCTGCATGGTATTTGTAGTGTTCTACTTTTTGGGGAAAAGCAGGACTTCCTATCTGTTGGTGGTGCGCTATGACAATAAGGCAGAGGAAGAGGTAAAGAAGCTTGTTGGGGGCATTAGGCACAAGGTAAGGACCATTGCAAAACAGGGACAGGAGACGGAAGCTACTTATGCGGTTTCCGGAAAATGCGAGAACCTTTTGGAGGACCTGCTTTCCGTGGCCGGCGTGGAAAATGCCATGCTGGTAGCCTATACGGGAGAAGGACAGTATTGATGGGATAGCATTTTTACAGGGAAATGACCGAAACTTTGGCATGGCCCAACGATTTACAATAACAACATTTTGTGGTATTATAAAAGCGGATGCGCAAAAAATTGTGTATCCGCTTTTGATATGGATAGAACAGGAGTGTTAAAAAGTGTCGGAATTGACTCCCATGATGCAGAAATATATGGAAACCAAGAAGGAATACAGCGATTGTATCCTTTTTTACAGACTGGGTGACTTTTATGAAATGTTCTTTGAAGACGCACTGACGGCATCTAAGGAACTGGAGATCACCCTGACGGGAAAAGCCTGTGGAATGGAAGAGCGCGCACCCATGTGCGGTGTCCCTTATCATGCCGTGGAAGGGTATTTGACCAAACTGGTCAGCAAAGGCTATAAGGTGGCTATCTGTGAGCAGGTGGAGGACCTTAAGCTGGCAAAGGGCCTGGTAAAGCGGGAGGTAGTGCGGATCGTTACCCCGGGCACCAATCTGAATGTACAGTCTCTGGAGGCTTCCCGGAACAATTATCTGATGTGTATTATCTATACGCCCACCGGGATCGGTATCTCTGCAGCGGACGTGACCACCGGGGATTTTTATCTCACAGAGGTGGAGGATCTAAAGAAGCTGAACGATGAACTGATGAAGTATGAGCCCTCGGAGATTATCTGCAACGAGGCCTTTCTGGTCAGCGGTGCGGATATCGGGGATCTGCGGGGCAGATTACATATTTCCGTCAATGCTTTGGAAGCGCACCTGTTTGACGATGACGGGTGCAGAAAGACCTTGTTAAAGCATTTTAAGGTGGGAACTTTGTCGGGACTGGGCATCGAGGAATTCCCTACGGGAATGATCGCGGCAGGAGCCATGCTTCAATACCTTTATGAGACACAGAAGACAAAGCTGGATCATTTCACCCATATTACCCCGTATCTGACCAGCAAATATATGCTGCTTGACAGCTCCACCAGGAGGAATCTGGAGCTGACGGAGACACTGCGGGAAAAACAGAAGCGGGGTTCCCTGTTGTGGGTCCTCGACAAGACCAAGACTGCCATGGGAGCCAGGATGCTGCGAAGCTTTATCGAGCAGCCTCTGATCGAGAAGGAAGAGATGGAGAAGCGGCTGGATGCCATTGAGGAGCTGTGTAAGGACAGTGTCTCCCGGGATGAGATCAGGGAGTATCTGGCGCCGGTGTACGATCTGGAGAGACTGCTCAGCAAGGTCACTTACAAGACTGCCAATCCCAGGGATCTGATCGCTTTTGGCAATTCTCTTGCCATGATGCCCCATATCAAGACAGTGTTAAAGGAGTTTCACAAGGAGGAACTGGTACAGATCCAGGAGGAGATTGAAGGGCTTGAGGATATTTGTGAACTGATCGGAAATGCCGTGGTGGAAGATCCCCCTGTCACCATCAGGGAAGGCGGCATCATCAGGGACGGTTTTGACGAGAACGTCGATATGTTAAGAAGCGCCAAACGTGACGGCAAACAGTGGCTGGCCAGGCTGGAGGAGGAGGACCGGGAACGCACCGGCATCAAGAACCTGAAGATCAAATATAACAAAGTGTTCGGCTATTATTTTGAGGTGACCAATTCCTATAAGGATCAGGTGCCTGAGGATTATATCCGCAAGCAGACTCTGGCCAATGCGGAGCGCTACACCACCCCAAGGCTGAAGGAATTGGAAGATACCATCTTAAATGCGGAGGACAAGCTCCAGACTCTGGAGTATGATCTTTTCTGCCGGATCAGGGATGCCATTGCCATGGAACTGGAACGGATACAGCGAACGGCGAAAGCTGTCGCAAAGCTGGATGTCTATGCTTCTCTTTCTCTGGTGTCGGAGCGCAATCATTATGTGCGTCCCAGGCTGAATGAGAAGGGTGTCATCGATATCAAGGACGGACGACATCCCGTGGTAGAGCAGATGATCACCAATGATATGTTCATTGCCAATGATACTTTCTTAGATAACGGCAGTCATTGCATCAGTGTGATCACAGGCCCCAATATGGCCGGGAAATCCACCTATATGCGTCAGACTGCACTGATCGTACTGATGGCCCAGATCGGCTGCTTCGTGCCTGCAAAGAGCGCCAATATCGGTATCGTGGACAGGATCTTTACCCGTGTGGGCGCCTCGGATGATCTGGCCAGCGGCCAGTCTACCTTTATGGTGGAGATGAACGAAGTGGCCAATATCCTCAGGAATGCCACCTCCAACAGTCTTCTCATCCTGGATGAGATCGGCAGGGGCACTTCCACCTTTGACGGTCTGAGTATTGCATGGGCGGTGATCGAGCATATCAGCAACCGCAAGCTTTTAGGGGCCAAGACTTTGTTTGCCACCCATTACCATGAACTGACGGAATTGGAAGGCAAGATGAATAATGTGAACAATTACTGCATTGCCGTAAAGGAGTGTGGTGATGATATCGTGTTCCTAAGAAAGATCGTAAAGGGAGGCGCCGATAAGAGTTACGGCATCCAGGTGGCAAAGCTGGCGGGTGTGCCGGATATGGTCATCGACCGGGCAAAGGAGATCGTGGAGCAGCTGAGCGATAATGATATCACCGAGAAAGTGCAGAGTATCGCCGGGGATTATAAAGGGGATGTCAAGGCAAAGAAACAGCCAAAGTACGACGAGCTGGATCTGGCTCAGATGAGCCTGTTCGACACGGTTACGGATGAGGATGTGTTGAAGGAACTGATGGAGGTGGAAGTGACCACCCTGACCCCGTTAGACGCCCTGAATACTCTTTACAGGCTGCAGAACAAGTTAAAGAACCGCTGGACGGCGGAAACACAGGAAACGTAAAACAGGATGGATCACACAACAGAGCATCTTATTAGAAACGAGGAGACCATGGCACAGATACAGATACTTGATGCTAAGACCATAGATCAGATCGCTGCCGGAGAAGTGGTGGAGCGGCCTGCCAGTGTGGTGAAGGAACTGGTGGAGAACGCTATCGATGCCGGTGCCACAGCCATTACTGTGGAGGCAAAGGAGGGCGGCATCGAATTCATCCGGGTAACGGACAACGGAAGCGGCATGGAGAAGGAACAGTTGCGAACAGCCTTTCTGCGCCATGCCACCAGCAAGATCAGGCAGGCGGAGGATCTTACCCATGTTGCAAGCCTGGGCTTTCGGGGTGAGGCATTGTCCAGCATCGCTGCGGTTTCCAAGGTGGAGGTCATCACCAAGGTCAAAAACAGTCTTACCGGCACCAGGATACTCATGGAGGGTGCCGTGGAAAAAAGTTTTGAGGAGATCGGTGCCCCCGAGGGCACTACTTTTGTGATGCGCAGCCTCTTTTACAATACCCCGGTGCGCCGTAAGTTTTTAAAGCAGCCTGCTACGGAGGGGGGCTATATCGCAGATCTGATGGAACATCTGGCGCTGTCCAGACCGGACATTTCTTTCAAATTTGTGCTGGGAAATCAGACCAGGTTCTACACCTCGGGAAACGGAGACTTAAAGGAAGTAATCTACCGGCTCTACGGCAGGGAAGTGGCTGCTTCGCTGGTGCCCATACAGGCAGAAAAAGACGGGATCCGTATAGAGGGCTATCTGGGGAAGCCGACGGTGGTGCGTTCCAACCGCAATTTCGAGATTTATTATATCAACGGAAGATTTATAAAGAGTAATCTGATCGCCAGGGCTGTGGAGGAAGGATTCCGGGAATATCTGATGCAGCACAAATTTCCGCTGTGCGTCCTGCATATCACCATGGATGCGGAACGTGTGGATGTGAATGTGCATCCCACCAAGATGGATGTGCGTTTTGCAGATGGCGCCGCTTTTTTTGCATTTCTGTCGGAGGCGGTTTTTGATGTGCTTCAAAGGAAGGAAATGATCCCTGATCAGATCCTTCGGGATGAAAAGGAAGCAAGAAGGCAGGAAAGGGAGGAGCGCAAGGCTTTACAGAAACAGTCTGCCCCGGAGCCTTTTGAATATAACAGATCCGGGGTTGTGCAGAATGCGGCACCAAACCGGGTTATGGAGGCTATTGTCTATCAGGCGCCGGGGGACGAGGATGCCTTTTTTGTGGAGGCGGCCGAACCGGAAGGCGAGGCCGAGGCACGGGCAGAGGAGCCCCCGGCAGAAAATGAGCAGACAGGCGTGTTGAACGGGGCGTTTTTCCCCACTGATCGCTCTGCGTTGGTCATAGAAGATCCGGTGCAGATGAACCTTTTTACGGAGAAGCTTCTGGCTATGGAGAACCGCTCCAGATACCGGATCATCGGACAAGTCTTCGACACTTACTGGCTGGTGCAATTTGAGGACAAGCTCTTCATCATCGATCAGCATGCTGCCCATGAGAAGGTGAAGTATGAGCGGCTCATGAAGCAGTTTCGGGAAAAGCAGATGGTGTCCCAGAGGCTGATGCCCCCTGTGATCATAAGTCTCACGGGACAGGAGGAAACGGTGCTTTCACAGTACAGGGAAGTCTTTGCCTCGCTGGGCTTTGAGATCGAGGAGTTCGGAGGAAGTGAGTACGCTTTAAGGAGCGTGCCTGTGGATCTCTATGGATGCAGTGAGAGAGAGCTCTTTTTGGAGGTGCTGGACGAACTGTCGGAGGGAAATACCCGCGGGAGCTTTCAGGTAGTGGAGGAAAAGATTGCCTCCATGTCCTGTAAGGCGGCGGTAAAGGGAAATAACAGGTTGAGCCATGAGGAGGCCCAGAAGCTGATCGACGAGCTGCTCACCCTGGACAATCCCTATAACTGTCCCCACGGCAGACCTACCATCATCGTCATGAGCGAGACGGAGCTGGAAAAGAAATTCAAGAGGATCGTATAAGGAGATAGTATGTCAAAAAAGCCAATGATCGTCCTGACGGGACCGACAGCAGTGGGAAAGACCAGACTTTCCATCGCACTGGCCAAGGCGGTGGATGGGGAGATCCTGTCGGCAGATTCCATGCAGGTATATCGATATATGGACATCGGATCTGCCAAGATCAGGCAGGAGGAAATGCAGGGAGTGCCCCATCATCTCATTGATGTGCTTGACCCCCGGGAAGAATTCAATGTGGTGTATTTTCAGCAGAAATGCAAGGAGTGTCTTGCGGGAATCTATGAGAGAGGACATCTCCCCATTTTGACGGGCGGTACGGGGTTTTACATTCAGGCGCTCTTGCGGGACATTGATTTTACGGAAAACGAGGAAGATACGGCATACCGTCAAAAGCTGGAGGAACTGGCGCAAAAAGAAGGTGCGGCATATCTTCACCGGATGCTTCTTTGTGTGGACCCTAAGGCCGCGGAAGCCATCCATGAGAACAACATCAAACGGACCATCCGGGCCCTGGAATACCACAAACTGACGGGACAGAAGATCTCTGACCACAACAGTCGGGAAAAACAGAAAGAAAACGCTTACAATTCCTGCTATTTTGTATTGAACGACAGGCGCAAGGCACTGTATGGGCTCATTGAAGAGCGTGTGGACGAAATGATGGCAAAGGGGCTTGTGGAGGAAGTGAAGCGCCTCAAGGATATGGGCCTTAAGCGCGGAATGGTGTCCATGCAGGGCCTTGGCTATAAAGAGATACTGGACTATCTGGATGGGCTGTGCAGTCTGGAGGATGCAGTACAGAAGATCAAGCTTGAGACCAGGCATTTTGCCAAGAGACAGCTCACCTGGTTCCGCAGGGAACAGGACGTGATCTGGATTGAGAAGGATCAGTTCGGGTATGATGAGGAGAAGATCCTGAAATTCATGTTGGAAAAATTATCAGAGCAGAAAATCATAGAATGAGGAACAGGACCGCAGGGATGATAGCGGCGGAATGGAGATTTGCATGGATCAGACAAAGGAAATGTATGAAATGCTCGGCATTTCAAGAGAAGTATACGAATATGGAAATGTCATACTGGAAGGACTGAAGGAACGCTTTTTGGCCATTGACGAGACGGCAGAGTACAATCAGCTAAAGGTCTTAAAGGCCATGCAGGAAAACCAGGTCAGTGAGGCCTGCCTGTTAGGAACCACAGGATACGGATATAATGATCTGGGAAGGGATACGCTGGAAGCGGTGTATGCCAAGGTATTCCATACGGAGGACGCTTTAGTGCGCCCACAGATCACCTGCGGCACCCATGCCCTGGCACTTGCTCTTATGAGCAACCTGCGTCCGGGGGATGAGCTGCTTTCTCCGGTGGGAAAGCCTTATGATACTCTGGAGGAAGTCATCGGCATCCGTCCCTCCAAGGGTTCCCTTGCGGAATACGGCGTGACCTACAGGCAGGTAGATCTTTTGCAGGACGGAAGCTTTGACTTTGAAAGGATACGGGCAGCCATCGGGGAAAAGACACGTCTGGTGACTATTCAGCGGTCCAAGGGCTATCAGACCAGACCCACCCTGTCTGTGGAACGGATCGGGGAGCTCATCGCTTTCATCAAAGCGATCAAGCCGGATGTGATCTGCATGGTGGATAACTGCTACGGTGAATTCGTGGAGAAGTTAGAACCTTCCGATGTGGGAGCAGACATGGTGGTGGGGTCTTTGATCAAGAACCCCGGCGGCGGGCTTGCGCCTATCGGCGGCTACATTGCGGGAAAGAAGGAATGTGTGGAGAATGCGGCTTATCGCCTCACCTCTCCCGGACTTGGCAAGGAGGTGGGAGCTTCCCTTGGCATCCTGTCCCAGTTCTATCAGGGTTTCTTTTTGGCACCCACTGTTACCGCATCCGCTTTGAAGGGAGCTGTTTTTGCAGCCAATGTCTATGAAAATCTGGGATTTGCGGTAGTGCCTGACGGCAGGGAGAGCAGACATGATATCATCCAGGCAGTGACATTTGGGACCCCGGAGGGTGTCATCGCATTCTGTGAAGGCATCCAGGCAGCGGCGCCTGTGGACAGCCATGTGACACCAGAACCATGGGATATGCCCGGCTATGATGCCCAGGTCATCATGGCGGCCGGGGCTTTTGTGTCAGGCTCCTCCATTGAACTGTCGGCAGACGGCCCCATTAAGCCGCCATATGCAGTATATTTTCAGGGGGGACTTACCTGGCAGCATGCAAAGTTCGGCATTCTTCGTTCTTTGCAGTCGCTGGTTGACAAAGGAATCGTGACAAAAGCATCGATAGAGGAAGCAAAATGTAGAAAAACCGCAAAATAAAATGTATGAATTTTGTGTACAGTCGGAATATTTTGTGATAGTATGAAAGAGTGTATGAAAGAATCCCGGATTCTGCATACAACACAAAAGAAAGAAGAGGAACGATCTTGAAAAGAGTAGACTGGGTGCTGATAGTCCTGGTGCTGATCGGGTTTGTCATCGGTACTTTCATCGGTACTTATTTTGACGGCACATTCTTGAATTACGGACAGGTTTTTGGACTGACCAGTCCGATTGAGCTGAATATGGGGTTTGTCATATTGACTTTCGGATTGAAATTCAATATTACCATCTCCAGCGTTATCGGTGTGATCATCGCATTCGTGGTATACCGTTTCATTCGTTAAAAGGGGACACACATCGGAGAAGGCAAAAGGAGCACGATGAAACAAAAGGAAAACGGTGTTATTTTGCCTTATGAGAGATTTGTACGGTTTGGTCCGGAAAATCTCACGGAGAGTGAATTGCTGGCCATTATCTTAAGGACCGGCACAAAAGACAAAAGTGCAGTGGAGCTTGCAGACCAGGTGCTTTCCCTTGCAAGATATCCGCGTGAAGGGCTTTTAGGGCTTTATGATGTCACGCTTGAGGAATTGATGCAGATCAAGGGCATCGGTATGGTCAAGGCGGTCAAGCTAAAGAGTCTGGCAGAGCTGTCCATGCGCATCAGCCGTGCATCGGCAAAGGAAGGCCTGTGCTTTTTGAACTCTTCTGCGGTGGCAGGCTACTACATGGAAAAGTTGAGGCACAGGGATACGGAATGCGTCATGTTGGTCTGCCTGGACGGAAAAGGGCAGTTGATCGGCGAAAAAAAGCTTTCTGACGGAAGCGTGAAGATGTCTTTGGTCTCACCCCGGGAAGTGTTTATAGAGGCTCTGCATCAGCGGGCTGTAAATATTATCCTGGTACACAATCACCCAAGCGGCGATCCCACGCCCAGCTATGCAGACCGGGAAGTGACCCGGAGCCTGTTTGAACTTGGGGAAAAAATGGATATCCCCCTGTTGGACCACATTATTATCGGGGATAACAGGTATACTAGTTTTAAAGAAATGGACTGGATTTGATTTTACTTACAGAAAGGGGCTGTTTTTTTGGCTAACAACGCATTTGGCATCGATCTTGGGACCAACAATATCAAGATCTACAGCAGAAACGAAGACAATATCATGGTGGAAAAGAATATGATCGCCATTGAGAATAAGAATACGCTCTTTGCTTATGGGAACTCCGCTTTTGAGATGTATGAGAAGGCACCCGGCAATATCCATATTTCTTATCCCCTCTCCAACGGCGTTATCGCAGACATCCGCAATATGGAGACGCTGATCCGTTATTTCATTTCCGATCTGCAGAAGGGCAATACCAAGCCTGCAGATTTTCTGATCGCGGTTCCTACGGATGTGACAGACGTGGAGAAGAGGGCTTTCTATGATCTTTTGAAGGAAGCCAACGTAAAGGCAAGGAAGATCATGGTGGTGGAGAAGGCAGTTGCCGACGGCCTGGGCCTTGACATCGACGTCAAAAATTCCCAGGGAGTGTTGGTGGTGAATGTGGGTTACGAGACCACGGAAATCTCCATCCTTTCTCTGGGCGGTATCGTCTTAAGCCGTCTGATCAAGGCGGGCGGACTGAAATTTGATGAGGCCATCAAGGCGGCAGTCCGCAAGGAATTCAGCCTGATCATCGGAGGCAAGACGGCAGAGAGCGTCAAGATCGCTTTAAAGGATCTGGCAGGAGAAGGAAAGGGAGCAGTGGTCTATGGCCGGGATATCGTGACCGGTCTTCCCATGGAGAGAGAAATCCCCGCCAAGCTGGTGGATGACTGTCTGGAGGAACATTTTAACACCATTATCGACAATGTGAAGGTGATCCTGGAGCGCACACCTCCGGAGCTTGCGGCGGATATTTACCGCCATGGCATCTATCTGACCGGAGGAGCTTCCCAGGTGAACCACCTGGCGGAGAAGCTGGCTTCCGGTACGGGACTTAAGGTCAATGTGTCCGAAAATCCTGTCACCAGTGTGGCGCTGGGGCTTTCTAAGATCATTAAGGATGAGAACTATAAGTCGGTAGCATATTCAATTGAAGGGATGAGTAAATGAGCCCAATCATAAAAAGAAAAGGGGAGAAATTTACTCTGCCGAGTAAATATCTCCTTTTTATTTTAACGGTTCTTTGTACATTACTGATGATGATCACTTTTGGCACAGATGTATTCAACCGCCCGCTAAATACGGTGGTGGGATATGTGATCGTGCCTTTTGAACAGGGGATCAGCCATATAGGCGGCTGGTTGTCCAACCGTTCCGAGGAACTTTCGCAGATCCGTTCCCTTCTGGATGAGAACGCCAGACTGAAGGAACAGGTAGCGCAACTGACAGAAGAAAATACCCTGTTGCAGCAGGATAAATATGAACTGAACAAGCTGCGGGAACTGGTGGAGCTGGATGAACAGTATGGGGAATACCACAAAGTGGGAGCCCGTATCATCAGCAGGGACTCCGGGAACTGGTACTCCTCCTTTATCATCGATAAGGGGGCCCGGGACGGTCTGGATGTGGATATGAATGTCATTGCCGGCGGAGGACTGGTGGGAAGGATCACCAATGTCGGACCCAATTGGTCCAGGGTGACTTCCATCATTTCCGACAATAGCAATGTCAGTGCCATGACCATTGCAACAGAAGATAATCTGATCGTATCCGGGGACCTGGAACTGATGTCTGAGGGTGTCATTGCGTTCAGCATGCTGGTGGACAGCAAGGACCAGGTGAGAGAGGGCGATAAGATCGTTACCTCCAATATCAGTGACAAATATCTGCCCAATATACTGATCGGTTATCTTCACACCATCAACCAGGATAACAATAATCTGACCAAGTCGGGATATCTGACGCCGGCGGTAGATTTTGAACATTTGTCGGAGGTGCTGGTCATCACGGACAAAAAACAGCAGGTAGAGGAAGAAGAGAATAATGATTAGAAAAGTACTGGTAACGCTGTTGGTCCTTTTGTGCTTCGGACTGCAGTGCACCCTGTTCCGTGGAATCGATTTCGGCGGCATCGTGCCGAACCTGATGATCATACTGACCTCCTCCTTCGGCTTTATGCGGGGAGAGAAAGAAGGGCTGATCATAGGCTTTTTCTGCGGGGTCTTAAGCGATATCTTCTTTGGGGACATCCTGGGTTTCTATGCCCTGGTGCTCATGTACATAGGCTTTTTGAATGGGAAATTCAGCCGTGTCTTTTACCCGGAGGATATCAAGCTGCCCCTGGCTCTGATCGTGGTCAGTGATCTGTCCTACGGAATGCTCTGTTATATCCTTATGTTCTTACTCAGGGGGAAATTCCATTTTTCTTATTATTTTACCAGCGTCATTCTGCCGGAGACACTGTATACCATTGTTGTCACCATATTCCTGTATCCCGTCATCTTAAAGATCAACGAGAAGCTGGAAGCCGGTGAGAGAAGGAGAGAACAGAAATTTGTTTGATGAGTTCAAGGACTATATCGTCAATCTCATAACCAGCAGGCTCACACTGCTGATGATACTGTTCGGTATCATGGGTGGGATCCTGATACACCGGTGTTTTGAACTACAGATCGTAAACGGTGAGGAATATTTGAACGATTTCATCCTGCAGACGGAGAAAACCAGGGATATCGCCAGCACCAGAGGCAATATCATGGACCGAAACGGCAATGTCCTGGCGTACAATGAACTGGCTTATTCCGTGAAGATCGAGGATGTCTATGAGACCGGCAAGAAAAAGAACAGTGAGTTAAATGCCACCATCTATCAGTTGATCCGGATGATCGAGAATAACGGGGACAAGGTGACTTCGGATTTCAAGATCATCGTGGATGAGAACGGGGATTTTGCCTATACGGTGGAAGGAACCAGTCTGCTTCGATTTCTGGCCGATGTTTACGGCCTGTCTACGGTGGACAAGCTGACACCGGAGCAGAAGACTTCCACGCCGCAGGAGATCATGGAATATCTGAGCAGGGCTTCGGGAAAGGGCACCCGTTTTGCCATCGGCGACTACGAAATCGAGGGCGATGCCAAGAGCGAGTTTGTTCCCGGTAAGGGGTACACAAAAGAAGACTGGCTCAAGATCGTGACCATCAGGTACAATATGAATCTGACTTCCTACCGCAAATATATCGGCACCATCGTGGCTACCAATGTCAGTGATGAGACGGTGGCCGTCATCATGGAAAATTCGGAATCCCTTCCCGGCGTGACCATTGTGGAGGACACCATCCGGCGTTATGTGGACAGTGAATATTTTGCCCATGTGCTGGGGTATACGGGCAAGATCTCTTCGGAGGAGCTGGCTGCCCTGAATGAACAGGTGGTGGCTGAGGGCGGAAGCCCGGATGCTTATTCCATCAATGATGTGGTGGGAAAGAGCGGTATTGAGGCGTATATGGAGACCACGCTGCAGGGCACCAAGGGCAATGAAAAGGTGATCGTGGATGTCACAGGCAAGGTGCAGACGATCTTGGAGCGGACAGAGCCACAGTCGGGCAAGGATGTCTACCTGACCATCGACAAGGACTTAACCATTGCTGCCTATAACATCATGGAGCAGAAACTGGCGGGTCTTGTGTCCAGTAAGATCATCGATGCCAAGGAATACAGGGCTGCCGCAGATGCAGACAGCTCCGATATCAAGATACCTATCTATGATGTGTATTTTGCGGTGATCAATAACAGTATCGTGGATATGGACCATTTTTCCGCAGAGGATGCCGGGGAGACGGAGAAGGCTGTCTATGAGAGCTATCTTGGGTATAAACAACAGGTGTACGACAAGCTGGTCTACGAGCTTACGGAAGGCCGTACTCCCTATAATAAGTTGTCCAAGGAATATCAGGTGTATCAAAGCAATATCGTTTCCAGACTCAACAAGGAAGGGGTCATCATGTCTGAGGCGGTGGATGACAGTGATCCGGTGCAGATTTCCTGGGCAAAGGATGAGGTCATCAGCCTGAATGAGTATCTGCAGTACTGCATTGATAAGAACTGGATCGACGTAAGTAAACTTAAGCTGAGTGACAAGTATTCCGATTCTCAGGAAATCTATGACAAGCTGGTGGAGTATATCATCAGTATGATCGATAGGAACGTGGAGTTTCAGAAGCGCTTTTACAAGTATATGCTGCTCAACAATGTCATAAGCGGCAAGCAGATCTGCCTGTTGCTCTGTGAGCAGAATGTGATAGAGGTGCCGATAGAGGATGAGGAGGCGCTGCGGGCAAACAGGCTCAGCGCTTATCGGTTCATGAAGAACCGCATTGACAATCTGGACATTACTCCGGCGCAACTGGCCCTGGACCCCTGCAATGCTTCGGTGGTCATCACCGATGTGAATACGGGGGACGTGCTGGCACTGGTTTCTTACCCGGGTTATGACAACAATAAGATGGCCAACTCCATCGATCCTGAATATTTTAACAAGCTGCAGACAGATCTTGCAAAGCCCCAGTACAACTTTGCTACCCAGTCCAAGGCGGCGCCCGGCTCCACATTTAAGATCGTGACGGCTACGGCGGGACTCCTGGAGGGCAAGATCGCCTTGAATGACAGGGTGGACTGTGTGGGAACCTTTACAGCCATCACGCCCTCTCCCAAATGCTGGAAGCGTACGGGACACGGTTTTGAGAATGTGACGACGGCCATCAGGGATTCCTGCAACTACTTTTTCTATGATCTGGGATACAGACTGTCTTTTGAGAACGGAAGCTATAGTGAGGATGTAGGGCTCAACACCCTGTATGAATATGCGGATCTGTACGGATTGACGGAAAAGTCCGGCATTGAGATCGCAGAATCCGCTCCGGAGGTTTCCGATCAGGATCCGGTGCGTTCTGCCATTGGGCAGGGCAGCAACAGCTTTACCACGGTGGGGCTTGCCCGGTATGCAGCTACCATAGCCAACAGCGGCACCTGTTATGATCTGACCCTGCTTGACAGGGTGGCGGATGCTTCCGGCAATACGCTGGTCACTTATGAACCTAAGGTGCGGAATACCATCGAGATGCCGGAGAGCTATTGGAATGCCTTTCATTCCGGTATGCGTCAGGTAGTGCAGAACAAGAGTTATTTTAGCGATCTGGCAGTGAACGTGGCCGGAAAGACAGGTACTGCGGAGCAGACCAAGTCCAGGCCCAACCATGCGCTGTTTATCTGCTATGCGCCTTATGAGACCCCGGAACTTGCCATAGCCACCAGGATTCCTTTCGGATATTCTTCGGATCATGCTGCTCAGGCGACCAGGGATATCATCAAGTATTACTACGGGCTTGCAGAGGAGGGAGATCTGATCACCGGAACGGCATCGGCACCGGACGGCGGAATCTCCGATGAATTATAAATGAAGGCAGGTATGAGAATGACTGATGCAGTGAAGATCAAGATGTTTCCAAACGGGATCACGATCCATTTAAGAGAGGATGTGCCATTTGAGGATAGTCTGGAGGAACTGGCGGAGAAATTTGACCAGGGCCGAAATTTTTTCGGCACGGCAAGCATGGCGCTTTCGCTGACGGGACGTCCTTTAAGCGAAGCGGAGGAGATCCGTATCCTGGAGGTGATCCGCAAAAACAGCAACCTTAATATTGTCTGCATTGTGGGACATGATGAGGAGACAGACCGCAAATTCATCAAGGCGCTTCATCAGGTGGAGAGAAAGCTTTCCGGAAATGATGACGGACGTTTCTACAAAGGAACATTGAAGGACAAGCAGGTGTTGGAGACAGAGGGCAACATCGTGATCTTAGGCGATGTGAATCCCGGCTGTGCAGTGATTTCAGGGGGCAGTATCATTGTCCTGGGAGGCCTGTACGGAGAGGCTTATGCCGGTGGGAACGGCAGGGAAGGAGCCTATATCGTTGCGCTTGAAATGGAGCCGGAAAGATTAAAAATCGGCGATTTCAAATACAGATCCAAGGATAAACAATCCAAGTGGGGCATCCGCCCTAAGGTACAACCGAAAATTGCATATGTAAAGAACGGGAAGATAGTCTGGGAACCGCTTACAAAAGAATTACTGGGTTCTTTCTAAAAGGATTTCAGGGGACGACATTAATTTATTGGAGGATTTTATATGGAAAACAATTTTTCCACGGAGAAGAAAGTCTCCGAAGTCATTGTCGTCACTTCAGGAAAAGGCGGTGTGGGCAAGACTACCACATCTGCAAATGTAGGAACCGGTCTGGCAAAGGAGGGAAAGCGGGTCTGTCTCATCGACACCGATATCGGACTCCGCAATCTGGATGTGGTCATGGGACTGGAAAACCGCATTGTCTACAATCTGGTGGATGTGGTGGAAGGCAACTGTCGTGTGAAACAGGCTTTGATCCGGGATAAGAGACATCCGGGACTGTATCTGATGCCTTCTGCGCAGACCAGGGATAAGACAGCGGTGTCCCCCGGGCAGATGGTAAAGGTGATCGATCATTTGCGGGAGCAATTTGATTATATCATCTTAGACTGTCCCGCAGGGATTGAACAGGGCTTTCAGAATGCCATTGCAGGAGCGGACCGGGCGCTTATCGTAACCACCCCGGAGGTCTCGGCCATCCGTGATGCGGACCGTATCGTGGGGCTTTTGGAGGCCAGAGGGCTTGAAAAGATGGATCTGATCATCAACCGTATGCGCATGGATATGGTGAAACGTGGAGATATGATGTCCTCTGCTGATGTGGTGGACATTCTGGCAGTGCCTTTGATCGGAGTCGTACCGGATGATGAAAATGTAGTGATTGCTACCAATCAGGGAGAACCGCTGGTTGGGACCGATACTCCGGCCGGGTTGGCTTATGCCAATGTGGTAGACCGGATTTTGGGAAAAGAAGTCCCATTTCTCAATTTTGAGAAGACGATTTCTTTCTGGACCAAGGTAACCGGCATATTTCACAGGGTATAAAGGAGGCGGTATTTATGAAATTCATCAATCTCTTCAAAAGAAAAAAATCCTGCCAGGTGGCAAAGGACCGACTGAAGATCCTGCTGATCTCGGACCGCATCAACTGCTCGCCGGAGATGATGGAACTGATCAAGACGGATATCGCCAAGGTGATATCGAAATACATGAAGATCGATACCGAAAACATGGACATTCAGATCAATGCGAAAGGAAGCAGAGGTTCCAGGGAGGGCAAGACACCCACGTTGTATGCCAATATCCCCATCATAGATCTACATAAGATGTAATTGCCGCAAATGAAATGCAAAAGGGAGCAATATGTTCAGAAATTACAGGATACGCGATTATGATTTCAAGTTAATATTGATGATCCTGGCACTTTCGATGATCGGGGTAATGACCATCGGAAGTGCTGAGGAGTCCCTGCAGATGAAGCAGTTGTTAGGTGTACTGGCAGGCATGGGCATCATGATAGGTATCTCCTTTTTTAATTATAATGTGGTGTTGAAGCTCAACTGGCTTATGTATGCGGGAAATCTGCTGCTGCTTTTGCTGGTCATCTTTACCGGAGAAGAGGGCGGTGGTGCCCAAAGATGGCTGAAACTGGGAGGGCTGCGGTTCCAACCCTCGGAATTGGCTAAAATTTTGTTGATTTTATTCTTTGCACAGTATATTATGAAATGTAAGGAGAAGTTCAATACTTTCAAGGTGATCGTAAGCTGTGTGGTGCTTATTATGATTCCCTGGGCGCTTGTGTATAAACAGCCGGATCTGTCCACCAGCATCATGCTCATCGCAATCTTCTGTATCATCATGTTTGCGGGAGGGCTCAGTTATAGGTGGATTTTGGGGATCCTGGCAGTAACGATCCCAACAATAGCTATTTTCCTGACCGTTGCGCTGCAGCCGGATAGTACGATCCTTGAAGATTATCAGAAAAACCGTATCCTGGCATTTAAAGATCCTGAGCAATATGCAGGTGAAGAGGCATACCAGCAGCTCAATTCCATCATGGCCATCGGTTCCGGTCAGTTGGACGGAAAAGGTTACAAGAATAATGAGCTGACCTCCGTAAAGAATGGCAATTTCATCTCCGAGGCCGAGACGGATTTTATCTTCTCCGTGATCGGTGAAGAGTTTGGCTTTAAAGGATGTGTGGTGGTCATCGTGCTTTTGATGGGGATAGCAATAGAATGTGTCTCTATGGCCAGGCGCTCCAAGGATGTGGCGGGAAGGATCATCGCGGCCGGAATGGGAGGGATCGTGGCGATCCAGGGATTTTTTAATATAGGAGTTGCCACCTTTATCCTGCCGAATACCAGATTGCCGCTGCCGTTTGTGAGTCATGGACTGACATCGCTTCTGAGCCTGTATATCGGAATGGGATTTGTACTCAATGTCCGTCTGCAGATAAAGAGGGGTTAACCAATTGATAGAGAGGGTATAAATATGAACATTGCACTGATTGCACATGATGCAAAAAAGAAGCTGATGCAGAATTTCTGCATCGCATACAGGGGGATCTTAAGCAAGAATGATCTGTATGCTACCGGCACTACGGGGAGACTTATTGAGGAAGTAACCAATCTGAATGTCCATAAGTATCTGGCCGGGCACCTTGGGGGAGAACAGCAGATCGGTGCGCAGATCGAACACAACCAGATCGATCTGGTGATCTTTCTGCGAGATCCACTGACTCCCAAATCCCACGAGCCGGATGTCAATAATGTAGTGAAACTCTGCGATGTACACAATATCCCTTTGGCAACGAACTTAGCAAGCGCAGAACTGTTGATCAAGTCCTTGGACAGAGGAGATTTAGAGTGGCGTGAAATGTACAAATAGAAGAAAGATTCACAAGAGAATAGCGGCAGTCCTTGTCATAGCTGTCATGGCCATGGGCCTTTCCGGCTGCGGTGGCAGTAAGTATACCATGCCATACCGGGCGGACTCGGAAGTCAGCAGCTTCAATGTGATGACTTTTTCCGCAGATGACAGAGTGGAACCTTTTGCAGCCGATCTTTGCGTGGTGAAGGATGATGTGATACCCGGTGAGGAACCGGATATGTCCCAGGCCGGCTCTGCAGTGCTGTTCGATCTCAACAGCAGAGAGGTCCTTTATTCCAAGAATGCCCACGAGCGCATGTATCCGGCCAGTCTCACCAAGGTGATGACGGCATTGGTAGCCTTAAAGAATGCTTCGGTGGACCAGGTGCTCACGGCCAATGAAAAGGTGGTGGTCACAGAGTCCGGCGCCCAGCTTTGCGGCATCAAAAAGGGAGATACCATGACCCTGGATCAGGCACTTCATGTACTGCTGATCAATTCTGCCAATGATGCAGCGCTGCTCATTGCGGAAAATATAGGCGGCAGCACAGAAGCGTTTGTGGAGATGATGAATGAGGAGGCAAAGCGGCTTGGTGCCACCAACACCCATTTTGCCAACCCTCACGGTCTTACGGACGAGACTCATTATACCACAGCTTACGATATGTATCTGATCTTTAATGAGGCCATCAAATACGAGGCGTTCAATGAGATCATTCATACGTCCAATTACCAGACCACCTATTATGACAGGAACGGCAAGGCAAAAGAACTGAATCTGCGCAATACCAACGGCTTTTTGAATGGCAATGTGCAGTCTCCGGAGAATATTACGGTGATCGGTGGGAAGACCGGAACCACTAATGCGGCAGGACACTGTCTGATCCTTCTTTCCAAGGATGTGAACGGGGCTCCGTATATCTCGGTGATCCTTCGCTGTGAGACGGGGGACGCCCTGTATTCCGAGATGTCAGATCTGTTGGAAGAAATCAAGAAATAGAGGTTGTTTTTTGAAATAAGATACACTATAATAGAAACAGATAGAATATTTTATTCTAATATACAACAGGAGGTTTTTCAATGGTTCAGTTAATAGTTGGCAATAAGGGGAAAGGCAAGACAAAGCAGTTATTGGACAAAGTGAATAGTGAAGTGAAGGATATTTCAGGCAATATCGTATACCTGGATAAGAGCACGAAGCATATGTATGAACTGAACAATAAGGTGAGACTGATCGATGTTTCCCAATATATGGTTGAAAATAACAGTGAATTCTTAGGATTTGTATGTGGTATCATTTCTCAGGATCACGATCTGCAGCAGATGTATTTTGACAGTTTCCTGAAGATTGCCTGCCTGGAAGGCCAGGATATTACCGGAACCGTAGAAAAACTGGAGAAAGTAAGCCAAACATTTCATGTGGATTTCATCCTCAGTGTGTCCATGGATGAGGCGCAGCTTCCGGAAGCTGTAAAGGATAAGATCCTGCTTTCCCTGTAAAAGGACTGTGGACAGAACCATCATACATGTAACATAGCAGACAAAAGCCTCGGACAATGACCGGGGCTTTTCATTAGTAACAACGTTAAGCGCAGAAAATGACAAGGCAAGTCTGAAGGAGAACGACATTGGCAGAGGGCAGGAAGCAACAATCCCGGGGAAAGATCAAAAAATACCGCAAACCCATCAATCTGAATATTGGTATGATCATTTTTGCTGCAATCTTTATCTATGTGGTGATCTGCGTGTTCATGTACTTTAGGACGAGCCATGTGGTAAAGTACGAGGTCAAGGAGGGGTTACTGGCTACCAACAATATGTACCGCAGCGTGGTGATCCGTGACGAGACTGTGGTGAATGCAGACACTGCGGGATATGTGAACTATTATGCCAGAGAGGGAGAACGTGTGGGTGTGGGCAATCTGGTCTATACCATCGATGAAACCGGAAGCCTGAACGCTTATCTGGAGGATATGGGGCAGGGGGAGAATACCTTAAGCGAGAAGGAACTGGCGGAGTTCCGCAGTGAGATCGTCAATTTCATGCATGGTTTTGACAGCCGCGATTACGAGAGTACTTATGATTTTAAACACTCTTTAAAAAATACGGTTTTAAAGCTGGCCAGCAACAATATGTTAGATAGCATCAGTGGAATGAACGGTACGGATGGGACCACCAATATCGTCAATTTTTGTTATGCGCCGGAAACGGGCATCGTATCTTACTGGACTGACGGCTATGAGGACCTTACGGCGGATGAGGTGACGAAGGATATTTTTGATGACAAGAAATATGAAAAGCGCCAGTTGATGAGCAATGAACTGGTGGGGGCTGGGGATCCTGCCTACAAGATATCCACTGATGAAAACTGGTCTATCGTGATCCCCATTGATCCGGAGCGCGGAGCGGAAATGGTGGAGGAACAATACATAAAGGTCCGCTTCCTGAAGAACCAGTATGAAGCATGGGGAAAGGTAAAGCTTTTGCACAATGGGGACGGCAATTCCTACCTGCAGTTGTCTTTTACCAACTCCATGGTAAATTTCGTATCCGAGAGATTCCTGGATGTGGAGTTGATCCTGAACGAGGAGACCGGACTGAAGATCCCCAATTCCTCCATCGTGGAAAAAGAATTCTTCCTGGTGCCGGACGAATTTGTCAGCGTGGAGGAGAAAGATGGGCAGAACGGAGTCCACAGACAGAGCTATGAGGAGGACGGCGACATCACGGTAGAGTTTGTTCCCATGGATCTCTACAGCCATGATGATGAGTCCGGGAAATATTATCTGGACAATTCCATCCTGGATGCAGGTGATATCCTGTATAAGACCGACGGGCAGGAGACCTTTGTGGTGAGCGAGAGGGCTACTCTGATCGGTGTGTACAATGTGAATAAAGGATATGCGGATTTCAAGCAGATCAATATCCTTTATCAAAATGACGAGTATGCCATTGTAAAGGCGAATACCAAGTATGGATTGAACGTATATGATTACATCGTTCTGGATGCGTCTACGGTCAGTGACGACCAGTTCATAAATGAATAGAAAAGCAGGCAGACACTATGCAGAAAGAAACTATGATTGCTGAAAACATGAAAAAGGTGCAGGATAATATTACACAGGCATGCCACAAGGCAGGAAGGGATTCAGAGGAAGTGACCCTGATCGCCGTGAGCAAGACGAAGCCCATTGCCATGCTGCAGGAAGCCTACAGGGCAGGTGCGAGAGATTTTGGCGAGAACAAAGTCCAGGAACTGATGGACAAGATCCTTATGATGCCGGAGGATGTCCGGTGGCATCTGATCGGGCATCTGCAGAGGAATAAAGTCAAATATATCGTGGGCAAGGTATTTTTGATCCACAGTGTGGATTCTCTGCGCCTGGCTGAAGAGATCAGCAGGGAGGCTGTAAAGAAGCAGGTGGAGGTCAATATCCTGGTGGAAGTGAATATCGCCATGGAGGAAAGCAAATTCGGCATTGGGGAATCGGAAGCCATGGAGCTTGTGGAGAATATTTCCAAGCTGCCCGGAATACGGATCAAAGGCCTGATGACCATTGCTCCTTTCGTGGAAGATCCGGAACAAAACAGAGGATATTTTCATAAAATGAAACAATTGGCTGTTGACATAATGCGAAAAAACGTTGATAATGTTTCTATGGATATTCTGTCAATGGGCATGACAGGTGATTATATGGTTGCGGTGGAGGAAGGTGCCACTTATGTGAGAGTGGGGACCGGCATTTTCGGAGAACGGGATTACAGCCTGTAGCCGCATCAGAAGGAGAGTATGGTAAATGGGCGTTATGGATAAGTTCTTAAACTACATGAAACTGAATGATGAGGACGATGACGATTACTTAGATGACGACGATTATCTGGATGATGAAGAGGAAGTGGAAGCACCTTCTCCCAGAAGAAGTGCGGCAAAGCAGAAAGCGGTAAAGGAAGAGCCGGAAATGGCGGAAAAACCCGCAAGGAAGGCATCCCAGCCGAAGGTGACACCCATCAGGCAGTCTTCTGTGAAGCGGATGCAGGGCAGCGGCATGGAAGTATGTGTGATCAAACCCAGCTCTTTTGAGGAGGCAAGAGAGATCACGGAGACTCTTTTAGCCAACCAGACCGTAGTGTTGAATCTGGAAGGACTGGATGTGGATATCGCTCAGCGTATCATCGACTTTACTTCCGGGTCTTGTTTCGCCATTGGAGGCAATCTGCAAAAGATATCACACTATATTTTCATCATCACTCCCGCAAGTGTGGAGATCTCCGGTGATTTTCAGGATATTTTCGGCAATGGCGGTTCCTTTGAAATGCCCCTTCACAACGGATTATAAGTTTTAAAGAAAACAGTAAACTTCCCGTTTGGCATCAAGTGGGAAGTTTTCTTTTGTTATGATTGATACAGGAGGAAGAAAAATGGCACAGCGACTGTCTGTTTCCTATGAAAAAAAACCTTGTTATGATATTGTGTTCTCCCAGTCCTTTGAAGGATTGTGGGAGGAACTGGCAGAATTGGGAGCCTCAGAAAGAAGGCTCTGTATCGTTACGGATTCCAATGTGGACAAATTGTACGGTGAAGAGATCTTAAACTGCATTTCGGGCAAGTGCCTAAAGGCAGTAAAATATGTATTCCCTGCCGGCGAAGAGCATAAGAATCTGGATACCGTGAAGGAAGTCTACAAATTCCTAATTGCCGAGGGCTTTGACAGAAAGGATATGCTCCTTGCGCTGGGGGGCGGCGTAGTGGGCGACCTCACCGGTTTTACAGCAGCTACTTATCTGCGAGGGATCGATTTCGCACAGATCCCCACCACCCTGTTGGCCCAGGCGGACAGTTCCGTGGGCGGCAAGACCGGTGTGGATTTTGATGCCTACAAGAATATGGTGGGTGCGTTCAAGATGCCCCGCCTGGTGTACATGAATCCTTCCGTGTTGAAATCCCTGGATGACAGACAGTATTTCTCCGGTTTTGCCGAAGTCATGAAATCTGCACTGATCAAAGATGCCATTTTCTATGAGTGGCTGATCGAGAAAATGTATGAGATCTGTGAACGGGATCCGGATACTCTGGAAGAGATGGTCATGAGAAGCTGTTCCATCAAAAAGCTGGTGGTGGAAAAGGACCCTACGGAAAAGGGGGACAGGGCGCTTTTGAACCTGGGACACACCATCGGCCATGCCATTGAAAAAGCTAAGAATTTTGAACTGTTCCACGGGGAGTGCGTGGCACTGGGAACGGTGGCAGCCGCTTATATCTCCTGGAAAAAGGAACTGCTTGGCATGGAGGAATATTATGAGATCCGCGATATGTTCGTGCCTTTTTGTCTGCCGATCACGGTAGAGGATATCGATCCTGAAGAGATCCTGCGGCTGACCAAATCCGATAAGAAGATGGAGGGCGGAACCATCAAATTCGTGCTGTTAAAGAAGATCGGCAAGGCTGTTGTGGACAGAACCGTTACCGATGAGGAGATCCTGGCAGCCATCAATGAAATTTATTTTAGTGAAGAGGATGCACATGAGTAATCAGAAAGAATATAACAGAACCTTTATGCTTATCATGGATACGGTGATCGCAGCAGTCCTACTTGCCTTTGACCAGTTTACCAAATATCTGGCGATCATCCATTTAAAAGACAATCCTGCATACATCCTGATCGACGGCGTGCTGGAGCTGCAATACCTGGAGAACAGAGGCTCTGCTTTTGGAATGCTGAAGAATCAGAAGGTCTTCTTATTGTTTGTGGGAGCTGTATTCTTGCTGGTGCTTCTGTTCTTTTTGTTCAAGCTGCCCAGACAGAAAAAATTCAACAGCGTCCACATCCTGTTTTCTGTGATCATTGCCGGAGGGCTGGGTAATATGATAGACCGTCTGCGCTTTGATTATGTAGTGGATTTTATTTTCTTTGTGCTGATCGATTACCCTATTTTCAATGTGGCAGATATTTATATCGTACTGGCAACCATCGGTCTGTTCATCCTGTTTTTGTTTGTGTTCAAGGAAAAGGACCTGGAATTTTTGAATTTCAAGCAGAATCGTTACAGGGAGATGAAATAGGGGATCGGAGGCCGGATGCTCAAATTTACGATACAGGAGGTACCGGTTCATGGATGAATTCCGCTTTCAAATTGCAGAGGAGATGGAGGAGGAAAGGATCGACAAATGTGTGAGCCTGCTTGTGGACTCCCTTTCCCGGTCCTTTATCCAGAAATTGATCAAAGAGGGAAATGTGCTGGTAAATGGTTCCCCGGTGAAGGGAAGCTATCGGGTGAAAGCAGAGGATGAGGTGGCTTTTTTTCTGCCGGAGGCGGTGGAGCCGGACATCCGGCCGGAAAACATTCCTTTGGATATTTTATATGAGGACGGGGATGTGATCGTGGTCAACAAGCCCAAGGGAATGGTGGTCCATCCGGCGGCAGGACATTACAGCGGCACGCTGGTGAATGCCTTACTGTACCATTGTGGGAAGGAACTGTCCGGCATCAATGGTGTTATGCGACCGGGCATCGTACATCGGATCGATATGGATACCACCGGTTCCGTGATCGCCTGCAAGAATGACAGAGCCCACAATTTCATTGCACAGCAGTTGAAGGAACACAGTATTACCCGCCGTTACCGTGCAATCTGCCACGGCGTGTTAAAGGAGGATGAGGGCACCATTGACAAGCCGGTGGGACGCCATCCCCAGGACAGGAAGAAAATGGCGGTGGTGCAGGGCGGCAAGAGAGCAGTTACCCATTACAGAGTATTGCAGAGATTTGATAGGTTTACCTACATAGAATGTGAACTGGAGACCGGACGCACCCATCAGATCAGGGTGCACCTTGCAAGCATCGGGCATCCGCTTTTGGGGGATGGTGTCTATTCCAACCAAAGATCTCCCTTCCGGCTACAGGGACAGACCTTGCATGCGGAAATTTTGGGATTTATCCATCCCACCACAAAAGAGTACCTTGAGATAGAGGCGCCCCTTCCCGATTATTTTCAACATTTACTTGCAATTTTATAAAAATATTATAAAATATATATTGAGAGAAAGTTGAGTGAGCGTATGATGAATCTGGATACGGCCGCCTATCTGGACCGGCTGCTGTTGATGTACTCCAATACCTTTAACATATATAAACCGTATCGCATAGGGGCGAAAGAATATCCGGCCTATGGATATTTTTTTTCGCATAATGAGAAGTATGTGTTGGTCCGTGAGATCAATATGTGGACTACAGATGCATATGAGCACATATTATTTATGGAGACAGAAACGTTTACGGAAGAGACTCTGGCAGAAGCGGAAGGGATCATCCGGGAATATATGGAACCTGTGCTGGTAAGGAAAGGGGAAGAACTGCCTCCCCCAAACCACATGTACAGTTATCTGAATGTAGTGATACTCTGTGCCGGACCGGTAACAAAAGAATTTCAAAAACGTATCCGGCATTTCAAATTTGAAAAAGGCTATCAGTTCAATATCAGAGGTTTTTCCAGAGGAAATATCCTGTGCGTTTCTCTTGCCGACAGGGAATATTACAGCAATTATTACGGCAGGGACAAGAAAAAGATGTTCAAACGGATCTTTGCCGACGTGGAACAGGGAAAGCCCGGCTTTGATCAGGTGATGGAAGAGAGTGGACTTACCCCTTTTAAACAGGAAGATATTCCTGTGTGACATCCAAAGCTTATATTACGGATGCTTTCTGCATTTGTTTTATATAAGAATGCTCAACACAAAAGAAAATATTTTTATAGGAGGGAATTGTTGTGAGCGCATTAGTATTAATTATTTTAGCTATCGTAATCTTCGTTGTAGCTTACCTTACATACGGACGTTACCTGGCAAAGACCTGGGGAATCGACCCCACAAGAAAAACACCTGCTTACGAACTGGAAGACGGTGTTGACTATTGTCCTGCAAAGACACCCGTTCTGATGGGACATCATTTTTCATCCATCGCCGGAGCAGGCCCGATCAACGGACCTATCCAGGCAGCATTCTTCGGTTGGATCCCCTGCTTTTTGTGGATTGTGATCGGTGGTATCTTCTTCGGTGCTGTCCAGGACTTCGGTGCTCTGTTCGTTTCCATTCGTCACAAGGGTAAATCTCTTGGCGAAGTGATCGAAGAGAATATCGGCCGCAGGACCAGAGTGCTGTTCACCGTATTTGCATGGCTGGTACTGCTTCTGGTAATTGCTGCTTTCGGCGATATCGTTGCAAACAGCTTCATCGGTGCAAGCCATGGCGGAAGTGCCTCAAACGGTTCTGTTGCAACTGCTTCCTTACTGTTCATTCCTCTGGCAATCGGATTTGGTTTCCTGGTTTACAGAAAGAATGCTCCCATGGTAGTGGCAAGCGTAGTGGGCGTGATCCTGCTGGCAGCCTGTGTTGCCATCGGTCTGGTATGTCCCTTGGATCTGCCTAAGAATTTCTGGATCGGTTTTGTGTTCCTTTACATCATCATTGCATCCGTTACTCCTGTATGGATCCTGCTGCAGCCCAGAGATTACTTGAGCTCTTTCCTGCTTTACTTTATGATGATCGCCGCAGTAGTCGGCATCATCGGTGCTACCATTGTGAATCCTGAATCTGTAAAGATCGTTACTCCTGCATTCACCGGATTTGCAGTAGTCAACAATTATCTGTTCCCTACCCTGTTCATCACCATTGCCTGTGGCGCAATCTCCGGATTCCATTCCCTGATTGCTTCCGGTACTACCTCCAAGCAGTTGGCAAATGAGAAGGATGCACAGATGGTTGGTTACGGTTCCATGCTGATCGAGTGTGTGCTGGCAGTGATCTCCCTGATCGCAATCGGCACGCTGTCCGTAGATGGTTCCCAGGCAGCCGTTAAGGAGGCACTTGGCCTTTCTGCTATTTCTCCCACCATCATTTTCGGTACTGCAATTTCTAACTTCTTTGCAACCATCGGATTTGGTGCGTCTGCAGTAGCAGCAACCAAGACCATCATCATGCTGGCAGTAAGCTGCTTCTGCTTAACCAGCCTTGATACCGGTACCAGACTTGGACGTTTCATGTTCCAGGAGCTGTTTGCAGGTACCAATGCAGGCAAGAAGCTGAAACTGGACAATATGTATGTGGCAACCGTCATCACAGCCTTCTTTGGCTTTGTACTCTGCCTGGCAGGCTACACCAAGGTATGGCCTCTGTTTGGTGCTGCTAACCAGTTGGTTGCAGTTCCTGCATTCCTGGCAATCGCTGCATACTTAAAGAAGATTGGCAGAAACAACAAGATGCTCTATATTCCTATCGTATTTATGGCTGTAGCTACCATTTCTTCCCTGATACTGACCTTCAAGAACAATGTGCTTGGCATCATGGGCGGAGCAGCCGGTACTGCACTGTTCACAAATGTGCTTCAGTGTGTGATCATTGTTCCTCTGGTAATCCTTGCAATCATCCTGATCGTTGACGGTTCCAAGGTATTATTTGGAAAGAAAGCAGCTAAATAAATTGATCAGGGCGGTATGACCGCTATATAAAATGATCTTTTAAGGACACCGACAGATTAAGATCTGCCGGTGTCTTTTTGCGTCCGTTTGTCCTTTTTTCCTGACGGTAAAGGTTGCAAAAAAAGTTAAAATATCATATAATATAACTATAAAAACAGACAGATTCAAGGATATTTTAATGAAATCTGACGAAAGGGAAAGGCAGGGATGTATATGAATACTGTTATTACGATTGGCCGTCAGTTCGGTTCTGCCGGGCGTGAGATAGGGGAGAAGGTTGCAGAGTATTTTGGGATCAAATGTTATGACAAAGAGCTTTTGACCCGGGCCGCAAAGGAAAGTGGTTTCTGCGAGGAAATGATCCAGAATCATGATGAGAGACCTACCAATTCTTTCCTTTATAACCTGGTGATGGATACGTATTCCTTTGGATATAATGCATCTTCTTTTGTGGATATGCCCATCAGCCATAAAGTATTCCTGGCCCAGTTTGACACGATCAAGAAGATTGCGGATGAAGGCCCCTGTGTGATCGTAGGACGTTGTGCGGACTACGCCCTGGCAGATTATAAGAACTGTATCCATCTGTTCATCTATGCGGATGAGGCTTCCAAGACTAAGCGGATCATGGAGAAATATGATCTGACGGAAGCAAAAGCAAAAGATATGATCGTAAAAAAGGATAAGCAGCGCCAGAGCTATTACAACTATTATTCTTCCAAAAAATGGGGGCGCGCAGACAGCTATGATCTGTGTATCAACAGCAGCATCCTTGGGGTGGAGGGCACGGTGAAGCTTATCATCCAGTATGTGGAGGATTTTGAAAAGAAGCAGGCGGAGACCCGGTAATGGGGGCGGAAGCGGAAAGACGTCCGAATACAAAATCTACTAAAAAATTTAAATAATCTATTGACATTACAAGGCACCTCATGCTATTATTCTATGGTATGCCGCATAACTAGGTAAAAGTATGTGCTGATGTTTCAGCCATCACCAAAGTTAGCGAGTAAATGGACAAAGCCAGGCGAGTCCATGAATAGGAGGTGCCTTAATTATGTACGCAATTATTGCAACAGGTGGAAAGCAGTACAAAGTTTCTGAAGGAGATATCATCAAAATTGAAAAGATCGACGCAGAAGCAGGTAATACTGTTACTTTTGACCAGGTTATCGCAGTAAGTGACAATACCCTCAAGGTTGGTGCAGACGTTGCTAACGCAACTGTATCCGCAACCGTTATGGAGCAGGGTAGAGGTAAGAAGGTTATTGTATACAAATACAAGAGAAAAACCGGCTACCACAAGAAGAATGGTCATAGACAAGCATACACTCAGGTTAAGATCGACAAGATCAATGCATAATCGTAGTTATGACGACTGTTACTATTCGGAAAGATCATAAAGGTTCCTACAGAGGATTTATCTGTATGGGACATGCGGGATACGCCAAGAAGAACCTGTTCGGCAGAAGAGAGCCGGATGTTCTTTGTGCAGCAATATCCATTCTGGTATTTACCGTAAACAATTCATTGGAAGAACTGGCCGGTGAGAAGATCACTACCGTGGAAAATGAAGAAACAGGTTTTGTCAGATGTGATTTTGAGGGCGTATTGCAGGAAAAGTCAGTATTTTTGATGGATTCATTTGTGTATTCACTCACACAACTGAGTCAGAAATACGGTGAACAGTATTTGCAAGTAAAATTCGAGGAGGTGTAGACCATGTTTAATTTGAACCTTCAATTTTTCGCTCATAAAAAGGGAGTTGGTTCTACCAAGAACGGCAGAGACTCCGAGGCTAAGAGATTAGGTGCGAAGAGAGCTGACGGACAGTTCGTAAAGGCAGGAAATATTCTTTACAGACAGCGTGGAACGAAGATTCATCCCGGTGTTAATGTAGGAATCGGCGGCGATGATACATTATATGCATTAGTGGATGGCGTTCTGCGTTTCGAGAGAAAAGGAAGAGATAAGAAACAGGCTTCCGTATATCCTGTAGAGCAATAATCCGACACTTGGGGCTTCAAACATAATGCTTGTTTGAAGCCCTTTTAAACGCTGATCTATTGAATGGGAAAGGAGAACCAGATGTTTGCTGACAGAGCCAGAATATATGTGAGAAGCGGCAAGGGTGGTGATGGAAGTGTATCCTTCCGCCGTGAGAAATATGTTCCCAACGGAGGGCCCGATGGCGGTGACGGCGGACATGGGGGTGATGTGATCTTTGTGGTGGACGAGGGTCTCAACACCCTGATCGATTTCAGGCACATCCGTAAATATAAAGCCGAGGATGGGGAACCGGGCAGCAAAAGGAATTGCCGGGGCAAGGACGGCAATGATATTGTGATCAAAGTCCCTGCGGGAACCGTGATCAGAGAGGCAGAAAGTGGTCAGGTAATTACGGATATGTCCGGGGATAATAAAAGGGTGGTTCTTCTAAAAGGCGGCAAGGGTGGCAACGGAAACCAGCATTATGCAACCAGCACCATGCAGGCGCCCAAATATGCCCAGCCCGGGCAACCGGCCCAGGAACTGGAGCTTGTGCTGGAATTAAAGGTCATTGCCGATGTTGGTCTGGTTGGTTTTCCCAATGTAGGAAAATCCACTTTTCTTTCCAGAGTCACCAATGCGAGACCAAAGATTGCCAACTATCATTTCACCACATTGAATCCCAATCTTGGAGTAGTGGATCTGGAGGGAACAGGTGGTTTTGTGATCGCAGATATTCCCGGCCTGATCGAAGGTGCTTCTGAAGGTGTGGGACTGGGACATGAATTTCTTCGACATATCGAGCGTACCAAGGTGATTATCCATATTGTGGATGCGGCAGGTACGGAGGGAAGAAATCCGGTTCAGGATATTTATGTCATCAACAGAGAATTGGAAGCATATAATCCGGACATCGCACAGCGTCCCCAGGTGATCGCAGCCAATAAGATCGATTCTATGTTCACTGATGAAGAGGGTAATAACTTTTTAAAAGAAATCCAGGCTGAATTTGAGCCGAAGGGCATTAAGGTCTTTCCTATTTCTGCGGTGTCCGGAGAAGGTGTGAAGGAGCTTTTGTATGAGGTGGACCGGATGCTTGCGGATATCGGTGAGGCGCCCACTGTCTTTGAACAGGAGTACTTCCCGGAACAGGCAGCATATTCAGAGGAGCCGTATACGGTTACTTATAGTGAGGAAGATGATGAGTATGTGGTGGAGGGTCCCAGAATCGAAAAAATGCTTGGTTATACCAATCTGGAAAGCGAAAAAGGCTTCCGTTTCTTCCAGAATTTCCTAAAAGAAAACGGTATTTTGGACGAGTTGGAAGCTCTGGGCATCCAGGAGGGCGATACTGTGCGTATGTATGGTCTGTCCTTTGCGTATTACAAATAGTGAGAAAGGTATGGTGTTATCATGAATCTGACCAGTAAACAGAGAGCATACTTAATGAGCCTTGCCAGCAGCTTAAACCCGGTATTTCAGGTCGGGAAAGCGAGCCTTACCCCGGAGATCACGGAGGCCATCGGTGAGTGCTTTAACAATAATGAGCTGATCAAGATTGCCGTTCTGAAAAACTGTATGGATGATCCCAGGGCTATTGCGGAAGCCATCGCCGGAAGGACACACTCACAGGTGGTACAGGTGATCGGTAAGAAGATTGTTCTTTACAGACCGGATAAAGACAAACCCAGGATTGAACTTCCCAAAAGTGTAAAAAAGGCGTAATTGCATGAGAAAGATCGGTATTATGGGAGGAACCTTTGATCCCATTCATATAGGACATCTCCTGTTAGCCAGGTGTGCCATGGAAGAAGTGGGTCTGGATGAGGTGTGGTTTGTTCCTACAGGCTGTTCTTATATGAAAAAGGATCGTGAAATGGTTTCCCCCCAGGAACGTTTTCAAATGACAGAACTGGCTCTCCTTGGAAATGACAGAATGAAATGTCTGGATATGGAGATAAAAAGAGAAGGAGAAACCTATAGTTATGAGACTTTGGAGACTCTGAGAAGAGAGTACCCGGAGGATGCTTTTTATTTTATCTTTGGCGCAGACTGTCTTTTTACCATAGAAACATGGAAATATCCGGAACGCATCTTTGCGGCTGCCAGTGTGATCGCTGCTGTTCGTAATGAAATGCCTCTGGAAGATATGGCTGCCAAGATAGAACAATTGAAGAACCGGTTTGGTGCCAGGATCACACTGCTTCCTTTCCTGCATCTCGAAATATCCTCCACGGATATCAGGAGAAGGGTAAGAGACGGCAGGAGTATCCGTTATCTGGTTCCAGACAACGTAATTGCTTATATTGAAGAAAAGGGATTTTACCGGAATGAAGAATGATTTAAAAAAAATCCGAAAAGCGATGGAGAAGACATTAGATCCCAAGCGGTTCGAGCATACTTTGGGGGTGGCTTATACGGCTGCGGCTCTGGCTATGCGTTATGACGGCTCCATCAAAAATGCACAACTGGCAGGACTTTTACATGATTGTGCCAAATGTCTGTCGGATGAAAAAAGGCTTTCTATCTGTGAAAAGCACAATATCAGCATCAATGAGATTGAAAGACGCAATCCTTTCCTTCTGCATGCAAAAGTGGGAAGTTTTCTTGCTATGGAGGAGTACGGGGTCAATGATCCCGATGTGATCCATGCGATTCTGAACCATACCACAGGCAGACCCGGTATGAGTCTTTTGGAAAAGATCATTTTCATTGCGGATTATATCGAGCCGGGCAGAAAGCAGGCTCCCAATCTTGCCAGGATCAGAAAACTTGCATTTGAAGATTTGGACGCTGCTTTGCTCTGTATTTTGAGAGATACATTGGATTATTTGGAGGAAGGCGGGGGAGAAATAGATCCCATGACAAGCAGGACGTATCAATATTATTGTAAAGAATGTGACCCGGAATCGGAAAGGATGATAACAGATGGAAAATAAATCTTTTGAAATGGTAAAACTGGCAGTTGAAGCACTGGAGGATAAGAAGGCAGAGGACATCAAAATTATCGATATCAGGGAAATTTCCGTGCTTGCTGATTATTTTATTATTGCAGGAGGAAGCAACCCCAGCCAGATCCAGGCGCTCTGTGACAATGTACAGGAAAAGCTGGGACGTGCCGGATATCCGGAAAGGCAGACAGAAGGATATGAAGCTGCAAACTGGGTACTGGTTGATTTCGGCGATGTGATCGTTCATATCTTTGATAAGGAAAACCGACTGCTCTATGATCTTGAGCGTCTTTGGAGGGACGGCAGCCAGATAGATGTAGAGGCATTCAAATAGAGTGATTTTGGAACCTGATAAAGCAAATAAAATCCGGTCCTATGATTGATATATCATAGGGCCGGATTTTCATTTCCAGCGTTGATTTTGGGCACCTTCTAGTTCCCGCTGTTTCGATCATCCAGGTACATATAAAAAGTAATGAGATAAAGACCGCAGATTCCCACAATGATGTAGACAAGCCTTGAAAGCCAGGACATATCGCCAAAAAGGAAAGCTACAAGATCAAAGCGGAAGATTCCGATCAGTCCCCAGTTAATGGCACCGATGATCGCAATGGTAAGTGCTGTCGCATTTAAACCCTTATTCATATATCTCGCTCCGTTTCTGTGATGTTTGCCTTTATTTGCTGTCACATCATTATAGTCCCCGAAAGAAGCGTTTTTATGCAAAACAAATTATTTATCGATAAAATCGGAATACACCGAAAACAGTGCCTAAAATCTGACAGTCATCCACAATGATAGGATCCATGGTATCGTTTTCCGGTTGGAGGCGGATATGGCCGTTTTCTTTGTAAAAAGTCTTTACGGTAGCGGAATCTTCAATCAATGCCACCACGATCTCCCCATTGCGGGCGGTAGAGCAGCAATTGACAAATACACGGTCGCCGTTAAAAATGCCTGCATTTATCATGGAATCTCCGCGGACATTCAGAATGAAAGATTCTCCTTTGGGAACTACATCTGCGGGAACCGGGAAATATTCCTGGATATTTTCTTCTGCAAGGATGGGCTGTCCGGCGGCAACATTGCCGATCACAGGAAGGCTTACCATCTCGGTGCGGACGATCTGAAAGCTGTCATCGCAGATCTCAATGGCACGGGGCTTGGTAGGGTCCCTGCGGATATAGCCGTTCTTCTCCAAGGTCTCCAGATGGGAGTGTACGGAAGAGGTGGATTTAAGGTGGACGGTCTCACAGATCTCGCGTACAGTGGGAGGATAGCCTCTTTTCAATATCTCATCCTTTATGTAGTCAAGAATCTCCTGTTGTTTGGCTGAAATCTTACCATATCCCATAAATAGAATCCTCCGCTTGAAAGATAATCATAAAGATCATGTTTACTGGTTTTTATTCAGTATAACATAGAAAAGACAAAAAAGCAAACATATATTCCAAAAATATGTTCGATTTTTCTATTGACAGCAGAATGCACGTTCGATATAATACAACTATAAAGAACATACGTTCCGAACTGACTTTCTGGTTTGCTTTCATGACAGAAGCTTAAGAACAAAGGCTTAAAGGATGAAAGCTATAGAAGAGGAGAAACTTATGATGAGAGCACAAAAGGATGTAACCAATATGACAGAGAGAGAGCTGCACTGTTACAAGAGAAGACTGCGCAGACAGAGAAAGTTCAGAAGAAAGATCGCTACTGCGCTGCTGACTTTATGTCTGGTTACAGTGTGTGCGGTTTCCTATCATGCTGTCAGGATAAGTGCAAATGAAGGTGAAGCCATGACTTTCAAATATTATACCCGTATCACTGTGCAGAGCGGAGAAAACCTTTGGAATATTGCAGACCGGTATATAGATTACGAGCAGTATAAGGACAAGAACGAATATATTGCGGAAGTAGTCCATATCAATCATCTGGATGAGGATGCTTCCGTGAGGGTGGGACAGCATATCACAGTACCTTATTATTCCGATGAATTTGTGAAATGAAGTTCACCCTTCATCAGCATCCTTGTGTTTTTCCCGCAGGCGGACCACATTTGCTGCTCTGCGTCGCCTTTCATCTTCTAAAGCGGCGTAGTGGCGCCTGGTGGTATTGACGTCCTTATGTCCCAGGACATCGGCCACCAGATAGATATCTCCGGTTTCCTGGTACAGGGTAGTGCCATAAGTGCTCCTAAGCTTATGGGGCGTGATCTTTTTTAAGGTAGTGACCCGGGAGGCGTATTTTTTTACAAGATTTTCAACGGAGCGTACAGCCATACGTCTGTTTTGCAGCGAGAGGAAGAGGGCGTTTTCGTGACCTTCTTCCGGAATGATCTTTTCCCGTTCTTCCAAATAATCCAAGAGAGCAGTTTCCACTTCATCCCCAAAATAGATGATCGCTTCATATCCGCCTTTTCTGCGGATCTTGATTCCCCCTACATCAAAATTGACATCTGAGATGTCCAGCCCCACACACTCGGATACACGGATGCCCGTGCCCAACAGAAGAGTTAGGAGTGCCACGTCCCTTATCTTGGTTTTTTTATGATATTCCAGTTCTTTTTTGGTCAGTTTGCTTCCCGCTTCCACCTGATCCAGGAGAATTGCCACTTCATTGGGTTCCAGCCGGATGATCTCCTTTTCATGGCGTTTGGGAAGAGGGACCAGAGCGGCTGTATTTTTCTCAATTAGTTCGTTTTCAAAGAAATAGTTATAAAAACTTCTTAAGGCAGATAATTTGCGGGCCTTTCCGCGCTCTTCGTTTGTGACATCTTTCCCGTCTTTTTGATAAAGAGAAATGTATTCTAAATATTCTTCAATATCCATCCGGGTGATCTGATCCAGCACGGAAAGAGGGAAATCCTTGATCTCTAATTTTGAAAGGGCGCTGTTCTTTTCGTGCAGAAATTCAAAAAACAACCTTATGTCATAAGCGTATGCAAGTCTTGTGCGGGTGGAGGTATATTCTTCGATCCCCCGGAAGAAATTGCGGCAGAACGGGGGCAGGGTATCTAAAATTGCTCGTATTTTCAGCACATTTTGTTTGTTTTGTTCGTCATGATAATTGTCACTTTTGATGACTGCCAATGTTATTACCTCTTTCCAAAATAATGTTTCATTACTATTTTAGCTTTTTTTACAAACGCAGACAATAGTTTTTTGCCAAATCATTTCTTTGCCGGAAAGGGCTCATATTTTCGCTTTAAGCGGAAATACTTAATGGAAAAGAAATGTGCCATGCAGAGAAGATTCCGCCAATGGGCACGGATAGGAGAGGATATGAGCATACCGTTTAAGGACAGTGAAACAAAGGACAATCTTATGAGGGCGTTTGCAGGGGAGAGCCAGGCACGCAACCGTTATACGTTTGCGGCATCCCAGGCCGAGAGAGACGGACTTCATGTTATCAGCGCGGTCTTTGCGTTTACTGCTTCTCAGGAAAAAGAACATGCAGAAATCTTTTATGAACATTTGAGAGAACTCGCAGGGGAGACTATTGTGGCAGACGGAGGATATCCTGTAGATATTTCCGACAATACAGCAGATCTTCTGCGTATGGCACAGCACAATGAATATGAAGAGTATAAGCCTGTCTATCAAACCTTTGGTGAAAAGGCACTGGAAGAAGGATTCCAGAAAATTGCAGCCTCATTTTTTAAGATTGCAGAAATTGAAAAAGTACATGGTGACCGGTTTGGAAAATATGCCGAACTTATGGAGTCGGGAAAACTTTTTGTATCGGATGTAGAAGAGGAGTGGATGTGTCTGAACTGCGGTTTTGTGTACAAGGGGGATAAGGCACCTGCATTATGCCCCGTCTGCAAGCACGATCAAGGATATTTTATACGTTTTTCCCTTGTGATACTATAAGAGAGTGTGGTATCATAAAATAGTATCATAAATACAAATGAGAGGACGGTTTCCATGGCAGATTCATTTCAGTATAGACAGGAAGATAAAGAAGGCGGGACTTCCAGGAAAAAGAGGTTCAATACCCAGTATTTCTGCTGGGGGATGACAGCTTTTCTCGTTGTTGTCGGAGGAATCTGTTTTTATTATCTGATGTTCCACGGTGCAAATATTAAGGCAGGTCTGAAAGCTGTCATAAATATCATGATGCCCATCGTGTTTGGTTTCGGGCTGGCATACCTGCTTACGCCCATACTCAACTATGTGGAATACCGCCTACTGTTTCCTGCCTGTGAAAAATTAAAGATAAAGGAATCCAGAAAGCGTAATTCGGTGGTGCGTGGGATTGGCATCCTCATCACTGCAGTATTGTTTTTTGCATTGATTTACAGTTTGTGTGCAATGATGCTGTCCCAGATCGTTCCCAGTATCATGAACATTGTCAATAATTTTGATACTTATATCAACAACATGACAAACTGGCTGGACAGAATCTTGACAGACAACCCGGAACTCAGCGATTATGTAACGAGACTGTTGGACCGGTATTCCGAAGAATTGGAGCGGTTTCTGAATGAGACTGTCTTTTCAACCACAAGCGAACTGATCAAGGTGGTGTCTCTCAGTGTGATCAGTGTGCTGGGAATTTTGTGGGATTTTATCATCGGCTTTGTGATTTCCATCTATGTTTTGGCCAGCAAAGAGAAGTTCGCAGGACAGGCAAAAAAGATGGCTTATGCATTTTTAGACACGCAGACAGCTAATGTTGTCATCAGCAATTTCCGTTTTACCCACAAGACTTTTATCGGGTTTATCAGTGGCAAGGTGTTGGATTCCATTATTATCGGTCTTCTTTGCTTTATTGGTACAACCCTGCTGAATACCCCTTATGCCGCCCTGATCAGTGTAGTGGTGGGTATTACCAATATCATTCCGTTTTTCGGACCATATCTGGGTGCCATTCCCAGCATCATACTGATCTTTGTTGTAGATCCGCTACATCCTTTGAACTGTGTTTACTTTGCACTTTTTATACTGGCATTACAACAGTTTGACGGAAATGTCCTCGGCCCTAAGATCCTTGGAGATTCCACAGGACTTACCGGATTCTGGGTTATTTTTGCAATTACCTTCTTTGGTGGTTTGTTCGGTGTCCTTGGCATGATAGTAGGAGTGCCTATCCTTGCCGTTATTTATTCTGCCGTCAAATCTTTGGTGAACATAAGACTGAGGAAACGCTCCATGCCTGAGGATACAGAAAATTATATGGATGTAGGTTCGGTAGATGCAGAGGGGATATTCCATGAGTTTATTCCGGAACACAGAATGCAACAAGAGCAAAAGCGGTATTCCAGGAAAACCGACGGGGATAAGAGCAGTGACACAGATGACCATGAGGAGGATAAATAAATGCGTTTTGTGATACAGCGGGTAAATCGTGCAAGTGTTTCCGTGGATGGCCAGGTGGTGGGCAAAATCAATAAAGGTCTTCTGGTATTGATCGGTGTCTGTCAGGAAGATAATGAGGAAATTGCAGACAAGATGACCCGCAAACTCATCGGTATGCGCATTTTTGAGGATGAAAACGGAAAGACCAACCTTGACCTAAGTTCTGTAAAGGGGGAATTGCTTCTGGTATCCCAGTTTACCCTTTATGCAGATTGCAAAAAAGGTAACCGACCTTCCTTTGTCCGGGCAGGACAGCCGGAAATGGCTGAAAAATTGTACCGACATATCATTGATCTTTGCAGTCAGGAAATTCCTGTGGTGGAGCAGGGGATTTTTGGCGCTGACATGAAGGTGGATTTAGAGAATGACGGTCCCTTTACTGTGATCCTGGATTCCATTGAGATTATGTAAAATATTTGATAAAATGAGAAATCATACTCAAGTTGAACCCTTGAGTTGAATATAAATACAAAAGAGGAGGAGTATCAAATGCTGTTTACTATTATTTTTCCCATTGCTCTGGCCCTGATATTGATCATTCTTATCTTTCTGACGGGTTATGTGAAGGCTTCGCCGGATACTGCGATCATCATTTCCGGTCTGAGAAAGAATCCGAAGGTGCTGATCGGTAAGGCCGGTGTCAAGATCCCCTTTCTTGAGAGAAAGGATGAACTGAACCTTCAGTTGATCCCCATTGATGTTAAGACTTCCAATGCAGTTCCTACCGCAGATTACATCAATATCAATGTGGATGCCACGGTAAATGTCAAGATCAGTGACAATGAAGAACGTCTGAAGCTTGCGGCGCAGAATTTCCTGAACAAGAATTCTGAGTATATCGGAAGAGTGGCCAGGGAGGTTTTGGAAGGTAATGTTCGTGAGATCGTAGGTAAGATGGCTCTGGAAGAGATGGTTTCTGACCGTCAGAAATTTGCAATGCTTGTCAAAGAAAATGCAGAGCCCGACCTGGCAGCCATGGGTCTTGATATCATCAGCTTCAATGTCCAGAATTTTGTGGACGGCAATGGCGTCATTGAAAACCTTGGTGTGGATAACATTGTGAAGATTCAGAAAAATGCTGCAATTTCCCGTGCGGACAGCGAAAAAGAAATTGCAAAAGCCCAGGCCAATGCAAAGCGTGAAGCAAATGAAGCTGAGGTGAATGCAGAATCTGAAATCGCTAAGAAACAGAATGAACTTGCCATTCAGAAAGCTGAATTGAAACGGGAATCGGATATCAAGAAGGCTGAGGCTGATTCGGCCTATAAGATCCAGGAGGAGGAACAGCGTAAGACCATTGAAATCACTACTGCAAATGCAAATATTGCCAAGCAGGAAAAGGAAATCCTCTTAAAGCAGAAAGAAGCCGAGGTCATGGAACAGGCTCTGGATGCCCAAGTCAAGAAAAAAGCGGAAGCTGACAAATTTGCCAAACAACAGCTTGCGGATGCTGAACTGTATGAGCGCCAACGAGAAGCTGAGGCAAAGAAATTTGAGACGGAAAAAGAAGCGGAAGCCATGAAAGCGCAAGCGGAAGCAAAAAAGTACACTATGGAACAGGAAGCGGAAGGTATCCGTACCAAGGGCCTTGCAGAAGCTGAAGCCATTCGTGCAAAGGCTGTTGCAGAGGCTGAAGGTATTGAGAAAAAGGCTGAGGCTATGGCTAAAATGGGAGAAGCTGCCGTCTTGGAGATGTATTTTAAGGCACTTCCGGAAGTGGTTAAGAATGCGGCAACCCCTCTTAGCAATGTAGATAAGATCACAATGTATGGTGACGGTAATTCTGCAAAGCTCATGAAAGATGTCATGGGAACGGTGGTTCAGGTGACAGACGGTCTCAAGGAAGCAACCGGCGTGGATCTGCAGGCGGTTTTATCCGGGTTCCTTGCCGGAAAAGCTGCAATATCCAATAATAGTGACAATACCGGATCGGATGAATAAAATAAGAGCCAACTATTCGTTAAACTTGTGTTTTGCGCATAGTTGGCTCTGCCTTTCTACTGCTGTTTATCACGAAGTGTTTGGATGACCAAAGGATTTTCAATATGATTCATCATATCGTGGACACCCTTGATGGTTTTGTAAGCCATATCCCTGACTACTTTTTTTGTGTAAAAAGCGGTATGCGGAGACAGGATCACATTAGGAAAGGCTCGGAGGATGGCCATTTCCCGATTCTCAATGACATCGCCCATGCGGTTGGCATAATAAAGACCATCTTCCTTTTCTAAAACATCTAAAGCGGCATGACCGATCTTTCCGGATTCCAAGGCGTCTATCAGAGAATATGTATCAATGAGAGCACCTCTTGCTGTATTGACGATGATCACACCTTCTTTCATCTGTCGGAATGCTTCCGCATCCAGCAAATGATAATTTTCTTTTGTGGAAGGCGTATGGAGGGTGATGATGTCCGATTGAGAGTATAATGTTTCCAAGGAGACATATTGTGCAATCCCCTCCAACTCTTTCTTAGGGTACAGGTCATAAGCTAATATATTGCAGCCAAAGGATGACAAATGTCTGATGACAGTGCTTCCGATCTGTCCCGTTCCGATGACTCCTACTGTGCAGTCACACAGATCCTTGCCCATCTTGCCCTTTAAGGTAAAATCCTGGATGGAAGCCCGGTTCAGAATGTGACAGATATTTCTGCAGCACATAAGCATCAGCATGATGGCGTAATCAGCTACTGTTTCCGGTGCATAGGACACATGACAGACACCCATTCCCAGTTCTTTGGCACGAACCAGGTCTATGTGATCAAAACCGATGGAGCGGGTGGCGATACAGCGCACCCCCATGTCGTAAAAACGATCCAATACCGCTGCGTTCATGTCGCAGGGAGTAACACTGACTGCATCATAGCCTTTTGCCAACTCTATGTTGGATTCCTTGGGATAATCAACACAATAACTGTATTCACAATGGAACTCTTCGCAAAACTGATCAAAAAATTCCTTTTCATCAAACTCACGCATTGCATAGACAAAAATTTTCATAAACAGGTATACTCTCCTTTCATTCGTCCCTTTAAAAACCATAATAGGCAAAAAAGTAAGCTGCCATCTGTGCCCGTGAACTGAAGGATTGTGTCTCTAACAGTTCTTTGACTTCTTCCTTGGAATAAAAGGCGGCTTCAATCTGTTCATTTTCCGAAGAGTGGTCAGAAAAGTCTCCCTCCACCTCTGCAAAGGCAATATAGGTGGAAGTATCGGAAATTGCCACTGCGGCAAAGGAAGGAGGAAGAATCTTGCGGATGTTTCGCACACGCAACCCGGTTTCTTCATAGAGTTCTCTGGCAATGCACTCTTCTACACTCTCCCCTTCTTCCAGCATGCCGGCACAGAGATTATAGATGGTGCGATTGACGCCCATGCGAAATTCATGGAGTAACAGCATTCTGTCATCGCAGGTAGCTACGATGGAAACCCCGCTGGGAGCGGTCCCCAGATCTTCGCTGGAAGTCAGCTCTCTACGGCTCACAATTTCATATTTCTTTTCTTTGCCGGCTTTGTTGGTGTAGGTGATTTCATAGTTTTTTAGGTATTTGCCGTCTTTTACCTTTTCAAAATGCTTTAATTCCAGTGCCATGATAAGGCTTCCTTTCCTGTTGCTTTATCTGTTCGGACAGAGTTTTAGCTCCCTTCTTGCGGGTAATCTCCACCAGACCCAAGGGGGTCATATCCACAATGGCGGTCTTTTGTCTGTCGCTGTTTACAAAATGACGCATAGCGTTCAGTAATTTATCCTGATGCGCTTTCTCTTTCATATTGATGAAATCTACGATGATGATGCCGCTTAGATTGCGGAGGCGCAGTTGGATGGCTATTTCTTCGGCGGCTTCCATGTTGATCCGGAAAAAAGCTTCTTCCGTACCCTTTCCGGCTTCGTATTTGCCTGAATTTACGTCGATGGCAGTCAGAGCCTCTGTTTGATCAATGACAAGATAACCGCCCGATTTAAGCCATACACGGCGGTCCAAGGCTCCCTGTATCTTGGACTCCAAACCATAAAGTTTGGATAAGGGTAATTGTTCGCTTTGCAGTTCATCATACAGGCGAAGGGATTTGTCCCCGGGAAGCATGTCTGATGCCAGCATGCAGTTGTATATCAAAGCATTATCCGTGAGAATCTCGTCATATTCATAAGGATATGCAAGCTGTTCAAAAACAGCCTGCCAAGGGGCCTTGGGTGCTTCCAGACAGCTAAAACAGGTGCGGTGTAGGGCAGATTCAAATAAATGGAAGAAACGGCCGGAAAGTTGTTCAAACCGGTCGTATAATGCCTGCGTGTCTTCCGGATTTGCAGCCTGAGTCCGAACAACCATTCCCACAGGCAGTTTCTTTTCTGATCCGTCAGGCTGAAGGGGCAGTTTTAGGGGAAGGAGGCTCCACTTAGGATCTTCCATCAGCTTCATCAGACGCTTCTTTTCTTCCGGAGAAAATTTGTTGGAGTATCCGGTCCGTGTCTCTCCCACACTTATGGCAAAGTAATCGTTGGACAGGGAGATTAAGGTGGTCACGGATGGCTGCTTGGTCTTCTGGGCATCTTTTATAACCTGTACGGGAAACTCATCTCCCTCCAGGATACGTCCGTCATATGCACGATTCAAAAGAAACGGATAAGCAGCATCTTTCTTGGATAAAAAACAGATTTCCCTTGTTTTTGCACCGATTTCCACAAAATAGGCATCCAGGTTTCTGACCGCCTTTTTGACTTTCCCGATATAGACGGCGCCCACCTTACTTTGCTGTTCGGGCAAAAACTGTATTGCCTTCAGACGGTTGTCCCGGATCAGCAAGGCAGCCTGTTGACCTTGATAGTCAGTGAAAATCAGCTTTCCGCCATGTCCTGCATTGGCCTGTATGTCCGTTAAGGTGATTTTATTTGATGGTGTGATCTGACGACTCATTGTTTATACCGGCCTCCGTTTACATCCTGTAGGGGCACCAGTCTCATACTGCCATCCTCATCGGGCATGTTGGTGTAGGTTTCCTCCCTGGTGATGCGCAAAGCGTTTTCGGCAAGATCCTCTCCCAGATCCTGCAGCATGGCGCTTACCACTTGTATGGGTTTGATATTGCCGGCACTGGACGCATCCACTAAAAGTTTTAACGAGTCATCCTCCCATTTGCAGGAATAGATACCGGGGCGGATATTTACCTCCCTGAGACCGTTTTTGCCTTCCTTGGTGATCAGGATACTTTCTTTTTCCAAAAATCCTGGCAGGTATGCAGACAGATCAGCTCTGGGAGCCTTTCCTTTTGCAAAACGTACGGTGTAGGAAGCAGCTGCAACGCTTGCCATGGCATTTCCGGCATTGTCCGGCAATTCACATACATCCAGAATACGGATGCCGGGGACACATGCCTGATTCAGGCGTTCCTTCACCTCTTCACAGGAGGTTTTGGAAGAAACTTCGATATCCATATACTCACCGTTGCTCTCAAGGCCAACGCCCAAAGGTGAGGCAAAGGACATAATCTGGTGAGGGCTGAAGCCGGCGGTATAAGCCACATCGATATTTGCACGGCGGATTGCTTTCTGGAAGAATCTCATCACATCCAAATGACCGATAAAGCGTATAGCCCCGTGCTTGGAAAACTTCACCCTCAGGCGGGTCCGGGAGCCGGGGATTGTGCCGGAAGGATTTACGGAGCTTAAGGAATCCGTTCTGTTTACACTTGGGTTACTGCTCTCGTTCTTGGGGGCTGTTTCTTGTCCTTTGGCTTCTGTGCAGACACCGCCGCCGAACCTTTGGGCACCGCAGCCCTGACATTGCAGTCTGCAGTTTTTGGAAACTTCTTCTTTTTGGGATTTTAGCCATTCCCGTTTCAAAAAGTCTTTAGTGACACCACAGTCAATGAAATCCCATGGGAATATTTCATCCAGATTCCGTTCCCGTGTGCAGTAAAAGTCAGGGTCCAGACCACATTCTGCAAAGGCTTCCATCCAGACATCATTTTTGAAATATTCACTCCAGGCGTCATAAAAACAGCCTTTTTCATATACTCTTAACAGCACCCTGGAAAGTCTTCTGTCCCCTCTGGCAAGCACGCCCTCTAAGACACTGGCATCTGCTTCGTGCCAGTTATATTTGATGCTCTTTTGGTTCAACTGTTCGGAGATGGCTCTTTTGGTCTGATATGCTTTCTCAATAAATTCTTCTTTGGTACACTGTCTCGCCCACTGAAAAGGGGTAAAAGGCTTGGGAACGAAAAAGGAGGTACTGGTGACGATCTGTACCTTGCCGTTAGTGCGTTTTTCCTTGGGAACCACTTCAAAGAAAGTTGCTGCGATTTTGTTGGAAAGTTCTGCAATGCCACGGATATCCTCTTCTGTCTCCGTGGGAAGCCCAAGCATGAAATACAGCTTGACCCTGGTCCATCCGCCTTCAAAGGCAAGCGTGGAGCCCTGAAGGATATCTTCCTCTGTCAACCCTTTGTTGATTACATTGCGCAGCCTCTGGCTCCCGGCCTCCGGTGCGAAGGTAAGGCTTGACTTCTTGACATCCTGCACTTTGCTCATCACGTCCAGGGAAAAGGCGTCGATGCGCAGGGAGGGCAGGGAGATATTGATGTGGTCCTTTCCGCAGTTTTCTATGAGGAAATCGATCAATTCCGGCAATCGGCTGTAATCGCTGGAGCTTAAGGAGCTTAGGGAGATCTCCTCCTGTCCGGTGTTTTCAAGCATTTCCAAAGCGTATTGCTTCAGGGTGTCCACATCCCGTTCCCTGACAGGGCGATAAAGCTGTCCTGCCTGACAGAAACGACAGCCTCTGATGCAGCCGCGCTGGATTTCCAGCACTACCCTGTCCTGGGTGACCTTGATATAGGGAACAACCGGTTTCATGGGGTAGCCGGCGCTTGTCACATCCATGGCGATCTCTTTTAGGATCGTGGCAGGGATGCCTTCTTCTGTAGGGGAAAAGGAAGCAATGGTGCCATCCTCATGGTAGGTTGTTTCATAAAATCTGGGTACATACATGCCGGGAATCTTTGCGGCACGGCGTAAGAATTCTTCTCTTCCGGCCCCTTCTTCTTTGCATTTTTTGTACAGTGCGATCAAATTGCCGTACTGGGTCTCTCCTTCCCCAATATAGAAAATGTCAAAGAAATCCGCAATGGGTTCCGGATTGTAGGTACAGGG